>NZ_JBSGAW010000005.1:91921-329416 GCF_053600955.1 Streptomyces sp. NPDC004838 | reverse complement strand
GGCTCGATCGTCTCCCGCACTCGGCTCGGCACCTCCACCGGAACCCGGCCGTGCCGACCGTGCAGGCTCCCGACCCGAGAGCGCGAACACCCGTGCTGATGCGCCACCGCCTCCCTGGGGGGACCGGCCGCCCGTTGGCCCGGCTCGCCAGGCCACGGGCGGTCGGCGTCCCGGGTACCCCTGTACCCCGGAACTCTTGCCTGGTGTCAGATCTTGGCCGTACCGGCGTCGATGGTGTCGATGTCGACGACCGCGCCGGTACTCTTCTTCGCCCGCCGGATCCGGCTCTCCAGCCAGCTCGCGAACGTCGTGAGCGCGAAGTTGAGAGCGATGAAGATCAATGCGATCACCGTCAGGGTGGCGATCGTGTTGGCGCCGTAGTTGGCCGTGATCAGACGGTTCTGATAGAGCAGTTCGGAGAATCCGAGGATCGCACCACCGAGGGCGGTGTCCTTGACGATGACCACCAACTGGCTCACCAGCGCGGGCAGCATCGCCGTGACCGCCTGCGGCAGCAGAACGAACGTCATCGTCTGCCCCTTGCGCATGCCGATCGCCTTCGCGGCGTCCGTCTGCCCGCTCGGGAGAGCGAGGATGCCCGCCCGTACGACCTCCGCGATGACGGAGGCGTTGTAGAGCACCAGGCCGGTGATCACGGCGTACATGGGCCGCGATTCCGAGTCGATGTCGGCGAACTTCACGAAGACCGCGCTGGCGAAAACCATCAGCAGCAGGACCGGAATGGCGCGGAAGAACTCGACCACGACGCCGACGGGCACCCTGACCCAGGCATGGTCCGAGAGCCGGCCGATACCGAGGGCCGCGCCGAGGGGAAGGGCGATGACCACGGAGAGGGCGGCCGCCTTGGCGGTCTCCCAGAGTCCGGGCAGGAGGTACGTGGTCCAAACCTCGGAGTCCTTGACGAACGGACTCCACTTCTCCGAGGCCAGTTGATCCTTCTCGGCCATGGTGGAGAGCACCCACCACGCGCCCAGCGCGAGGACGACCAGGAACAACACGGTGTACAGGACGTTGCGCCGTTTGGCCTTCGGGCCCGGGTCGTCGTACAGAACGGACGTCATCGCTTCACCGCCACACGCTTGGACACCCAGCCGAGCAGCAGGCCGGTGGGCAGGGTCAGGACGATGAATCCGAAGGCGAAGACCGCGAAGACCTCGAAGAGGGCGTCGGCCTCGTTCTCGATCATCACCTTCATCAGAGCCGAAGCCTCCGCCACACTGATCGCCGAGGCCACCGTGGTGTTCTTGGTGAGGGCGATCAGCACATTCGCCAGCGGCGCGACGACCGCGCGGAACGCCTGGGGGAGGACTATCAGGGTCAGCACCTGGAAGAAGCCGAGCCCCAGAGCGCGGGCGGCCTCGGCCTGGCCGACGGGAACGGTGTTGATTCCCGAGCGCAGCGCCTCACAGACGAAGGTGCCGGTGTACGCGATCAGACCGAGGACGGCCATCCGGAATCCGATGTCCTCGGAGTTCCCGCCCCCCATGGTGATGCTCAGTGTCTGGTCGAGACCGAGTGAACAGGCGACGACGACGACCGTCAGCGGGGTGTTGCGGACGACATTGACGTAGCCGGTCCCGAACGTCCGCATCAGTGGCACGGGTCCGACCCGCATACCGGCCAGCAGCGTTCCCCATATCAGGGAACCTATTGCCGAGTAGACGGTGAGTTTCACCGTCACCCAGAACGCGTCGAGCAGGTCGTACTGCCCGGAATCGAGAAAATCAAACACGTTGACCCGCGATCTCCCCTGGTCGGATCGTGGCGCGTGCCACCGGCCGGGGCCGGTGGCACGTCACCGCTGGCCTCAGCTGGTCTCGATCGCCGGCGCCGGCTCGTTCTTGTAGTTGGCCGGGCCGAAGTTGGCCTGGACGAACTTGTCCCAGGACCCGTCCGACTTCATCTTCTCCAGGGCCTTGTTGATCTTGTCCCGGAGTTCCTTGTCGCCCTTCTTGAGGCCGATGCCGTAATTCTCGTCGCTCAGCTTGAGGCCGACGAGCTTGAACTTGCCCTGGTGCTCCTTCTGGGCGGCGTAACCCGCGAGGATGGAGTCATCGGTGGTCAGGGCGTCAACGGCCTTGTTCTCCAGACCGGTCAGACACTCGGAGTAACCCCCGACCTGACGGAGGTCCGCCTTGGGGGCGAGCTTGTCCTTGACGTTCTGCGCCGAGGTGGAGCCGGTGACCGAGCACAGCTTCTTGCTGTTGAGGTCCTCGGCCTTGGTGATGGAGGTGTCGTCGGTGCGGACCAACAGGTCCTGATGGGCCAGGAGATAGGGACCGGCGAAGTCGACCCGCTCCTTGCGCTTGTCGTTGATGGAGTAGCTGGCGGCGATGAACTTCACGTCGCCGTTGGCGATCAGGTTCTCGCGCTCGGCACTGGGCGCCTGCTTCCAGACGATGTCGCCTGCCTCGAAGCCCAGTTCCTTGGCGACGTAGGTGGCGACGTCGACGTCGAAGCCGGTGTATTTGCCGTCGGGCGTCTTCAGACCGATGCCGGGCTGGTCGAACTTGATGCCGATGGTGATCTTCCCGCCGCCGTCACCACTGTCGCCATCGTCGCTGCCACACGCGGTGGCCGCCAACGAGAGGGTGAGAACCGTGGCGATGGCCGCAGATACCTTGCGGAGCTTCATGAGAAACATCCCTTACGTCGTGGTTCGCCGATACGTCAGCCGGTCACATCAGCCGATATGTCAGTGGTGCAGGATCTTCGACAGGAAATCCTTGGCCCGGTCACTCCGTGGGTTGCTGAAGAACTCGTCGGGCGTGGCCTCTTCGACGATCCTGCCGTCGGCCATGAAGACGACCCGGTTGGCGGCCGAGCGGGCGAAACCCATTTCGTGGGTGACGACGACCATCGTCATTCCGTCCCGCGCCAGCTGCTGCATGACTTCGAGCACCTCGTTGATCATCTCCGGGTCGAGCGCCGAGGTGGGCTCGTCGAAGAGAATGACCTTGGGGTCCATCGCCAGCGCCCGCGCGATCGCGACGCGTTGCTGCTGGCCGCCGGAGAGCTGCGCCGGGTACTTGTCGGACTGCGAGCCGACGCCCACCCGGTCCAGCAGCTTCCGTGCCTTCTGCTCGGCGGCCTTCTTGTCCGTCTTGCGGACCTTGATCTGGCCCAGCATGACGTTCTCCAGCACGGTCTTGTGCGCGAAGAGGTTGAACGACTGGAAGACCATGCCGACATCGGCACGCAGCCGTGCGAGTTCCTTGCCCTCCTGGGGCAGCGGCTTTCCGTCGATGGAGATCGAGCCGGAGTCGATCGTCTCCAGCCGGTTGATGGTCCGGCACAGCGTGGACTTACCGGACCCGGAAGGCCCGATGACTACCACGACTTCGCCCCTGGCGATGGTCAGATCGATGTTCTGGAGCACATGCAGCGCGCCGAAGTGCTTGTTGACGTTGCTCAGTACGACCAGGTCGCCATCGGCGGGAACGACGTCCCCGGGGTCCTTGGACACCGACACTCCGCTCATCGGCTTTCAGCTCCGTCCTCCTCGGTTGGGAGGACCCTAGTGACGCGGTGCGACCAGCGTCATTACATCTGAGCGGAAATTGAGGATAACGATCCGGCCTCAACTGGACACCATGCGTGAAGGGGGTGACTGTCGGCGTACCGGGTGGATAACGGAAACCCTGAGGCCGCTGAATCGCTCTTGACTGCCCGGCGGGGAATCGGCCTTGATGCCGGGGTACACCGATGCCGTGGTACACCGGACTGCCCGCGAACGCCGGATCGAGCGCCGGAACTCACGGACGGACCGGAACCGGGCGGACGGGCCGGCGGGCCTGGCCCGGACGGCCTGGCCCGGAACAGTCCGAACGCACAGACGGCACGCTCGATCGCACAACCGAAGGGGGGCCATGAGACTGCTGCTCGTCGAGGACGACAACCACGTCGCCGCCGCCCTGTCCGCGGTGCTCGCGCGGCACGGGTTCGACGTGGTGCACGCCCGCAACGGTGAGGAGGCCCTGCAGGCCGTACTGCCCGCCGCGCACCCCGGCAAGCCACCCTTCGCGGTGGTGCTGCTGGACCTGGGGCTGCCCGATCAGGACGGCTATCAGGTATGCGGAAAACTGCGCAAGATCACCTCGACTCCGGTCATCATGGTGACCGCCCGGTCGGACGTACGGTCCCGGATCCACGGCCTCAACCTCGGAGCCGACGACTATGTCGTCAAGCCGTACGACACGGGTGAACTGCTGGCCCGTATTCACGCCGTCGCCCGCCGCACCTCGAACAGCGAAGACTCCTCCCCGGCGGCCACCGCCTCGGACGACGCCCTGCGGCTCGGCCCGATGACCATCGAGCTGCCCAACCGGCGCGTCAGCGTCGAGGGCGAGGTCGTGCCACTGACCCGCAAGGAGTTCGATCTGCTCGCGCTGCTCGCCCAGCGGCCGGGAGTGGTCTTCCGCCGGGAACAGATCATCAGCGAGGTCTGGCGCACCAACTGGGAGGGAACCGGCAGGACGCTCGAGGTGCATGTCGCGTCACTACGCTCCAAGCTGCGGATGCCGGCGCTGATCGAGACCGTCCGCGGTGTCGGCTACCGGCTCGTGGCCCCGAGCGCCTAGGCCGCTTCTGGTGGATCTTGCTGGGCTCGCGTGCCCTGGCACCGCGCCTCGCCGCGTTGTCGTCGGTCACCTATGCTCCGCATGGACTCCCTCCTCCGCCTTGCGATCCACGGCACCAGACCCCGCTCACTGATCCAGCCTGATCCATCAGAAACGACCTAGCCCCTTCGTGCGTACCAGACTTCTTCCCCTGCTCATCGTCCTGATGGCCGGTGTGCTGCTCGCGCTCGGCTTCCCGCTCGCCGTCAGCGTCGCCGCCGCCCAGCAGCAGCACGTCGTGGTCGACCGGATCGACGACACGGTACGGTTCGCGGCGCTCGCCCAGTTCGTCACCGAGAACTCGGGCAGCGCGGACGAACGGCGCTCCACCCTTCAGGACCAGCTCAACCGCTACAACGCCACCTACGGCATCCGCGCCGGTGTCTTCTACCGTGACGGCAAGCAGTTCATGGCCCGGTCGCCCGAGCATTGGTCCGTGCCGCCGGACGGCGCGGGCCATGAGGCGTTCAGGGAAGCCCTGTCGGGACGGCGCAGCCAGGACCCTCCACAGGTGTGGCCGTGGCAGGACAAGGGCCGGCTGATCGTCGCCTCGCCCGTCGTACGGGACGGTGACGTGGTCGCCGTCGTGTTCACCGACTCGCCCACCGACCATCTGCGGGCGCGCGTTCTCCGTGGCTGGCTGCTGATCGCGGCGGGCGAGAGCGCGGCGATGCTGCTCGCCGTAGGAGCGGCCTTCCGGCTGACGGGCTGGGTGCTGAGGCCCGTACGCGTCCTGGACGCGGCCACGCACGACATCGCCACCGGACAGCTGAACTCCCGCGTCGCCGCGGCGAGCGGCCCCCCGGAACTGCGTCGGCTGGCCCGCTCGTTCAACGAGATGGCCGACAACGTCGAAGAGGTACTGGAACAACAGCGGGCGTTCGTCGCCGACGCCTCCCACCAACTGCGCAACCCCCTGGCCGCGCTGCTCCTCCGCATCGAACTCCTCGCACTCGAACTCCCCGAGGGCAATGAGGAGATCGCGTCCGTCCGGACCGAGGGCAAGCGCCTCGCCCAGGTTCTCGACGATCTGCTCGATCTGGCACTGGCCGAGCACACCTCCGCGGCACTCGAACTCACCGACATCGGCGCACTGGCGGACGAGCGCGTCGGCGCGTGGCGTCCGCTCGCCGAGGAGAAGGGCGTACGGCTCATCGGCGAACGGTCCGCGACCACCGCATGGGTGGACCCCATAGCGCTCTCCAGCGCGCTGGACGCCGTGATCGACAACGCTCTGAAGTTCACCCCGCGCGGAGAAGAGGTCACTGTCACGGTCGACTCTGACGGCAACACCTCCACCATCGTGATCACGGACGGCGGCCCCGGCCTGAGCGACGAGGAACTGGCCCGCATCGGTGACCGCTTCTGGCGCAGCGGACGCCACCAGAACGTCAAGGGCTCCGGCCTCGGTCTCTCCATCTCCCGTGCTCTGCTCTCGGCGGGCGGCGGCCGGATCCGGTACGCCCACCATGAGCCGAGGGGCCTGAGAGTGACCCTCAGCGTGCCCCGCACACCACCACAGGCGGACTCCGGGGCGCTCTGAGCGGTCCGGGGCGCCGCTCGCGGTCGGAGACCTCGTCGGGACGGCCCGAGGCGTGAGCGTCCAGGCGCGGCAGGCCGGCCGGGACAGGCCGTGGTGTCACGGCCCGTGGTGCCACGGCCCGTGGCGTGACGGTTCGAGGTCCCGGGATGCGAGGAGTCTCCGCTGTCCAGGGCATGACGGCCTGTGAACCGACGGCCCACAGCTCCACGATCTACGGTTTGACCGAGCTGTAGTAGCGCCTCGCCCCTTCGTGCAGGGGCAGCGGTGCCGTGTAGATCGCGGTCCGCAGGTCCACCAGCTGCGCCGGGTGGACCGTGTTGCCTATTCGGTCCCTGCTCTTGATCACCGTGCGGGTGAAGCCCTCGACCATCGCCTCGTCCATCGTGTCGGTGGTCACCAGGAGATTCGCCACGGCCATCGTCGCCACCGAAAGGCCGCCCTGCGCCTCGGCATAGGCATCGGACGGCATCACCGCCAGCCGGTAGTAACTCGTCGCGTCACTCTTGGCGTGCACCTTGTCGATCAGACCGGGCTCCAGCGGAATCAGCCGTATCGGGAACCGCTCCGACAGCTTCTGCACCGCATTGGTCGGCAGCCCGCCCGACCAGAAGAACGCGTCGATCTCATCCCGCTCCAGCCGGTCGGGAACGGTGTCTATCCCCAGTGGAACGGAACGGACGTCCTTGTCCGGGTCGAGCCCGGCGGCGACCAGCAACCGCTCCGCGACGATCCGCACCCCCGACCCCTCCTGCCCGACGCCCACCTTCCTGCCCCGCAGGTCCCCGATCTTCCGCACGCGTGAATCGCGGGGTACCACCAGCTGCACATAGTCGTCGTACAGCCGGGCGCAGCCCCGCAGCCGGTCCGCGCCCGGCTTGCCGTCCCGCTGGTATTTGGCGACGGCGTCGGCGGTGGCGATGGTGAAGTCGGCCTCGCCGGCCGCCACCCGAGCCAGATTCTGCTGCGATCCCTCGCTGAGCCGGAGGTCTATGTCGACCTCGGGAAGGTCGCGGGCCAGAGCGTCCTCCAGCAGAACGCCGTAACGCTGGTAGACCCCGTTCTGCACGCCGGTGCTGAAGGTGATCGACCCGCGTGGGGTTGACTCCCCGATCGGAAGGATCCACCAGAGCAGCAGGCCGAGCGTCGCGAGGGCCGCCGTGGACGCCTGGAGGGCGCGACGGCGGCTGACGCGGGACAGGGCCTGGAACATGCTTGCGATCCTGCCAGGTCACTCACCGTGATGGCCAGACCTTGTCCAGTAGACGCCAGAGGTGGAACCGGAGGGTCTCCTTCTCGGCTCCTCGTGCTCCGGTACTCCGTGCCTCCGGACTCCGGGCAGGACGCTCTCCCGGCACCGCCTACTCTTGTCGCATGAGCAGCAGGGACCGGAGCGGAGCAGTGGACGTCAAGCGCACATACGAGGTACGCACCTACGGGTGCCAGATGAACGTCCACGACTCCGAACGGCTCTCCGGCCTCCTGGAGAACGCGGGCTACGTCCGCGCGCCGGAGGACGCCGACGGTGACGCCGACGTCGTCGTCTTCAACACCTGCGCGGTGCGTGAGAACGCCGACAACAAGCTGTACGGCAACCTGGGCCGGCTCGCTCCCATGAAATCCCGGCGGCCCGGCATGCAGATCGCCGTCGGCGGCTGCCTCGCCCAGAAGGACCGCGACACCATCGTCACGCGCGCCCCCTGGGTCGACGTCGTCTTCGGTACGCACAACATCGGAAAGCTGCCCGTCCTGCTGGAACGCGCCCGTGTCCAGGAAGAGGCACAGGTCGAGATCGCCGAGTCCCTGGAGGCGTTCCCCTCGACCCTGCCGACCCGCCGTGAATCCGCGTACGCGGCGTGGGTCTCCATCTCCGTCGGCTGCAACAACACCTGCACCTTCTGTATCGTGCCCGCCCTGCGGGGCAAGGAGAAGGACCGTCGGCCCGGCGACATCCTCGCCGAGATCGAGGCGCTCGTCGCCGAGGGCGTCTCCGAGATCACCCTGCTCGGCCAGAACGTCAACGCGTACGGCTCCGACATCGGCGACCGTGAGGCGTTCAGCAAGCTGCTGCGGGCCTGCGGCCGGATCGAGGGCCTGGAGCGCGTCCGCTTCACCTCGCCGCACCCGCGCGACTTCACCGACGATGTGATCGCCGCCATGGCCGAGACGCCCAACGTGATGCCCCAGCTGCACATGCCGCTCCAATCCGGCTCGGACACCGTGCTGAAGGCGATGCGCCGCTCATACCGGCAGGAGCGTTTCCTCGGGATCATCGAGAAGGTACGTGCCGCGATCCCGCACGCCGCCATCTCCACCGACATCATCGTGGGCTTCCCCGGCGAGACCGAGGAGGACTTCGACCAGACGATGCACACGGTGCGTCAGGCCCGCTTCGCCAACGCCTTCACCTTCCAGTACTCCAAGCGACCCGGCACCCCCGCCGCGACCATGGACGGGCAGATCCCCAAGGCGGTCGTACAGGCGCGTTACGAGCGTCTGGTCGCCCTGCAGGAGCAGATCTCCTGGGACGAGAACAAGAAGCAGGTCGGCCGGACCATCGATGTCATGGTCGCCGAAGGCGAGGGCCGTAAGGACGGCGCCACCCACCGCCTCTCCGGGCGTGCACCCGACAACCGTCTGGTCCACTTCACCAAGCCGCGGGAGCAGGTGCGTCCGGGCGATGTGGTGACCGTCGAGATCACCTACGCCGCGCCGCACCACCTGCTGGCGGAGGGCGCTGTGACGTCCGTACGCGCCACCCGCGCTGGTGACGCCTGGCAGAAGCGGAACGCGGCCGAGCCCGTGAAGCCCGCCGGCGTGCTGCTGGGCCTGCCGACGGTCGGTGTCCCGGCCCCGCTCCCGGCCGCCGCGACGCCGGGCTGCGGCAGCGACTGACGGCGTACAGCCACTGCAGGCCCGGACCCCGGGCGCCATGGACCCCGGGCGTCCCGGCCCGAGCCGCCTGTCACGCACTAGGCTGACGATCATGCTTGTCGCCGCTGCCGTGTCCCCCTGTCCGCCGCTGCTCGTTCCCGAGGTCGCCGCGGGTGCCGCGCCCGAACTCGACGCGGCGCGGACGGCGTGCGCCGACGCGCTCGGGGTGCTCGCCGCGTCCCGGCCTGATCTGCTCGTGGTGGTCGGGCCCGACGGCGAGGAGGGCAGCGTTCCGTATCCCGGCGCGACGGCAGGCTCCTTCCGTGGCTTCGGAGTGGACGCCGACGTACGTCTCCCAGGCGTCCGCCCGGGGACCGGGGAGACGCCGGAACAGCTCCTCCCGGCGTCTCTGGCGGTCGCCGCATGGCTGCTCGACCGGGCCCGGTGGGCCTCCCCGGTGGAGGGGCTGGGAGTCGGCGAGCGGCTGACGCCGGAGCACTGCCTGGACAAGGGCCGGGAGATCGCCGCCCGCGCCGACCGGGTGGCCCTGCTTGTCATGGGCGACGGCAGCGCCTGCCGCACGCTCAAGGCTCCGGGATATCTGGACGAGCGGGCGGCGGGCTTCGACGCGCTCGCCGCCTCTGCCCTGGCCGACGCCGACGCCGAGGCCCTCAAGGCCCTGGACGTGTCCCTGGCTTACGAACTCAAGGCGGCCGGCCGCGCCCCCTGGCAGGTGCTCGCCGGGGCCGCCGGGAAGGCCCGGTTCGCCGGAAGGCTTCTCTACGACGAAGCCCCCTACGGCGTCGGGTACTTCGTCGCCGCCTGGTCGTGACAGGGCCGGGCGCGTTCCCAGCGCCGGGAAAGGGACCTTCGTCCCGGACCGGAACGCGATACGCCCGCTGGTGCCCGACAGGGATCACACCGCCCGTGTCCCCACCGCGCCCCCTATCCGTGCCCAGAACGGCGGATGGCCGCGGAACGCAGCGCTCCGCGGCCATCCGCCGTTCTGCCCCCTGATCCGCTCAGGCGGCGGGGGGCGGAGAAGCGGGCGGCGGAGGGGTGCCGCCGCCGTCCTTGTGCGCGATGCGGTCCAGGGCCTCCTTCGCCTTGCCCGCACCGGTCTCGATCTTCCCGCTGTACTTGCCCTTGGTCCGGGAATCGACTGCCTTCGCGGCCTTGTCCAGGCCGTGCTCGATCTTGTCCCCGTGCTGCTGCGCGAGGTCGGAGACCTTGTCCTTGGCCGGGGCGAGCTTGGCCTTCAGCGTGTCCATGAAGCCCATGGGCCACCTTCCCTCGTGGCGAAACAGTGGCAACCGGCGGCTGCTACTTCCTGCTACTCGTGCAAACTGCTGAACCGCTCGATTACTTCCGGGCGGCCTCACTGGTCCCGCTGTCCGCGGCCTCCCCGGCCGACTGCTGCCGGGGAATCTCCACGCCGTCGGCGGCCGCCTCCGGGACACCGTCCGCCTCCGCGGCTCCGGTGGCCCCGGCCGCGTCACCGGCCGGCGCACCCGTCGACGCCTCGGCCCCGAGACCGCCGCCGGCAGGGGACTCCTCCGTCGCCGTACCCGCGGTCGTCTCGTCGGCCGCTGCCTCGGCGGTCGTCCGGGACTTACGGCTGAACCATGAGAAAACACCCATAATTACTCCATAGCGTACTCGTGCGAGCGAAGTTCCGCGCCGCCCGGAGCGCCCTGTTGCGCCTCCCCGGGGATTCCGGTCCGAAACCGGCACGCGACACCTCGGAACACGCAACGAAGCCCCCGCCGTGCCGTCACGTCCCTCGTTGGGGGACACCTCCGAGGGTTTGGGAGACTGGGGCAGTGAGAAGCGCAGCTCCCGCTCCGCGGGTCATCGCCGTCGTCGGCCCCACCGCGGCCGGAAAGTCAGATCTGGGGGTCTTCCTCGCCCGGCAACTGGGCGGTGAGGTCGTCAACGCCGACTCCATGCAGTTGTACCGGGGGATGGACATCGGCACCGCCAAGCTGACGGTCGACGAACGCGCCGGCATTCCTCACCACCTCCTCGACATCTGGGACGTCACCGAGCCGGCGAGCGTCGCCGAGTACCAGAGACTCGCCAGGGCCGAGATCGACCGACTCCTCACCGAGGGCCGCACCCCGGTCCTCGTCGGAGGCTCCGGCCTCTACGTACGCGCTGCCATCGACGCCCTCGACTTTCCCGGCACCGACCCCGTGATCCGCGCCCGGCTCGAAGCCGAGCTGGAGGCGGAAGGCTCCGGTGTTCTGCACGCCCGGCTGGCCGCGGCCGACCCCGAGGCCGGGCAGGCGATCCTGCCCGGCAACGGCCGCCGTATCGTCCGGGCCCTTGAGGTGATCGAGATCACCGGCAAACCCTTCACCGCCAACCTTCCCGGCCATGAGGCCGTCTACGACACCTTCCAGATCGGGGTCGACGTCGCCCGGCCCGAACTCGACGAACGCATCTCCCTGCGCGTGGACCGGATGTGGGACACGGGCCTCGTCGACGAGGTGCGCGCCCTGGAGGCGCGGGGGCTGCGCGAGGGGCGCACGGCCTCCCGCGCCCTCGGCTACCAGCAGATCCTCACAGCGCTCGCCGGGGAGTGCACCCCGCAGGAGGCGCGCGACGAGACCGTCCGTGCCACCAAGCGCTTCGCGCGCCGTCAGGATTCATGGTTCAGACGCGACCCGCGCGTGCATTGGCTGAATGGTGGGGTCGAGCACAGGAGGGAACTTCCGCGGCTGGCGCTGACGTTGATCGAACGAGCGGTTACAGCCTGATCACGTGATGGCATCGGGACGCCATGCCCGTCAATCAGGCAGCCCGGACCGTGCCATCATCGAGCATCGATCGACGTGGAGTCCGAGTTGGGAGGGCGCGTGGCGATGGAGGCCGGCCCTCACGACACCGAGCGGCAGCCGCGGGAAGCGGCGGACGCCGTGGACGGCGCGGCCCGTCTGAGTCCCGACGGGCCCGACGACCAGGACATGCTCGCGGACGAGGTCGAGGTCGAGTTGCGCCCGGCCCGCAGACTGCGGATCTGGCAGTTGGCACCCATTGTCGTGCTCGCGGCGGTCGGCTCCCTGATGTTCGCCTTCCCTCTCGCCTTCGGCACGGGCGACGGGGGCGCGGTCGTCGCCATGCTCGGGCTGCTGATCAGCTGCTGCGCCGCGGGCTGGGGGCTGATGGCGGCCCGCCGTGTGGGCCACACCTGGCCCGGGCTGCCGCCGCGCGGCTCCGGGGAGCGCCCGGACTGGCGTGTCCTCGCCCTGTACGCGGGAGTGGGCCTGCTGATCGTCGCACTGGCCGTCTGGCGAGTGGCCCGCCTCCGCTGACACCCCGCCCGGAGGCGAAGGTCCGGTGACGGACCCGCTGTCAGCCCCTCCTCGTACGATGGACGACGTGAGCACCGCACAGCCTTCGCCGACCGCGCCGACCGCGCCGGACTCTCCTGTCGCCTTCCTCAAGGGCCATGGCACGGAGAACGACTTCGTGATCGTCCCCGACCCGGACAACGCCATCGACCTGCCCGCCTCCGTCGTCGCCCGGCTCTGCGACCGGCGCGCCGGTGTCGGCGGCGACGGTCTGCTGCATGTTGTACGGTCCGTGGCGCACCCCGAGGCCCGCGCCATGGCGGACGAGGCCGAGTGGTTCATGGACTACCGGAACGCCGACGGCTCGATCGCGGAGATGTGCGGCAACGGCGTCCGCGTCTTCGCCCGCCACCTCCAGCGCGCCGGCCACGCAGGGGCCGGCGACCTCGCGGTGGCGACCCGCGGCGGGGTGAAGAGGGTGCGCCTCGCGAGGAGCGCGGCAGACGGTCAGGAAGGCGACATCACCGTCTTCATGGGCCGTGCGATCCTCCCCGAGGAGACCGTCACCGTCATCGTGGACGGTCGCAGCTGGCCCGCACGGAATGTGAACATGGGCAATCCCCACGCGATCGTCTTCGTCGACGACCTCGCCCACGCGGGCGACCTGCTCTCTGAGCCGAGCTTCACTCCGGCGGCCGTCTACCCCGACGGAGTGAACATCGAGTTCGTCATCGAACGTGGAGAGCGCCATGTCGCCATGCGCGTCCATGAGCGGGGCTCCGGCGAGACCCGCTCCTGCGGCACGGGTGCTTGCGCCGTCGCCGTCGCCGCGGCCCGCAGGGACGGCGTCGACCCATCGGCGACCGGCGTGCCCGTCACGTACACCGTGGATCTTCCGGGCGGACGGCTGGTGATCACCGAACGGCCCGACGGCGAGATCGAGATGACGGGCCCCGCGCTGATCGTCGCGGAGGGACACCTCGGAGCGGCCCTCCTCGGACGCTCCGAAACCGTAATGGGATAGAGCTTCGCTCGAACGGGTGATCCCGTTCACGCTGAGCGAGAGCCGGACTGCTCCACGTGGTGGGGTCGGTAGCATCAAGCACCGGCCCGGAGGGCACGCCTGCCCCTTCCGCACCGCCGGTCGAATGCCGCCCGGAGGTGCCCCCATGAGTGCAGAGGCCGCCAACCCTGGTGCCCACAGCCGCAGACGCGGCCGTCCCAGGATCGACCTCCGCAGGCTGGGCCGCGCCGCGCTCCTCGGCCCGGCGGGCCGTGACCGGCTGCCCGACGCGATCGGCCATGTCGCCGATGTGCACCGCGCGCACCACGCCGACGCCGATCTCGCGACCCTGCGCAAGGCGTACGTCCTGGCGGAGTCGTCCCACCGGGGGCAGTTCCGCAAGAGCGGCGAGCCGTACATCACGCACCCGCTCGCCGTCACCCTGATCCTCGCCGAACTGGGTGCGGAGACCACCACCCTGACCGCATCACTCCTCCACGACACCGTCGAGGACACCGATGTGACCCTTGAACAGGTCAGAACGGAATTCGGAGCGGAAGTCGCCTACCTGGTCGACGGGGTCACCAAGCTGGAGAAGGTCGACTACGGCGCGGCGGCGGAGCCCGAGACCTTCCGCAAGATGCTCGTCGCCACCGGCAACGACGTCCGTGTGATGTCGATCAAACTCGCCGACCGGCTGCACAACATGCGCACCCTCGGCGTGATGCGCCCCGAAAAGCAGGCCCGTATCGCCAAGGTCACCCGCGATGTCCTCATCCCGCTCGCCGAACGCCTCGGCGTACAGGCGCTCAAGACCGAGCTGGAGGACCTCGTCTTCGCCATCCTCCACCCCGAGGAGTACGAACGCACCCGCGCGCTCATCGCCGGCAACACCACAGCGGGCGCCATGCTCGAAATCGTCGCGGAGCGCTTCGGGAACGCACTGAAAGACGCCGGAATCGTCGCGGAAGTCCTCATCAGACCCCGTCATTTCGTCTCCGTCCACCGGGTCAGCCTCAAACGGGGCGAGCTGCGCGGGACCGACTTCGGGCGACTGCTGGTCCTGGTCGGCGAGGACGCCGACTGCTACGGCGTACTCGGCGAACTGCACACCTGCTTCACCCCGGTGATCTCCGAGTTCAAGGACTTCATCGCCGCCCCCAAATTCAACCTGTACCAGTCGCTGCACACGGCCGTGGCCGGGCCGGACGGCGCGGTCGCGGAAGTCCTCATCCGCACGCACCAGATGCACAAGGTCGCGGAGGCGGGAGTGATCGCCCTCGGCAACCCCTATCCGCCCGCCGAGAGCACCGGGGCCGAACCCGCCGACGGCGAGCGCGCGGACCCGACCAGGCCCGGCTGGCTCTCGCGGCTCCTGGAATGGCAGGAGTCCACCCCGGACTCCGACACGTTCTGGACGTCCCTGCGTGCCGACCTGGCGCAGGACCGCGAGATCACCGTGTTCCGCGCCGACGGCCGGATGCTCGGACTGCCCGCCGGCGCGAGCTGTGTCGACGCCGCCTACGCGCAGTACGGCGAACTGGCCCACAACTGCATCGGTGCCCGCGTCAACGGCCGACTGGCGACGCTCAGTACCGTTCTGAAGGACGGCGACACCGTCCATCTGCTGCTCGCCCAGGACGCGGTTCCCGGTCAGCTCCCCGCACCGGCTCTCCCGGCGGACGCCGGAGCGGTCTCCGGCGGCATTCCGGGCACAGAGCCGAACGCGGTCACGAACGAAGTCACCGACGCGGTGCCGGGCACAGCCCCGGACACGGCCACGAACGCGGTCGGCGCGGCGGGCACGAACGCGCGGACCACCCCGGACACGGTCTCAGGGCCGTCCCCCGCCTGGCTCGACCACGCCCGCACCCCCGCCGCGCGCATCGCCATCACCGCCTGGCTCGAAGCCCACCCGGCCGGGTCGGACGTCGTCGAAGCGACACCCCGCAGAGCCGCCCCCGTCACCACCGAACGGCGCAGCTCCGCCAACGCCGTCGTCGACCTCCCGGACGCGATCGTCCGGCTCGCCGGATGCTGTACGCCGGTGCCGCCGGATTCGGTCACCGGCTTCGCGGTACGCGGCGGGGTGGTGACCGTCCACCGCGAGCAGTGCCCCGCCGCCTCCCGTATGAAATCCCTTGAGCGCGAGCCGATCCCGGTCCGCTGGGGCGATGCCACCGGCTGCCGGGTGACCCTCGTCGCCGAGTCCTTCGGCCGCCCCCGGCTGCTCGCCGACCTCACCGAGGCCATCGCCACCGAAGGCGCGGCCATCGTCTCCGCCACCGTCGAACCGCC
Source organism: Streptomyces sp. NPDC004838 (assembly GCF_053600955.1). Lineage (NCBI taxonomy): Bacteria > Bacillati > Actinomycetota > Actinomycetes > Kitasatosporales > Streptomycetaceae > Streptomyces > Streptomyces sp. NPDC004838. The sequence goes on along the minus strand of NZ_JBSGAW010000005.1, from coordinate 313,765 downwards.
GAGTGAGCAGCGCGTACGGCACACCTACACCCTGCAACTCCCCGACGCCGCGGGACTTCCCGCCCTGATGCGGGCCATGCGCGATGTGCCGGGCGTGTACGACGTCAGCCGCACCCAGCACCCGGCAGCCACCGGCTGACCCCGTTCGGGTGGCATGACGCGTGCCTCCACAGCGGGTGCCGTACCGCGCTGGTAGCGGTAGTCCATGCTGCCCGAACCCTCCACCGGTGCCCGGCCCGCCACCCGCCTGCGGCTCCGTGCGGCGCTGCTCGCCGCCGCGTCCGCCGCTCTCGTCGCCGCGGCCCTGCCCCCGCCCGCACCCACTGCGGCGGCCCCGCCTGCGCCCGCCCCGCTCGGTATCGGCGATCCGCTCTTCCCGCACCTGGGAAACCCCGGCTACGACGTGATCGCGTACGACATCGCGTTCAGGTACCACGGCAGCAACACCACCCCGCTGGACGCCGTCACCACGATCGACGCGCGGATGACCGAGCGGCTGGAACGGATCAACCTCGATTTCACCCACGGCACCGTGGGCGCGGTCGAGGTCAACGGCATCCCGGCGGAGTTCGCCACCGCGGGGGAGGACCTGGTCGTACGCCCGTTCACAGCCCTTCCCGTCGGCGCCCGGGCGCGTATCAGGGTCGAGCACACCAGCGACCCCCGCGGCGCGATCGCCGAAGGAGGCTGGGTGCGGACCGGTGACGGTCTCGCGATGGCGAACCAGGCCGACGCCGCCCACCGGGTCTTTCCCTCCAACGATCACCCCGCGGACAAGGCGTACTTCACCTTCCGGATCACCGCCCCCAGCGAACTGACGGCGGTGGCCAACGGCGTACGGCAGTGGCGGAAGTCGAGAGGATCCACCACCACCTGGGCGTACCGGACCCGCCATCCCATGGCCACCGAACTCGCCCAGGTCTCCATCGGCCGCTCCGCCGTCCCGACCCGTGAAGGCCCCGGCGGGCTGCCCATCCGCGATGTGATTCCCGCACAGGACCGCACCCTGCTGGAACCGTGGTTGAGGAAGACTCCGGCCCAGATGGAGTGGCTGGAGCGAAAGGTCGGACGCTTCCCCTTCGAGACCTATGGCGTGCTGATCGCGGACGCGAGCACCGGTTTCGAACTGGAGACACAGACACTGTCGCTCTTCGAGCGCTCGCTCTTCACGGACACGTCGTTCCCCCAGTGGTACGTCGACTCGATCATGGTGCACGAGCTGGCCCATCAGTGGTTCGGAAACAGTGTCTCGCCCCGTGCCTGGTCCGATCTGTGGCTGAACGAGGGACATGCGACCTGGTACGAGGCGCTGTACGCACAGGACAGCGGTGGCTACACCCTGGAGCGCCGGATGCGCGAGGCGTACCGGCGCTCCGACCAGTGGCGCGCCGAGGGAGGTCCGCCCGCGTCCCCGAAGCCCCCGGCTCCCGGCCGGAAGATCAGCCTCTTCCGGCCGGTGGTGTACGACGGCGGCGCGCTCGCCCTGTACGCGCTGAGGCAGACGATCGGGACGGACGCCTTCGACCGGCTGGAGCGGGCATGGGTGGACACGTACCGCGACGGAACGGCGACCACCGCCGACTTCGTGCGGCTCGCCTCACAGATCGCGAAGCGTGACCTCACGGCCTTCTTCCGCGCCTGGCTGTACGAGGAGCGGACCCCTCCGATGCCGGGACATCCGGACTGGCGGAGCGCCGCGCCATCGGCCGCGTCCTGAACCGTCGAGCCCCGGAGCCCGGAGCCCCCGGAGCCCGGGAAACCGGGGTGACGGCTCGTGCGGCACCGTGCGACCATCGAGGTGTCGGCGACGCGGCCGGAGCGGACGACGCCGTCGTGAACGACGGTGCCGAGCACGCTCACGGATTCCGTACGGGAATCATTTCGTGCCGTCACGCGTTGTGACCAGTGACGGCCGTGCCGGAAGGGTGCCCCCAGACTGCGCGACCGAGTACGACTCAATCCCCATCGACGTAAGGATCCAATGACCTCCTCTTCATCCCCTTCCCAGGACGAGCAGAGCTTCGACAAGCAGAGCTTCGCGGAGACGCGCACCGAGAGCCTTCGGGCCGATGCCCTGATGGAAGAGGACGTCGCCTGGAGCCACGAGATCGACGGAGAGCGGGACGGCGACCAGTTCGACCGCTCCGAGCGGGCGGCACTGCGCCGGGTGGCCGGTCTCTCCACCGAACTCGAGGACGTCACCGAGGTCGAGTACCGGCAGCTGCGCCTGGAGCGTGTGGTGCTGGTCGGCGTATGGACCTCGGGGACGGTGCAGGACTCGGAGAACTCCCTCGCGGAACTCGCCGCACTCGCGGAGACGGCGGGCGCGCTGGTGCTCGACGGTGTCATCCAGCGCCGTGACAAGCCGGACCCGGCCACCTACATCGGCTCGGGCAAGGCACAGGAGCTGCGGGACATCGTGCTCGAATCCGGTGCCGACACCGTCGTCTGCGACGGTGAGCTGAGTCCCGGCCAGCTGATTCACCTCGAAGACGTCGTCAAGGTCAAGGTGGTCGACCGTACGGCCCTGATCCTCGACATCTTCGCCCAGCACGCCAAGTCACGGGAGGGCAAGGCGCAGGTCGCGCTGGCCCAGATGCAGTACATGCTGCCGCGGCTGCGCGGCTGGGGCCAGTCGCTGTCCCGGCAGATGGGCGGCGGCAGTGGCGGAATGGCCACCCGCGGCCCAGGTGAGACCAAGATCGAAACGGACCGGCGGCGGATCCGCGAGAAGATGGCGAAGATGCGCCGGGAGATCGCGGAGATGAAGACCGGCCGTGAGATCAAGCGGCAGGAACGACGGCGCAACAGGGTGCCGTCGGTCGCGATCGCCGGGTACACCAACGCCGGAAAGTCCTCTCTGCTCAATCGCCTCACCGGTGCCGGTGTCCTTGTGGAGAACTCGCTGTTCGCCACCCTGGACCCGACCGTCCGCCGGGCCGAGACTCCGAGTGGAAGGCTGTACACCCTGGCCGACACCGTCGGCTTTGTGCGGCATCTTCCGCACCACCTCGTGGAGGCGTTCCGCTCGACCATGGAGGAGGTCGGGGACTCCGATCTGATCCTTCATGTGGTGGACGGAGCGCATCCCGCCCCGGAGGAGCAGCTGGCCGCCGTGCGCGAGGTGATCCGGGACGTGGGCGCGGTGAAGGTGCCCGAAATCGTCGTGATCAACAAGGCGGACGCGGCGGATCCGCTGGTACTCCAGCGGCTGCTGCGCATCGAGCGCCACGCGATCGCGGTTTCGGCGCGGACCGGCCAGGGCATCGACGAGCTGCTCGCGCTCATCGATGTCGAACTGCCCCGGCCCGAGGTCGAGATCGAGGCGCTCGTGCCGTACACCCAGGGCGGTCTGGTCTCGCGGGTGCATGCCGAGGGCGAGGTTCTCTCCGAGGAGCACACCACGGAAGGCACCCTGCTCAAGGCACGCGTCCACGCGGAGCTGGCCGCGGCGCTGGAGCCGTATGTCCCGGTGACCAGCTGATACGGTCCGGACCGCCGGGTCCCCGACCCTCCGCTCCGAGGCACCGCCGACGGTGACGAATGTGCCGCCCCTTCACCACAAGGGGCGGCACAGCCATGTGGACGTACCCCCACCGTGTGGTGGGTTGCCCGACTACTGTGCGAACTTCTCGCTGATCATCGTGAAGATTTGCTGTGCGCCCGCGCCCAGCCGTGGCCCCGCCAGCCATCCCGCCTCGACCGGGCCGATGGACGTGTTGGAGACCAGAACGGGAGTCCCGTTCCGATCGGCGAGCCAGCCCCCGCCGGAGGCGCCACCCGTCATGGTGCAGCCGATGCGCCACATCGTCGGCGTGCCGGCGGCGGCCGAGAGACGGCTCGGACGGTCGATGCACTTGTGCATGATCGCGCCGTTGTACGGGGGAGCGGCCGGGTAGCCCCACGCGCCCATGGCACTGATGCTCTGCGCCGGTGGCGCGTTGAAGTCGATGTCCAGCGCGACGCCGACGGTCTCCTCCAGCGACTTGGAACCCGCCTTCGGCTTCACATGCATCACGGCGTAGTCGTAGGGAGCCCCCGCACCCCCCGAAGGTCCCCCCTGACCGATCCACTCACCCGACGTCATGACCCAGTCCGCCCAGAAAGTGCCATAAGGAGCCACCTCCTCAGGTCCGGCAGAGGCCAGGGCCCGCGGCGACCGGCCGTTGTCGTTGTAGGCGGGGACGAAGGCGATGTTGCGGTACCAGCCGCCTGACCGACCCGCGTGGACGCAGTGGCCTGCCGTCCACACCAGATTGGATCTGCCGGGGTTCCGTGGATCCTTCACGATCGTCCCGGAGCGGACCATCGTGCCCTTGGGGGTGTCGAAGAAGACCTTGCCGACCGTTGCCGCGTTCTGGTGGTACGGCCGCTGCTCCTCCTGAGCCTGGACCGGACGCGGTTCGGGGTCGGTGACGTCCTGGTCACCGGAGATGTCCTGGGTGGTGAGCGGCTGATCGGGGACTTTTGCGGAGGCCATGCGCTCGGGTTTCCACAAGCCCTCGATCACCGGGTTGATGAAGTCCTTGGCCTCTCGCAGCCACTTGTCCGTGTCCCAGTCCTTCCACCCGCCGTCCCGCCAGTCGTCCGGGTCGATCCCGCGGCCCTCGCCCTTGTCGGCCGACCCTCCCGGGAGCTCCCGTCCGCCCCTGTCCACGGCCGGACTCGATAGGCCGGGGCTGCCGATGGCGTTGTCCTCGCTCCGGCCACAGGCGGTGGCCGTCAGCGCCAGGGCCGCGACGATGCCGGTGACGGTCAGCAACGGGCGTATAGGTCGCATGGAACGAATCTCCCTGAGGTCTTGCCGTGTTGCGGAATTGCGGAGGCTCTCTCCCTGATTACGTGGTGGAGGCGGAAAGTGTTCGAGCCCGTGCGGACCGCTCTGGCGGACCCGCACGGGCTCGGGGTACTGACGGCTCCGCGGGCGGATCTACCGGCTGGCGAACTTCTCGCTGACCGCTTGGTAGATGCCCTTCGCCTCCTCACCCAGCCGCGGTCCGGCCAGCCAGCCGGCCGTGATCGGGCCGATCGAGGTGTTGGACACCAGGGCGGGCTTGCCGTCCTGGCCCCGGGCCACCCAGCCGCCGCCGGAGGAGCCGCCGGTCATGGTGCAGCCGATGCGGTACATCGTCGGCTCATCTGCCTTCACGGAGAGCCGTCCCGGCTTGTCCGAGCACTGGAACATGCGCTGGCCGTCGAACGGCGGACCGGCCGGGTATCCCGTCGCCGTCATGCTGTCGACCTTCGGCGCGGCCGGAGCGGCGAAGTCCACCGGAAGCGCGGAACCGACCGTCTCCTCCAGCGACTTGCCCGAGCCGCCCTTCTCGGGAGTGACATGGATAACGGCGAAGTCATAGGGAGCGCCCTGGCCGCCGGTCGCCGCGCCCTGCTTGATCCACTGCTCCGAGGTCTGCGCCCAGTCGCCCCACCACACGCCGTGCGGGGCGACCTCCTCCTTGGCCGCGCTCTCCAACTGGGCCGTCGGCTTGGCGCTGTCGTTGTACGAGGGCACGAAGGCGATGTTGCGGTACCAGCCGCCCTTCTTGCCCGCGTGGACGCAGTGGCCCGCCGTCCACACCATGTTGGACTTCCCGGGGTTGGCCGGGTCCTGGACGACGGTCGCGGAACAGACCATCGAACCACCGGGGCCGTCGAAGAAGACCTTGCCGGCCTCGGGAGCGCTCGTACGGTAGGGAGCCCGCACGGGCTGAGCCGTGACCGGTTCGGGCGTCGGGTCGGTGACGCCGTCGTCACCAGATATGCCGTTGTCCACCGGCTGCTCCGGGGGCTTCTCGGCGTCGCGCATCCGGTCCGGGTCCCAGAGACCCTCGATGATCGGGTTGATGTAGTCCTTGGCCTCGCGGAGCCACTTCTCCTGATCCCAGTTCTTCCACTCGCCGTTCCGCCACTGGTCCAGATCGATCCCGTGTTCCTTGAGCCTGTCCTTGAGATCGTCCGGGATCGTGATCTTGCCGTCGGTGGGCAGGTTCACGGGAGCGCTCGGCTTGTCGCCCGCGTTCTCCTCGCTCGGACCGCAGGCCGTGGCCGTCAGTGTGAGCACGGCGGCAAGGGAGGCCGCTGCCAGCATTGGGCGAATGGGTCGCATGTCGTGATCCCCCTGGGAACTTCGGAACTCTTGAGCTTCTGAACGGTGGAACCGCGCTGGTGAATCGTGGAACTGACGGAACCGCCGGGAACCTTACAAGTCCGGGCACTTTCCGCATGAGGCCCCCCATGGTTCCGGTGCCGATGGGGACGGCTTGTGGCAGGTTCGCGGTTCCGGGGCCTCGGAGTTCCGCCGGTTCCACCCGCGCAAGGAACTTCTCCGAGCCCGTGATCCTCGGCCGTCCACGGCACCGTGCCCAATCCGCCGGCACGAGTGGATCCTGGCGGGATCGGATCGGATTGTCACTGGCGAGCCGTAGGGTTGTCGGCCTATGACAAAGCCAACCCTCCCCGAACTCCTCCACGCCGCAGTCTCCGCCGTCGGTGGTGTGGAAAGGCAAGGTCAGATCGCCATGGCCGAGGCCGTTGCCGAGGCCGTCGCCGATGGATCACACCTGCTCGTCCAGGCCGGAACCGGCACCGGAAAGTCCCTGGGCTATCTGGTGCCCTCCCTGGCCCACGGTGAGCGGGTCGTTATCGCCACGGCCACGCTGGCACTCCAGCGCCAGCTGGTCGAGCGCGACCTGCCGCGCACGGTCGACGCGCTGCATCCGCTGCTGCGTCGTCGACCGGAGTTCGCCATGCTGAAGGGACGGTCCAACTATCTCTGTCTGCACCGGCTGCACGAAGGTGTGCCGCAGGAAGAGGAGGACGGGCTCTTCGACCCGTTCGAAGCGGCCGCGCCCACCAGCAAGCTGGGTCAGGACCTGCTGCGCATGCGGGACTGGGCCGATGAAACGGAGACCGGTGACCGGGACGCGCTGACGCCCGGCGTCTCCGACCGGGCCTGGGCCCAGGTCTCGGTCTCGTCGCGCGAGTGTCTCGGGGCGAGTAAGTGCCCGTACGGAGCCGAGTGCTTCGCCGAGATGGCGCGGGAGCGGGCCAAGCTCTCCGAAGTCGTCGTGACCAATCACGCGCTGCTGGCCATCGACGCGATCGAGGGTGCCCCCGTGCTCCCGCCGCATGAGGTCCTGGTCATCGACGAGGCCCATGAACTGGTCTCCCGGGTCACCGGTGCCGCCACAGGCGAGCTCACACCGGGCCAGGTCAACCGTGCCGTGCGTCGAGCCGCCAAGCTGGTCAACGAGAAGACGGCCGATTCGCTGCAGACCGCGGCCGAGACCTTCGAGCGGGTCATGGAGCTCGCGCTCCCCGGTCGTCTGGAGGAGATCCCCGAAGACCTCGGCTATGCCCTGCTGGCGCTGCGCGACGCGGCCCGCAATGTGATCTCGGGCCTTGGCTCCACCCGTGACAAGTCGGTCCAGGACGAGGACGCCGTACGCAAGCAGGCCCTGGCCTCCGTGGAGAACGTCCATGACGTGGCGGAGCGGATCACTCAAGGGTCCGAGTACGACGTCGTCTGGTACGAGCGCCACGACCGTTTCGGCGCGTCCCTGCGCGTGGCGCCCATGAATGTCTCCGGACTGCTGCGCGAGAAGCTGTTCACCGAGCGTTCGGTCGTCCTGACGTCGGCCACGCTCAAACTCGGCGGCGACTTCAACGGTGTCGGCGCTTCGCTGGGACTCTCCCCCGAGGGCACCGAGGGCGACGACATCCCGCAGTGGAAGGGGCTCGACGTCGGCTCCCCCTTCGACTATCCGAAACAGGGGATCCTGTATGTAGCCCGCCATCTGGCCCCTCCCGGCCGTGAAGGCTCTCGCGGCGACATGATGGACGAACTCGCCGAACTGGTGGAGGCGTCCGGCGGCCGGACGCTCGGACTCTTCTCCTCCATGCGGGCCGCCCAAGCCGCCGCCGAGGAACTGCGAGGCCGACTCGACAACCCGATTCTGCTCCAGGGCGAGGAGACGCTCGGTGAACTGATCAAGGCATTCGCGGCGGATCCCCAGACCTGTCTGTTCGGCACGCTCTCACTGTGGCAGGGGGTGGATGTGCCCGGACCCAGCTGTCAGCTGGTGGTCATGGACCGGATTCCGTTCCCGAGGCCCGATGATCCGCTGATGAGCGCCCGGCAGAAGGCGGTTGAGGAGGCGGGGGGCAATGGCTTCATGGCCGTCGCGGCAACGCATGCCGCGCTGCTGATGGCCCAGGGCGCGGGCCGTCTCGTACGGGCAGCGGGGGACCGGGGGGTCGTCGCCGTACTCGATCCGAGGTTGGCCAACGCCCGGTACGGCAGCTATCTACGGGCCTCCCTGCCCGATTTCTGGTACACCACGGACCAAAACCAGGTGCGCCGCTCACTGTCCGCGATCGATGCCGCGGCCACCGCAGACGGCAAGTAGCCGTACGCCCGTGGCCAACGTGACCAAGGCGCACGGAGGTGGCTGACCGGTCCGCCCCGGCGGGCCGGCTCACACCAGCGGGCCGGTCGTTCCCGGAGGCCGAGTGGGAGGTCTTGGCGAGGGCAAGGGGACCTCATGCCATGGCCGACAGGAGAATCCTGGGAGCCGACGGCCAGGGCGGACAGACTGAGTCCTGACCTGGCCGGATGCGCTGCGGACGAGCAGGGCCCCGGGACCGGCGCAGTGGGTCCCGGGGCCGGTCAGGGCCGACGGATGTGTCACACCCGCCGAAGCACCGCGACGACCTTTCCCAGAATGGTCGCCTCATCACCAGGGATCGGCTGGTAAGCCGCATTGTGCGGGAGGAGCCATACGTGCCCGTTCTCCCGCTTGAAGCGCTTGACGGTGGCTTCGCCGTCCAGCATTGCGGCCACGATGTCGCCGTTCTCCGCGACGGGCTGACGGCGCACGGTCACCCAGTCGCCGTCGCAGATCGCGGCCTCGATCATCGAGTCTCCGACGACTCTGAGGACGAACAGTTCACCGTCGCCGACCAACTGCCGGGGGAGAGGGAAAACGTCCTCGACCGATTCCTCGGCGAGGATCGGGCCGCCGGCCGCGATCCGGCCGATGAGCGGGACGTACGACGCGGCGGGCTTGCCGGTCGTGTCGGTCTGCTGGGTGCTGGGCTGGTCGGAGCCGCGAACCTCATATGCGCGGGGGCGGTGGGGGTCGCGGCGCAGGAAACCTTTGCGCTCAAGAGCCATCAGCTGATGGGCTACCGAGGAGGTGCTGGACAGCCCCACGGCTTGGCCGATCTCGCGCATCGACGGAGGGTATCCCCGACGCTGCACGGAGTCACGGATCACCTCGATGACCCGCCGCTGCCGATCCGTGAGACCGGTACTGTCCGCCCGAATGCCTGGAGGTCGGCCGGGCAGCGAACGCGCAGGCCGGGAAGGCTCTGCCCCGTCGGGGGGCGTGGCTGCGTCATTCATGGCATGCGCCGGCTCGAATCGGTTCTGGGAGCGGTCCTGGGCAGTGATGATGGCACTGTCTGCTGTGGTGGTCACGTCGGCGGCCCCTCTCGAATGGTCTCCCTGGTTGGACAACGGTAGTAGGTTTCGAAAGGTTGCGCCAAACACACGTTCGAGTGAAAAATCTAAGATTCCCTTACGTGGACATGCGTTTGGGTGTATGCGTCGAAGGTAACGCGACCAGGTGAACCGTAGGACAGTCGCACTGCGATCCCGAGCCCGTCGGCACGTACGCTCCGCCGCGTTCGCGGTCGTGCGTGCACGGAACCCGGGTCGGCCGCCGCTTTCCGGGCCGGACTTCCTTCGAGTGGCTCCACGGTGATGTCGCGAGCGCCGGACGATGCGCCGGGGGTTCCCGTCGACGGGTCCAGTCTCGCATCCGCTGCCCCGGAATCCACGGAGCCGAGTGCTTCCCGTACCCTCGACGCGGTCCGCACTGCCGGTGGGCCTTCCCGAACCGTCGGCCCCGCCCATCTCGGGGCGGTGTCCGCCCGGCCCCGTGAGCGCATCCTCGCGGTTCCGTACGGGCGGACGTACATCCGCCGAGGAATGGCTTCGCCGGCGGGGACTCGTCGGGCGGGCCGTCCGATGCCGTGGTGTCACCGCGCGTACGCCCTCCGCGATCTACGCCCGCCGCGCGACACGCGCCAGGGCCGAAAGTGCGCGCAAACCCCAGATCTAGTGGTTGGATGGTGACTGCCGCCCACAAGTTGTGGTCCCCGGTCCTTCAAGACCGTGGTCATCGCCTATGCTTGGGGCTGCTTCGAAGGGCTTCGACAGGTCTGTCGAGGCTATTGAGTCGTGCCGTGAGGGAGGGTTGGGAACCATGCACTGCCCCTTCTGCAGGCACCCCGACAGCCGTGTCGTCGACAGTCGAACCACCGACGACGGAACGTCGATCCGACGCCGTCGGCAGTGCCCCGACTGCTCCCGTCGCTTCACGACGGTGGAAACCGCCTCGCTGATGGTGATCAAGCGCAGCGGTGTGACCGAGCCCTTCAGCCGTACCAAGGTCATCTCCGGCGTGCGCAAGGCGTGCCAGGGGCGGCCCGTCACCGAGGACGCTCTCGCTCAGCTCGGCCAGCGTGTCGAGGAAGCGGTTCGTGCCACCGGCAGCGCCGAGCTGACCACCCACGATGTGGGTCTGGCCATACTCGGCCCTCTGCAGGAGCTCGACCTCGTCGCCTACCTGCGCTTCGCGTCCGTGTACCGGGCATTCGACTCACTCGAAGACTTCGAGGCCGCCATCGCGGAACTCCGCGAGCAACGGCAGCCTGCCGAGAGCGGGACCCGAGGGGCCCAGGAGGTCCCCGTTCCCGCCCGCGCCGCCGACTGAGCGAACCGGCCGGGCGGCTCGGGCCACCCGACCGGATCTCCGGTCGGCGGTGGGCGGTAACAACATCTGTCACGGGCGCGGTGGGCGTCCGTGGCATCACACAGAGACTGTGCCAGGGAAGATCTGGGCACTTCAGGGCGTTTTTGCCCGTATATGGGAGGCGGCATGACAGAGACGACGAGCGGCCCGGCACGGGGGGCCCGCGCCAAGGGAGCCAAGGCGAGCAAGGGCCTGCGTATCGACCGCGTCCACACCACCCCCGGCGTGCATCCGTACGACGAGGTGGTCTGGGAGCGCCGTGACGTCGTCATGACCAATTGGCGCGACGGCTCGGTCAACTTCGAGCAGCGTGGTGTCGAGTTTCCCGACTTCTGGTCGGTCAACGCGGTCAACATCGTCACCAGCAAGTACTTCCGAGGGGCGGTAGGCACCCCCCAGCGCGAAACCGGTCTCAAGCAGCTGATCGACCGGATCGTGAAGACGTACCGGAAGACCGGCGAGGACTACAAGTACTTCGCCTCGCCCGCCGACGCCGAGATCTTCGAGCACGAACTGGCGTACGCGCTCCTGCACCAGATCTTCAGCTTCAACTCTCCGGTGTGGTTCAACGTCGGCACAGCCCAGCCGCAGCAGGTCTCCGCCTGCTTCATCCTCTCCGTCGACGACTCCATGGAGTCGATCCTCGACTGGTACAAGGAAGAGGGCATGATCTTCAAGGGCGGCTCAGGGGCCGGCCTGAACCTCTCCCGTATCCGATCCTCCAAGGAACTCCTCTCCTCCGGGGGCAACGCCTCCGGACCGGTCTCCTTCATGCGTGGGGCCGACGCCTCCGCTGGAACGATCAAGTCCGGCGGTGCTACCCGCCGCGCGGCCAAGATGGTCATTCTCGACGTCGATCACCCGGACATCGAGGGCTTCATCGAGACCAAGGTGAAGGAAGAGGAGAAGATCCGCGCCCTGCGTGACGCGGGCTTCGACATGGACCTGGGCGGCGACGACATCACGTCCGTCCAGTACCAGAACGCCAACAACTCGGTCCGTGTGAACGACGAGTTCATGAGGGCCGTCGAGTCCGGCGCCAAGTTCGGCCTGCGGGCCCGGATGACCGGCGACATCATCGAAGAGGTCGACGCCAGGTCCCTCTTCCGGAAGATGGCCGAGGCCGCGTGGGCCTGTGCCGACCCCGGCATCCAGTACGACGACACCATCAACCAGTGGCACACCTGCCCCGAGTCCGGCCGGATCAACGGCTCGAACCCGTGCAGCGAGTACATGCACCTGGACAACACGTCCTGCAACCTCGCCTCGCTGAACCTGATGAAGTTCCTCAAGGACGACGGCGAGGGCACACAGTCCTTCGACGTCGAGCGCTTCTCCCAGGTCGTCGAGCTGGTCATCACCGCGATGGACATCTCCATCTGCTTCGCCGACTTCCCGACGCAGAAGATCGGTGAGAACACCCGCGCCTTCCGCCAGCTGGGCATCGGCTACGCCAACCTGGGCGCCCTGCTGATGGCCACCGGCCACGCGTACGACAGCGACGGCGGCCGTGCCCTGGCCGGCGCCATCAGCTCGCTGATGACGGGTACGTCGTACAAGCGCTCCGCGGAGCTGGCCGCGGTCGTCGGCCCGTACGACGGCTACGCCCGGAACGCCGCTCCCCACAACCGCGTCATGAAGCAGCACGCCGACGCCAACGCCGCGGCCGTCCGTGTGGACGACCTGGACACCCCGATCTGGGCCGCCGCCACGGAAGCCTGGCAGGACGTGATCCGCCTTGGCGAGAAGAACGGTTTCCGCAATTCGCAGGCGTCCGTCATCGCCCCGACCGGCACGATCGGTCTCGCGATGTCCTGTGACACCACCGGCCTGGAGCCGGACCTCGCCCTGGTCAAGTTCAAGAAGCTGGTCGGCGGCGGCTCGATGCAGATCGTCAACGGCACGGTGCCGCAGGCACTGCGCCGGCTCGGCTACCAGCCGGAGCAGGTCGAGGCGATCGTCGCCCACATCGCCGAGCACGGCAATGTGATCGACGCACCCGGCCTGAAGACCGAGCACTACGAAGTCTTCGACTGCGCCATGGGCGAGCGCTCCATCTCCGCGATGGGCCACGTTCGCATGATGGCCGCGATCCAGCCGTGGATCTCGGGCGCGCTCTCCAAGACGGTCAACATGCCGGAGACGGCGACCGTCGAAGAGGTCGAGGAGATCTACTTCGAGGCATGGAAGCTGGGCGTCAAGGCGCTCGCGATCTACCGTGACAACTGCAAGGTCGGTCAGCCCCTCTCCGCCAAGACCAAGGAGAAGGAGAAGGCCGAGATCACGGAGAAGACCGAGGGAGCCATCCGGGCCGCGGTCGAGAAGGTCGTCGAGTACCGCCCGGTCCGCAAGCGCCTCCCGAAGGGCCGTCCCGGGATCACCACCTCCTTCACGGTCGGGGGCGCCGAGGGCTACATGACGGCCAACTCCTACCCGGACGACGGTCTCGGCGAGGTCTTCCTCAAGATGTCCAAGCAGGGTTCCACCCTCGCGGGCATGATGGACGCCTTCTCCATCGCCGTCTCGGTCGGCCTTCAGTACGGCGTACCCCTTGAGACGTACGTCTCGAAGTTCACGAACATGCGCTTCGAGCCAGCCGGAATGACGGACGACCCGGATGTGCGGATGGCGCAGTCGATCGTCGACTACATCTTCCGCCGCCTGGCGCTCGACTTCCTGCCCTTCGAGACCCGCTCCGCGCTCGGCATCCACTCCGCCGAGGAGCGCCAGCGCCACCTGGAAACCGGTTCGTACGAACCGACCGACGACGAGATGGACGTCGAGGGCCTCGCCCAGTCCGCCCCGCGTCAGCAGGACATTCCGGTGGTCGCGGCTCCGAAGGCGGAGGTGCCTGCGCCGAAGCAGGCCCACACCTCGGCCGAACTGGTCGAGATGCAACTGGGCATCAGCGCCGACGCCCCGCTCTGCTTCTCCTGCGGTACGAAGATGCAGCGCGCCGGCTCCTGCTACATCTGCGAGGGGTGCGGCTCGACCAGCGGTTGCAGCTGATCCTGGGCGCTACCAGGAGTGAATGACCTGGTCAGGCGGGTGGAGCCGGATTCTCGGCTTCACCCGCCTTCGCCGTCGGTGCGGCCCGGGAACGGGGTCAGTCGCTGCCCATCAGTGCGGTGAAGGCGTGCGGATCGGCGTCGAATCCACGGACGAGTCCATGGAAGTTCCAGGCGCCCGTCTCACCGCGGACGAACTCGGCTATGACCGCGGAGGTCGACTCGGGGACCTCGGTGAAGTCGATCTTCCGCAACTCGGTATGGCCCTCCTTCACCCTGACGAGGGCGTTCCGTACGCCACCGAACACCAAGCGGCCGTGCCGCTGCTGGACGACCACACCGACAACGACCCGTCCGTACTCCGGCGACAGACGATCGAACTCGAGCTTCATGACCTCGTCGGCGCCGAAACCCTGCCCGGTCTTGCTGTCCCGGGTCAGGGTTATCGTGCCGTCGGGTGACCGGCTGTCGAAGTGCACGACATACGCCGGGTCGCCGGAGATCGCTCCCGCCCGGTAGGTCGCGGCGACTATGTCGAGGTCATGGGGCGCCTCGCCCATCGGGCTGGGGTCCCAGCTGAGGGACACCTCGACTGTCCGGACGCCCTTGCTCAGGCTGCTCACCAGATTTCCCTTCCCCGTAACTTCCAGGAGTTCTCCTTCTGTTGACCGTATCTGCTCAGCGGGGCACACCGCGAGGAGATGTCAGGTGTACGCCATTTCCGTCCGGCCCGCGTTTGCTTCCGAAAGCCGTGATTCCGCGCCCCGGAAGAGAGCGCACTCGTCGGGACGGTGACCGGTTCCATGTCCGGAGCCGTACGATGGCGCGGTGCTGGTCAAGTGGATTCGCTGCGTCGTGGTGGACCGTCGTGGGTTCGAACGGGGACAGCGGAAATGGGCGGGGCTGCTGGGTGAGCCGGGGTTTCGGGGACAGGGCGGCGGGTGGAGCAAAGGGCGGCCCGAGGTCGCTCATGTCTTCGCCTTCTGGGAGAGCAGGGCGTTCTACGACTCGTTCATGGCACGGTCCCACGACCGGCTGGCGGCGGGGCAGTCGGGCACGTACAGAGAAAGCCAGGTCAAGCTGTTCGACTACCGCTTCGATGTGAAGACGGGCTTCGAACCGCGTTTCACGGGGGTCGATGTGGTGCGGGTCGCGCACTGCAGGATTCATGAGGATCGGGTCGAGCACTACGCGCTGATGCAGGAGAAGGTGTGGAACCCGGCTATGGCCGGATCGCCGGGAATGGTGCGAGGGTTCTTCGGCGAGGCGCCGGAGAACGAGTTTCTGGTGATGTCGATGTGGCAGTCCGAGGCCGAGCACGGCAAGTACCGCCATGAGCGGGTCGAGCGCCTGCTGGTGCGCGCGCAGACCGAGACCGATGTCATGGCGCTCACGGGTGATGTGGTGCAACTCGAACCGTCGTGGACGGTCTGAGACTCCTGCTGTGAGTCTGTGCACTGCTCCCGGACAGGGCAGGACAGCGCGGGGCGGGGCGGGGTCCGGCTCTGTGCCCGCAGGTACCGGGCGCGGTCGGTGTGCCGCATGTCACCGGTCGTATACGCCGTATGGGTGTGGCCTGGCCACCCGGCCGCGCGCGGTGCGATCTAGGGTCGAGGTATGGCAAGACCGCGACGCATCGTCCTCGTCCGGCACGGCGAGTCGGAGGGCAACGCCGATGACACCGTCTACGAACGCGAGCCCGATCACGCGTTGAGGCTGACGGCCACCGGCCGGGCCCAGGCCGAAGACGCGGGCGTTCGACTGCGTGAGCTGTTCGGGCTTGAGCGGGTCAGTGTCTACGTCTCGCCCTATCGGCGTACCCACGAGACCTTCCAGCTCTTCGGCCTCGACCCCGAACGCGTACGCGTAAGGGAGGAGCCGCGGCTGCGTGAGCAGGACTGGGGAAACTGGCAGGACAGGGATGACGTACAGCTGCAGAAGGCGTACCGGGACACCTACGGGCACTTCTTCTACCGCTTCGCGCAGGGTGAGTCGGGTGCGGATGTGTACGACCGGGTCGGGGCTTTCCTGGAGAGCCTTCACCGGAGCTTCGAGTCGCCCGACCATCCACCGAACGTGCTTCTGGTGACCCATGGCCTCACGATGCGGCTGTTCTGTATGCGCTGGTTCCACTGGTCGGTAGCGGACTTCGAATCGCTCTCCAACCCCGGCAACGGAGAGACCCGGATGCTGGAGCTGGGGGAGGACGGGCGTTACACCCTTGACCGGCCGTTCGAACGCTGGCGTACCCCGGAACCGTACGGCGTCACCGGATAGAGTGGCAGGAAGATGACCACTGACTCCACTGATGACCGGCGCTTCGAACGCGCCCTGAACAGCCTGCGTGGCCTGTCCGTCGGGGACGCCCTGGGTTCCCAGTTCTTCGTACCGTCGAATTACCCCCTTCTGAAGCGGCGTGAGCTGCCGTCGGGCACATGGCAGTGGACCGACGACACGGAGATGGCCTGCTCGGTGCTGGCCGTGCTCGCGGATCACGGCCGGGTGGACCAGGACGCGCTGGCCCGCTCCTTCGCCGACCACCATGACTTCGATCGCGGCTACGGCCCTGCGGTCAACCGTATGCTCCGGCTGGTGCGGGAGGGTGGTGACTGGCGAGAACTCGCCGCCGCACTCTTCAACGGACAGGGCTCCTGGGGCAATGGATCCGCCATGCGCATCGCGCCCCTCGGCGCCTGGTACGCGGATGACCCGGAGCAGGCCACCCATCAGGCGGAGATCTCCTCCTACACCACACATCAGCACCGTGAGGCAGTGGTCGGGGCGATGGCGGTGGCCGCGGCCGCGGCGCTCGCCGCGAATCCGGCCGGTCCGCCCGGTCCGGAAGAGCTGCTCGACGGTGTCATCGCTCTCGTGCCCCGCAGCGCGGTGGGGGCCGGCCTCCGGCGGGCGCGAGACATGCTGGACTACGACGACGCCGGAACCGTCGCGGCCGTCCTCGGGAGCGGAAGGCGGACGAGTGCCCATGACACCGTCCCGTTCGCTCTGTGGTCGGCCGCGCGTGCCCTCGACGGATTCGAGCGGGCGTTCTGGGCGACTGCTCAGGTCGGCGGGGATGTGGACACCACCTGTGCCATCACCTGCGGTGTGATCGCCGCCGGAATGACCGGCAAGCCTCCCGCCGCATGGCTGGAACGGACAGAGGACCTGCCGGCCTGGGCGCTGCGGAACACGCTCTGACCCGAGAGCCCGGCACGGATACGTCGTCGGTCCACGCGGAGAGGGCGGTGCGTTCGAGCCTGACGGCGAACTCCATCGGCAAGCCTTGATGAACGCAAGTGAGGGCTGCACTCCGGGGAGGGCGATCCTCGTCCGGGCGTCGGGCGGCATACTCTTCGATGCCTGCCGTGGCCCCGAACTCTGCCGCCGGACGGCGGACGCGATGTGCCGGTTGGCCCGGATTCTCTCGCCGTTCACTCCTTCACGGGTGTGACCCCGGATCGGCGGAGGAATCCTGTCCGGCTATCGTGCGCACGTCGTCGATCTGATCGAAGCGGGGCTTCCCCGCGTTGATCGGACGAGGTGTAGCCCTGGAGGGGGCATCCGGACAAGACCGGCCGGACCGCGCTCCACCTGATCTCCGGCTGGCGATGAGACGCTCGCACGGAATCTCGCACGGTATGCGGAAGCGAACGGCGAGGCGCTCGCATCGCGAGGTGATCGATCAGGGGATGCTCTCGTCCGCTCCAGCGGAACGGCCGAGGGATCACCGTCGCCGGGCATCCGCGAGGCCCCGGTCGTCGGCCTCTGGGGACTTGTCGACAGCCCCGAGTTCCGAACCCCGAGACCCGACCCGAGCCTCCGGTCCCGGAAGGGGCCGTGCCCTGGTGCGGCCGGGGCGGAACCGTGATCGGAATCCGGTTGTGGCCGACGGGGGAGGGCGGCGTAACCTTGCTGGCGCCATGCCCTACGAACCACCCACACACACAGTCGAGCGCTCGATCCGGGCCACCACCGGCGCCAAGGTCATCGCCGGTGTCGACGAGGTCGGACGCGGGGCCTGGGCCGGACCGGTCACGGTATGCGCCGCGATCACGGGACTGCGCCGTCCGCCCGCCGGACTCACCGACTCCAAGCTCCTCACGCAGAAGCGCCGTGAGGAACTCGCCGTCGAACTGGAGAAATGGGTCACGGCGTATTCCCTGGGGCACGCCTCCCCGGAGGAGATCGACGAACTCGGGATGACAGCTGCGCTGCGGCTGGCCGCCTGCCGGGCGCTGGACGCGCTTCCCGTACGTCCCGAGGCGGTCATCCTCGACGGTAAGCACGACTACCTCGGAGACCCCTGGCGTGTCCGAACGGTCATCAAGGGCGATCGGTCCTGTGTCGCGGTCGCTGCCGCCTCCGTGATCGCCAAGGTGCGCCGGGATGCGATGATGGCCGAACTGCCGGTGGAGTTCGCCGACTACGCATTCTCGGCCAACGCCGGTTACCCCTCACCCGTGCACAAGGCCGTTCTCGCGGAGTTGGGCCCCACTCCGTACCACCGGCTTTCATGGGCCTATCTCGACGCACTTCCCAGGTGGCGGCATCTCAAGAAGATCCGGCTCTCTGCGGAGGCGGCGGAACTGGAGAGCGGGGGCCAGCTCGGCTTCGACTTCTGAACGGGCCCTGCCAACAGGGCAGTCGCACTTATGTGCCCACCCGCCGGTGCGGTCCGAACCGGCATTTGATAGACATCCACCCATGCCTCTCCTTCCCGAGGAGCCTCAGATTCACGAGAGCGCCCAGGGTCCCCGCGCCACTCCGGCCGCAAGCCGTCCCGCGCCGACCCCTCGTCCCGTACCCGGTCCGCGTTCCACGGCCTCCCCGCGTCCCGGAAATCCGGGGTCCGGTTCCGCCCGGCCCACGCCGCCGCAGCGTACGCACGCCTCCGCCGAGCAGCCCCAGGCCGCCCGGCGGGATGGCGATTCCCAGCCGCAGATCCAGCTGATCCCCGCACCTGCGGACGGCGCGCTCGACGCCGCCGACGAGGCGGTCGATCTGCTGCTCGACACAGGTCGCGCACCGGGCGATGTCCTGGTGCTCACCACGGGTGAACAGCATCCGTGGGCCGCACATGAGCTGTCCTTCGGTGAGGCGGCTTACTGGACCCAGCACGATGCCGGTGATGATGTCTTCTACGCGGACGCCACCGCGGTGGGCCGGGCATCATCCCGTCCTGTGGTCGTTGTAGCGCTCAACGGAGGCACCGACGACGATGCCTCGCGGGCGCTGCCGGCGGCTATGGCGAAGGCGGCCGCGCTGCTGATCGTGTGCGGCGACCCGAAGCGGATCAACGCCGTGCTAGGCGCGAGCGTCTGACTCCGTACGACCGGCGCGTGGGCACGTGACACGTTCCGGCGGACGCTTGGCGAGTCCTCGGCCGGTGGGAGTCGGCCGTGGTCGCCCGCTGGGCGGGGTGCACGGTGGGTGCGCTGTGATGCCCGGATTCCCGTATGGCCGCCGGATGCATATGCCCTTGGAGCCATGGCCTCCACCGCAGGACCGAGGAGCAGTCCCGGTCGGCGGGAGGCTGCCCCGGCCGGATGTCGTCCGGCCGGGGAACGGCGTGTTCCGGATGCCGCCGTGCAGGGGGCGGTTGGTCTTTCCCCGCGGCGTGCCCGGACTGTCAGCGTGCCGCCGCGCGACGGAGGGCTTCCGGTGCGCCGCTGGCCGTGCGAAGCTCCAGCGGTTCGCTGATGATCGCGTCGGAGAGGTCACCCGGCACCGAGGTGGAGTTGGGGCGACGGCCGCCCCGCCCCTCGCCCAGGACCTGCCAGCCGCCGCGGGTCAGCGTGATGTACGCGCCGCAGCGCAGGCCGTGCAGGGTGCAGGCATCCCGCAGTCCCCACATCCACGCGCCGTCCTCCTCGGTCCACCGCTCGTCGCCGTCACGGCAGTAGAGCAGCACGGCGGTACGCACCGGAGTCCGGCGGCGCAGATCATGCGGGATCACCCGGCGCAGGTGCGCCAGCAAGGCGTTCCTGAACTCCCAGCCGTCCACGGGAGCGGAGCGCCGGGCGAACGAGGCGCTCGCGGCAAGTCGTTCCTCGGGGTCGAGCACGGCGACGACCGCCGTGGTCGGCGTCGGCCGGTGCCGGGTGTGCAGCCCGCTGACCACTTCTCGGGGGTTGCGCAGCAGCGGTATCCCGGCAGCCGCCCACTCGGCGGGCTCCAGCATCCTGGCGAGGCGGTTGGCGGAGTTGGTCATCGAAGTGGCTGCGGACGAAGCGAATCCGAAGGTCACGTTCCTCCCTTCGCATACGCGCCCACAGTGCGGGCAGGATCGGGTGAGGGCGCGCCACAGCACAGCCCTTGCGGACCGCAGAAGGGTCGTGCGGGAGCACTCCAATTCTCCCTGGCCCGTCGGATTGCGGCAACGAGCAATTCGATCCCGCTGGCAGGAAACGGGCGGTATGCGTCTGATATCCCTGCCCATCAACTTCACCTGTGCCCCCTTGCGTGCCCCCGGAAGTCACGCTTGAACCGCAAGGACCAGGGGGAACACGCCCTTTGCGCCGGCTCTGAGCAGCAGCCGCGATGCGACCGCCAAGGTCCAACCGCTGTCCGAAAGATCGTCGACAAGTAGTACAGGTCCCTCGGTGGCCGTGAGGACCTCGGCGAGACCGGCCGAAACCGTGAACGCCTCGTGCAGCGCCCGCACCCGCTGGGCGCTGTTGGTGCGCGAGATCCGCGCGTCCGGCCCGTCAGGGGCGTACTCCACCGTACCCAGCAGGGGCATCCGGCCGACCTCGGCGATCCGGGTGCCGAGCGAACCCACCAGCTGGGGCCGTCCCCGGGAGGCCAAGGTGACCACACCGACCGGACGGACCGGCGCGCCCGGCTCCCCTGAGGCCCAGCCGCCGGGGCCCTTCGCCCAGTCGGAGAGCACGGTCACCACCGCGCCCACCACATCGTCCGGCACCGGGCGATCGGCCGCCTGAGCCGCCAGTAGCGGTCGCAGCCGATTGCCCCAGCCGATGTCGGAGAGCCGCCCCAGTGCTCTCCCCGTGAACGCCTGTTCTCCCTCGGGGATGCGGCCCTTGAGAGCGACTCCGACAGCGGCCAGCCCGGTCGGCCACATTCTCCGAGGCTCCACCTCCACGCCGGGTCGGCTCAGCTCCCCGCGCGCGGCGTCCAGGGCCGCGTCGGAGACCTTGTCGCTGAACCGGCTTCCCGCGCAGTTGTCGCAGCGCCCGCACGGCTTCGCCGCGTCGTCGTCCAACTGCCTCCGCAGGAACTCCATGCGGCATTCCGTCGACCGCGCGTACTCCCTCATCGCCCGCTGCTCGGACTCCCGCTGCGAGGCGACCCAGGCATACCGCTCGGAGTCGTAGGACCAGGGGCGGCCGGTGCTGGTCCAGCCGCCTTTGACCCTGTGTACCGCGCCATCGACGTCGAGGACCTTGAGCATGGTCTCCAGACGTGTGCGCCGCAGTTCGACCAGGGGTTCGAGGGCTGGAAGGGAGAGCGGTCGTTCGGACCGGGCCAGTACGTCGAGGGTGCGCCGCACCAGCTCCTCGGGAGGAAAGGCGACCGAAGCGAAGTACTGCCAGATCGCCTCGTCCTCCTTGCCGGGCAGCAACAGCACCTCGGCGTGCTCCACGCCTCGGCCGGCGCGGCCCACCTGCTGGTAGTAGGCGATCGGGGAGGAGGGGGAGCCGAGGTGGACGACGAAGCCGAGGTCGGGCTTGTCGAAACCCATGCCCAGCGCGGAGGTGGCGACCAGGGCCTTGACCCGGTTGGCCAGGAGATCCTCTTCGGCCTGCTGCCGATCCGCGTTCTCCGTGCGTCCGGTGTAGGAGGCGACCGTGTGCCCGCACTGCCGCAGATACGCGGTGACCTCTTCGGCCGCGGCCACCGTCAGGGTGTAGATGATCCCGGAGCCCGGCAGCTCGCCCAGGTGGTCGGCCAGCCAGGCCAGCCGGGTGGCCGCGTCGGGCAGTTGGAGAACTCCCAGGCTGAGGCTCTCCCGGTCGAGTGGGCCGCGCAGGACCAGGGCGTCCGTCCCGGCGCCGGTGCCCAGCTGCACGGCGACGTCCGCGGTCACCCGGGCGTTGGCGGTCGCCGTCGTCGCCAGCACCGGAACATCGGCGGGCAACTCGGCCAGCATGGTACGCAGGCGGCGGTAGTCGGGCCGGAAGTCATGGCCCCAGTCGGAGATGCAGTGGGCCTCGTCCACCACCAGCAGGCCGGTGGACGCCGCCAACTCGGGCAGCACATGATCGCGGAAGTCCGGATTGTTCAGCCGCTCGGGGCTGACCAGAAGGACATCCACCTCGCCCGCGTTCACCTCGGCCTGGACCGTGTCCCACTCCTCCGTATTGGACGAATTGATTGTCCGGGCCCGGATCCCGGCACGGGCGGCGGCCTCGACCTGATTGCGCATCAGCGCGAGGAGGGGGGAGACGATCACGGTCGGGCCACTGCCCTGCCGCCGGAGCAGCGAGGTCGCGACGAAGTACACGGCGGACTTGCCCCAGCCGGTCCGCTGCACGACCAGCGCCCGGCGCTTGTCGGCGACGAGCGCCTCGATCGCCCGCCACTGGTCCTCCCGCAGCCGGGCCGTGCCCGTACCGTCCGAGACGAGGCGCGCGAGCACGGCGTCCGCCGAAGCCCTGAGGTCCGCGGAGTCCGCGGGGTCTGCGTTGGTCATGACCCCATGCAACCCGATCGGACCGACAGAGCGCGAACGGGACCGCAAGCCTGTGGATAAGTTATCCACAGGCTTGCACGGAGTCGGGACGGTTGCGGGACCGTCATGCCATGAACAAGCACCAGGAACCGACCGACCGTCCCGACGAACCGCAGATCACCCTGCGCGGCCCCGCCGAACTGGCGGACGCGCTCCCGTACATGCTGGGCTATCGCCCCACCGATTCCGTCGTGATGGTCGCGCTGCACGGCAGCAGCGGCCGATTCGGCGGGCGGGTGAGGGTGGGTATTCCGTGTTCGCCGAGTGAATGGCCGCCCGCGGCCCGTCAACTGGCCGAATGCCTGATCGAAGGAAGCGAGCGGCGCGGCTCGCGCCCTGACGGCATCGTGCTCTTTCTCTGCCAGGACCCGGCCGAAGGCGAGTCGAGCCACAGCGTGATGGAGCGGCTGCGCCCTCTCGCACAGCGCCTGCGGACCGCTTGCGGCGCGCTCGACGTGCCCGTGTACGAGGCACTGTGCCTCTCCGGCGGCCGGTTCTGGTCCTACTGCTGTCCGGACGAGCGGTGCTGTCCGCCGGAAGGGAACACGCTGGTCCCCTCCGGTACGTCCGTGATGGCGGCGGCGGCCGCCTACGCAGGGATCCAAGTGCGCGGATCCCTGAAGGAAATGGAGGCACGGCTCGAACCCTGGACGACATCGGCGGCGCACGCTCAG
Source organism: Streptomyces sp. NPDC004838 (assembly GCF_053600955.1). NCBI lineage: Bacteria > Bacillati > Actinomycetota > Actinomycetes > Kitasatosporales > Streptomycetaceae > Streptomyces > Streptomyces sp. NPDC004838. Next base: position 290,568 of record NZ_JBSGAW010000005.1, on the reverse strand, counting down.
GAGAAGGCGCTCGACAGCGTGGCCGCGTCTCTCGTGCCCAGGGTTCTGGAGGGGGAGGGACGGAAAGAGGTCGCCGATGAGACCGTCGGCCTCGCCCGCGGACTCATGCGCCGCCTGGCCGGTGCGCCCGGTGACCGGAGCCCTGCCGGGGCCGACCTGGCGGACGACCGGCTCATCACCGATGACGAGGCGGCCGCCTTGATTCTCGGGCTGCAGGACCGTGAGACCAGGGACCGGGCGGCGGAGTGGATGGAGGGGCCGGACGCCGAGTCCGCACTGCGGCTGTGGCGGGCGATGGCACGCCGCTGCGTCCGGTCCTTCGAGGAGTACGCCGCCGCGCCGCTCACCCTCGCGGGCTGGGTCGCCTGGTCGACCGGCGACGAGCCGGCCGCGAGGGCAGCACTCGGATTCGCCCTGCGCAGGGATCCCGAATACGTCTTCGCGCGCCTGCTCCACCAGGCATGCAACGAGAACCTCGATCCGGAGAGCGTGCGCAGGTGCCTCCGCGGCCAGCGGGAATCGCGGGAAAGGGCACAGGAGCCGGAGCGGGAGACGGCCCGGACGGAGGCGACGGCTCGCAGTGAGGGGACAGCCCCGACGACGGAGCCGGTGGGAACCGGCGGAATCCCTTGTGTGGAGGAGCCCGCACGGTTCCGAGGAGCGTGGAACCCCTCCGAGGGCCCCGGAGCCCCCGGAGGCGAGGAGGCCACAACCATCCGGCGGATCTCGAAGAGCGCCGAGGCCGCAGGTCACCGGGGGTCCTCGGGTCCGCGGCAGGTCCGCCCGCCTGCCGGCCGGAAGCCGCTCAGGCGTGCCGGGACGCGGCCCGGCACGCCTGCGGGCGGCCGAGTCCGGGCGACTGAGGAGAGGAGGCGCAGCGGCCGGCGGGATACCGCTCGGGATACTCCGGGCGAGGAGTGACGCCCATGGCCGTGAGGCCGACCAGCCGGCGGCCCGGTTCTGCGCGAGGGAGTGGATTCCCATGTCAGGGCCCGGTCGGCACGGGACGCGGGAGACCAGCGGGGGAGGAGGAAGAAAGACGGAGCACCAGCGGCGAATGGCCTGTTTATCGTCAGGCAGACGACTATGATCGCGGGCATGTCTCCCTACGACCCGTCGGCCTTTCCCCCCTTCGCTGTGACCGTCGACCTGGTCGTGCTCACCGTGCGCCGTCACGCGCTCTGTGCGCTGGTCGTCCGTCGCGGAGAGTCGCCGTTTCAGGGCAGGTGGGCGCTGCCCGGCGGCTTCGTCAGGGCGGACGAGGATCTGGCGGCCGCGGCTGGGCGGGAGCTCGAGGAGGAGACAGGGCTCTGCGCCCACGATCCCGCTTCCTCCGCACCCGGCAGCGGAGGAGCCCACCTCGAACAGCTCGCCACCTATGGCGACCCCGACCGGGATCCCCGGATGAGGGTCGTCAGCGTCGCCCATCTGGTGCTGGCCCCCGACCTTCCGGCCCCACGGGCCGGCGGTGACGCCAACAGTGCGCGGTGGGCGTCCGTCGAGGATCTGCTCGGACGGGAAGGAGGGATCGGCCGGGAGGGCGAACAGTCCGCGCCGCTCGCCTTCGACCATGCGCGGATCCTGGCGGACGGGGTGGAGCGGGCCCGCTCCAAGATCGAGTATTCGTCGCTGGCCACCGCGTTCTGCCCGCCGGAGTTCACGGTCGGCGAGCTGCGAAGGGTGTACGAGGCCGTCTGGGCGGTGGCTCTGGACCCGAGGAACTTCCACCGGAAGGTGACCGGCACGCCAGGGTTCCTGGTTCCCGCGGGCGGGACGACCACCCGTCAGGGAGGCCGCCCCGCACAGCTCTTCCGCGCGGGCGGAGCCACCCTGCTCAATCCGCCGATGCTGCGTCCCGAGGTCTGAAACACCGCCCGACACATCCCGCGGACGGCAGGGACCCGCCGCAGGACGGGAGGGCCGGCTGGAGCCGGGAGGGCACCGGGCCGCCACCGCGCGACGGTCCGCCACCGCGCGACGGTCCACCGGTGAAGGGACACGAGCCACGGACGGACCGGGGCTGACACCCCTCCCGGCCCATTACGCCAAAAGTCCTAAATGTCACGTTATCTTGCTGCGGTAGCCGCCTACCGCCGAGCGGTCTCCTGTCCGCCCTTCCGCGAGAGAAGCGATGCTCCAGGCCATCGGACTGACCAGCACCCCCCGGAGAGACCGCCCGCCCGCCGTCGGCGGTCTCTCCTTCGAAGCCCGCCACGGCCAGGTCACGGTCCTTCTCGGTGCCTCCGGATCGGGCAAGTCCACCGCGCTGCGCCTGATACTGGATCTCGAATCCGGCCGGGGCGCCACCTACTTCCGGGGGAACCGTCTCCACAGGATCGCCCACCCCGTCCGGGAGGTGGGGGTGCTCCTCGGAGACGTACCGGGCCATCCCGCTCGCACGGCCCGCGGTCAGCTCCGCATGCTCTGCGCCGCGGCGGGGGTACCGGTGGGCAGGGCGGACGAGTTGCTCGAAGCCGTCGGCCTGGCGGGCCTCGGTGACGAGCGCCTCGGCGCGCTCTCGCTCGGCATGGACCGCAGGCTCGGCTTCGCGTCCGCACTGCTGGGCGATCCTCAGACGCTCATCCTCGACGAGCCGTTCAAGGGTCTCCCGCCCGACGAACACGCCTGGCTGTACGGGCTGCTGCGCGCTCACGCCGACCGTGGCGGAACGGTTCTCTGCACCATGAGCGATCCCAGGGAAGCCGTCCGCACCGCGGACCGGGTGGTCACGATCGACGCCGGCCTCCTGGTCGCCGACCAGGAGGTAGCCGAGTTCTCCCGTACACGGCTGCGTCCCCGTGTCGTCGTCCGCACCCCGCATGCCGTCCGTCTCGCCGATCTCGTACACCGGGAATCGCGCGCCGCGCAGCGGTCGGTGGAAGTGGTCAGAGAGAACGGCGGCCTGATCGCGGTGTACGGCAGCACCTGTGCCGAAGTCGGCGAAACCGCCTTCCGGCACGGCGTACTCCTCCACCGGCTCACCGACGAAAGCGGAGACGCGGCTCCCACCCCGCCGACTGCCGAAACGCCCGCCGCGGACGGCGGCGTCCAATCCCTGCGGAACCCCGGAAACAGCCCCTTCCGCAACGCCGGAGCTCGCCCCTCGGGGACGGCGCCCGCCGCTCCCCTTCGCACCCCCCGGCCGGTCGCCGGCCCGCTCAGGCCGCTCCGGTACGAGTGGCGCCGGCTCGTCGGAGTCCGTACCGGCGCGACGGTTGTCGCCGCCGTACTCCTCACGTCCCTCGTCCTCTGTCTGCTGCTCGCCCGTTCCCGTGGCACCCCGGTGCCGGTCGCCCTCGCCGCCTGGCCGGAATTCCTCCCACTGCCCCCCGCCGCTTTCGGGGCCGGGCTGATCGGGGCGCTCTCCTTCGGGGAGGAGTACCGCTATCCCGCGCTCGCCGCCGCGCGCGGCACCGTGCCCCGCCGCCTCGCACTTCTTCTCGCCAAACTCGCGGTGACGGGGGCGGTCGCGGTGCTGATCGCCCTGGCCGTCGCCGTGGTCGACGTCCAGGCTCTTCGCGTCGTCTACGGAAGCGACATGACGGCCCTGCCGGGAAACTGGCCCGCGCTCGTCGCCGGTTGGAGCGCTCTCTCCGTCTGCTGTGCGTGGGCGGGGCTGCTCGCCGCCGGAACCTTCCGGGTCACGGCGGCCGGCGTGGCCGCGGTTCTCGCGGTACCGGTCGTCGTCGCGCCTCTCGTGCAGAAGGCGTTCATCGTTCCATCGGTGCGGTCCATCGCCGGACTCCCCGCCAGGCTCCGTGAACTCACCTGGGTGCGACTGCCGCGCCAGGCGGACGACTGGGTGACGGCCGGATCACACATGCTCGCCCGACCCGTCGGCGTCGCTTTCCTTTTGTCGCTGTCGGTTCTGGTCTGCGCGTATGTGTTCACCGGGCTTCGCCGCAGTGCGCGTTGGCGACCGTGATCGATCGAGTTCGGTGATCCCGCGGCAGTTCGGCGACGGGCCGTCGAGACTGTGGCGACGCTCCGTCGGTGGTTCGGCGGGCGCCCGTCCGCTGAGGCGCCTGCAACTACGTGGAAGATGCCCGTTTCTATACGATAAGTCGTCAATTGTGGGGGAAGCGCCGATCACCCTTTCGTGTGCTTTTCACCAAAGACCTCAAGAGTTGGGGGAGTCGAGCCGACAAAGGATGACGTGAGTACCCTTGCGCAGACCATGATGACCGCCCGCCCCGCAGACTCCGGCCTCGCCGGTCCGGGCGAACTCGACCGATACCCCTACGCGGACGCGCCCGTTGCCGACCGTGTCGGCCCTCCCGCCTGGGACAGCGCCGACGCGGAGCTGGGCCGGGTCGGCCGCCGCGCGGCAGGAAGCCGGGGCCGCGGGCTGCACGGCCAACTCGTCCAGCAGCTGGGTCAGATGATCGTTTCGGGAGATCTGGGCGCCGACCGTCCGCTGGTTCCCGAGGAGATCGGCCAGCGTTTCGAGGTTTCCCGTACCGTCGTACGCGAGTCGCTGCGCGTCCTCGAAGCCAAGGGCCTGGTCAGCGCCCGGCCCAATGTCGGCACCCGTGTGCGTCCGGTCAGCGACTGGAATCTGCTCGACCCCGACATCATCGAGTGGCGTGCCTTCGGTCCGCAGCGCGAAGATCAGCGGCGGGAGCTGTCCGAGCTGCGCTGGACCATCGAGCCCCTCGCCGCCCGGCTCGCCGCGGGGCACGGCCGTGAGGACGTCCAGCAGCGGCTCACGGACATGGTCGAGATCATGGGTCATGCGCTTACTCAGGGTGACGGGATCACTTTCTCCCGGGCCGACACCGAGTTCCATGCCCTGCTCATTCAGCTCGCCGGCAACCGCATGCTGGAGCATCTCTCGGGGATCGTCTCCGCGGCCCTTCAGGTCTCCGGCGGACCGGTCACCGGCTGTGACCGTCCGAATGAGGTATCGCTGGCCCACCACGCTCGGATCGTCGAAGCGCTCGCCGCAGGCGACGCGCACGCCGCCGAGTCGGCCATGCGCCAACTGCTGACCGTCCACCCAGAGGTGGAGCGCGTCGTTCCCGCGCCGCGCGAGCACTGACCGCCCGGCCACGGCGACCGGACGTGCGGAGGCGGACACCCATCGTGCCGCCGGACTCCCGTGGAGTCCGGCGGCACGATTGTGCGTCGAACACCCGATCCGGACGGTTCGTCGTGAATGTCGTGTGACTCGGGCCACGCGGATTGGGCGTAACACTCGTCGAAACAGCGCGATGACCTAAGAGGTGACCGCCTAGGAGGGAATACAGCAGCCGTTCACGGCGCTGTGCAGTTCCGAGGTTGGTTCCGACCGCGCCACCGGCACATCCGCAGCCCGGTGGTCGTCGGCTCCGGCCCGATCATGGGTGGAGCCGGAAGCCGTTCCCATCGTTCCGAGAGGTTGTTCGTGTCGGCCAGCACATCCCGTACGCTCCCGCCGGAGATCGCCGAGTCCGAGTCTGTGATGGCGCTCATCGAGCGGGGGAAGGCTGATGGGCAGATCGCCGGCGATGACGTGCGTCGGGCCTTCGAGGCTGACCAGATTCCGCAAACCCAGTGGAAGAATGTTCTGCGCAGCCTCAACCAGATCCTCGAGGAAGAGGGTGTGACGCTGATGGTCAGTGCCGCGGAGTCACCGAAACGCTCCCGCAAGAGCGTCGCTGCGAAGAGCCCGGCGAAGCGCACCGCCACCAAGACCGTCCCGGCCAAGACCGTCGCCGCCACCGCGGTGCCGACGGCCGAGACCGTCGACGTACCAGCCGGCGAAGAGGGCGCGGCGACCGTGCCCGCCAAGAAGGCCGCCGCCAAGAAGACGGTGGCCAAGAAGACGGTGGCGAAGAAGGCCGCCGCCAAGAAGACCGTGGCCAAGAAGACCACGGGCAAGAAGGACTCCGACGAGTCCGCCGACGGCGACGAGCTCATGGACGACGTCCAGCCCGGTGGCAAGGGCGACGACGAAGAGGCCGAGGGCGAGAGCAAGGGATTCGTCCTGTCGGACGACGACGAGGACGACGCGCCCGCCCAGCAGGTCGCGGTCGCCGGCGCCACGGCCGACCCGGTCAAGGACTACCTCAAGCAGATCGGAAAGGTCCCCCTCCTCAACGCCGAGCAGGAGGTGGAGCTGGCCAAGCGCATCGAGGCCGGGCTGTTCGCCGAGGACAAGCTGGCGAACTCCGACAAGCTGGCGCCGAAGCTCAAGCGCGAGCTGGAGATCATCGCCGAGGACGGACGCCGGGCCAAGAACCATCTGCTGGAGGCCAACCTCCGTCTCGTGGTCTCGCTGGCCAAGCGCTACACCGGCCGTGGCATGCTCTTCCTGGACCTGATCCAGGAGGGAAACCTCGGCCTGATCCGTGCCGTCGAGAAGTTCGACTACACCAAGGGCTACAAGTTCTCCACGTACGCCACCTGGTGGATCCGCCAGGCGATCACCCGCGCCATGGCCGACCAGGCCCGCACCATCCGTATCCCGGTGCACATGGTCGAGGTCATCAACAAGCTCGCGCGCGTGCAGCGCCAGATGCTCCAGGACCTGGGCCGGGAGCCCACCCCGGAGGAGCTGGCCAAGGAGCTGGACATGACCCCGGAGAAGGTCATCGAGGTCCAGAAGTACGGCCGCGAGCCGATCTCCCTGCACACCCCGCTGGGCGAGGACGGCGACAGCGAGTTCGGCGACCTGATCGAGGACTCCGAGGCCGTCGTGCCCGCCGACGCGGTCAGCTTCACGCTCCTCCAGGAGCAGCTCCACTCGGTGCTCGACACCCTGTCCGAGCGTGAGGCGGGCGTCGTCTCCATGCGGTTCGGTCTCACCGACGGTCAGCCGAAGACGCTGGACGAGATCGGCAAGGTCTACGGGGTGACGCGTGAGCGCATCCGCCAGATCGAGTCGAAGACGATGTCGAAGCTGCGCCACCCGTCGCGTTCCCAGGTTCTCCGCGACTACCTGGACTGATCGGCGGTCAGCCCCGGATACGGAGATGGGTCCGGTTCCCTCGCGGAACCGGACCCATCTCCGTATCCGGGGGTGCGAGTGACGGCTTGCTGTCCGACGCTGAGTGGACTCCATTCACGTAGAGTCAGGAGACCGAATGCGCCGTCCCCTCACCCGAGCCCTGACCGGGGCGCTGGCCCTGGTCGCCGCAGGGGCCGTGGCACCGCTGGCCTCGCCCGTGCCGGCCGCCGCCGACAGTGTCGTCGTGGGCGGCTTTCCGGTACGTGTCGCCGAGACGCCATGGGTCGTCGCGCTCTCCAGCCGTGACCGGTTCGGAGGAACGCGGGCAGGCCAGTTCTGCGGCGGTGTGGTGGTCGCGCCCACGAAGGTGATGACCGCCGCGCACTGTCTGAGCCGGGCCGTGCTCGGTCAGGAGGTGAACGAGGTCCGTGATCTGCGGGTCATCGCCGGACGGACCGAGCTGGCGACCGGGGAGGGCCGTGAGATCGCCATCACCGACAGCTGGGTGGCGCCCGCGTACGACCCGGCCACGAACAGCTCGGACATGGCGGTGCTGACCCTGGCCGAGGCCCTGCCCGCCTCCTCGGTGATCGCGGCGGCCGGCGCCGGGGACCCCGCGTACGAACCGGGCACGAGCGCCACCGTGTACGGCTGGGGCGACACGACGGGCGACGGCAGCTACGCTTCGGCGCTCCGCGCTGCCGAGGTGACCGTACTGCCCGACCAGAACTGCCAGACGGCCTATCCAGGCAGCCTGGGCGGCCGCTACACGGCCTCGGTGATGCTCTGTGCCGGAGACCCGCGGGGAGGGCGTGACGCCTGCCAGGGCGACAGCGGAGGGCCGCTCGTGGCCCAGGGAAAGCTGATCGGTCTGGTCTCGTGGGGCAGCGGCTGCGGACGGGCGGACAGCCCGGGCGTCTACACGCGGGTGTCGGGGGTGCCGTCTCCCCAGTGACCTGAGCCGGAGCGGTTCCGGGGCCGGGCGTCCGGTCGGTCCCGGAACCGCCTTCACGACGGATGGGGCCGGGCCCGGCTCCCGCGAGGTCCGGGGCGCTGCTCGGGGAGCGGCGGCGCGGGCTCGCGGGCGGCGATGTGGACGACCGTGACGCCTGTGTCACGGTCGGCGACGAGAGTGGGCGGCCACCTCTGATGGATCAGGGGTGCCGCCCGTCGGCCGGTCTTTGGGCCGGCCTTGGCTCGTCGTGGATGCGAGGTGTCAGTGATCCTCTTCTCCGGCACCGGCCGGAACGGCCGTGAGTCGGTCGGTCTCATCCTGTATTTCCGCGGCGATCTTCTTGAGTTCCGGCTCGAACTTGCGTCCGTGGTGGGCGCAGAAGAGCAGTTCACCGCCGCTGGTCAGGACGACGCGCAGGTACGCCTGGGCGCCGCAGCGGTCGCAGCGGTCAGCGGCCGTCAACGGGCTCGCGGGGGTCAGAACAGTAGTCACGTCGCCTCTTCTCTAGCTCGACGAGCTGTCGTACCAGGGTCAACATCCAACCAGCCCGAAAACGTTCCCGCTCGGGGCTTTTCCTCGAAACTTCTTCTCAAGGCGGCCGTCTGCTACCAGGTGGCGGCGAATGAGCCGTATTGCTTCGCTTTACGGATTTCGCGTGGTTTGTCTTGTTTCGCCCTCCCGGCCGGGTTGCCGGTTGTTGATGAGGACGTGCCCGGAGCCTAAATGGTTCATGCCTCGAATGGAACGTGATGTTCGCGTCACCCCATCGGGGGATCGAACACTCATGCGATGCTGGACTAGCATGAGGAATCACGAGGGTGGTGTTACATCGGCTCTATCAGGGCTCGGTACCCTCTGACCGGCGACCGACGCCGGGCCTATTCCCCTCTGGGCCACATTTGAAATTCAGCGAGGAGCGAACCGCGTGACCGCCGAATCGTCCGTGCCTTCCACAGCGTTGCTGACTGCGGAGCGTGACGGCTCCAACTACACAGCGCGGCATCTGCTCGTCCTCGAAGGTCTCGAAGCGGTCCGCAAGCGTCCCGGCATGTACATCGGATCGACCGACAGCCGCGGTCTGATGCACTGTCTCTGGGAGATCATCGACAACTCGGTGGACGAGGCCCTCGGCGGCTACTGCGACCACATCGAGGTGATCCTGCACGACGACAGCTCCGTCGAGGTGCGCGACAACGGCCGGGGCATCCCGGTCGACGTGGAGCCCAAGACCGGCCTCTCCGGCATCGAGGTCGTGATGACCAAGCTCCACGCCGGAGGAAAGTTCGGCGGCGGCTCCTACGCGGCCTCCGGCGGTCTGCACGGTGTCGGCGCCTCCGTGGTGAACGCGCTCTCCGCGCGCCTCGACGTCGAGGTCGACCGGAACAGCGCCACCCACTCGATCAGTTTCCGCCGCGGAGTGCCCGGCATCTTCACCGAGCAGGGACCCGACGCCCCCTTCGACCCGACGAACGGGCTGCTGAAGGGCAAGCGCGTCCCCAAGACCCGCACCGGCACCCGGGTGCGGTACTGGGCCGACCGCCAGATCTTCCTCAAGGACGCCAAGCTCTCACTGGAGACGCTGCACCAGCGCGCCCGCCAGACCGCCTTCCTCGTGCCCGGACTGACCATCGTGGTGCGCGACGAGCGGGATCTGGAGGGCGAGGGCAAGAGCCAGGAGATCTTCCGCTTCGACGGCGGAATCAGCGAGTTCTGCGAGTACCTGGCCAAGGACAAGGCCGTGTGCGACGTGCTGCGGCTCAGCGGACAGGGCACCTTCAAGGAGACCGTTCCCGTCCTCGACGACCGCGGCCATATGACCCCCACCGAGGTCACCCGTGAGCTGGCCGTCGACATCGCCATGCGCTGGGGCACGGGCTACGACACCACGCTCAAGTCCTTTGTGAACATCATCGCCACTCCCAAGGGCGGCACCCACGTCACCGGATTCGAGCGCTCGGTCACCAAGACGATGAACGAGGTGCTCCGCTCCGCCAAGCTGCTGCGCGTCGCCGAGGACGACATCGTCAAGGACGACGCCCTGGAGGGCCTCACCGCGGTCGTCACGGTCCGGCTGGCCGAGCCCCAGTTCGAGGGCCAGACCAAGGAAGTACTGGGCACCTCGGCCGCCAACAGGATCGTGGCCAATGTGGTGGCCAGGGAGCTGAAGGCGTTCCTGACCTCCACCAAGCGGGACGCCAAGGCGCAGACCCGTGCCGTGCTGGAGAAGGCCGTCGCCGCCGCCCGCACCCGTATCGCCGCACGTCAGCACAAGGAGGCGCAGCGCCGCAAGACGGCACTGGAATCCTCCTCGCTGCCCGCCAAGCTCGCCGACTGCCGCAGCGACGACGTGGAGCGCAGTGAACTGTTCATCGTCGAGGGCGACTCGGCGCTCGGCACCGCCAAGCTCGCACGGAACAGCGAGTTCCAGGCGCTGCTGCCGATCCGCGGCAAGATCCTCAACGTTCAGAAGTCATCCGTGTCGGACATGCTGAAGAACGCCGAATGCGGGGCGATCATCCAGGTCATAGGGGCCGGATCGGGCCGTACCTTCGACCTCGACGCCGCCCGCTACGGCAAGATCGTCCTGCTGGTCGACGCCGATGTCGACGGCGCCCACATCCGCTGTCTGCTGCTGACCCTGTTCCAGCGCTATATGCGCCCGATGGTGGAGGCGGGCCGGGTCTTCGCAGCGGTTCCGCCCCTGCACCGGATCGAGCTCGTCCAGCCCAAGAAGGGCCAGGACAAGTACGTCTACACCTACTCGGACAACGAGCTGCGGCAGACGCTGCTGGAGTTCCAGCGGAAGAACGTCCGCTACAAGGACTCCATCCAGCGCTACAAGGGTCTCGGCGAGATGGACGCGGACCAGCTCGCGGAGACGACGATGGACCCGCGCCACCGGACACTGCGCCGGATCAACATCGGAGACCTCGACTCCGCCGAGCAGGTCTTCGATCTGCTGATGGGCAACGAGGTCGCGCCGCGCAAGGAGTTCATCACCAGTTCCGCGGCGACGCTGGACCGTTCACGGATCGACGCCTGACCGCGAAGGACCCGAGAGCCGGCTCCGTCCACGGGCCCACACCACCCGTGGGCGGAGCGGGCGTCTCCACCCTGCCCCGATTCCGGTCACCCGTCGTGCGGCAGAGGCTGCTCGAACAGTCTGTGCGCGAAGGCCGGACTCCGCGATCGCGCCCGGGCGGTGCGGGACGCCTACCGGGAAGGTCTCGCGCAGCCGCCTGGCAGCAGCGTCACCTGAAGGGATGAAGCCCACCGGGAGAAGAGTCCGGGATCTTCCCGCTCTGTCCATCCTTGTGCACGCGGCCGAAACGGTTCGCTGACAAGGAGAGTTGAGCGGTGGAGAAGCGGGAAGGGCAGGACGCCGCAGTGTTGCGGCTCGATGACCCCTGGTACGACGAGCCGGCCTCCGGCTGGGGCGAGCCGGACCGTACGGACGCCGGGGCCGCCGCAGCGCCCGAGCTGTCCACGGACCGAACGCCCGGGGGGCGCTCGCCGACCGGTCGGCGGTCCGCGCACACGTGGTTCATGGACGGCCGGCCGACGGACCGCACGGTCGACGGGCCCGGTGCCGCCGACATCTATCTGGAAGTGCAGCGGAGCCCGGCCTTCCAGGAAGTGCGCAGCCGGTATCGGCGATTCGTCGTTCCCGCCGGGCTGGCCTTTCTGCTCTGGTATCTGGCTTATGTCGTCGCGGCGACCACGGCACCCGCTCTGATGGCGCGGCCGGTGGCGGGTGCGGTGAACGTGGCGATGGTCGCCGGGCTGGCACAGTTCCTCACCACCTTCCTGCTGACCTGGGCCTACGCGCGCCATGCGCGGTTGCGCCGGGACAGGGCGGCACTCGACCTCCGGTGGACCGTCTTCGACCGGGCGAGGATCCACGAGCCGACGGCGACTGTGACGGCGACCGCTATGGGGACGAGCGCGAGGGCGGAAGCGGTACGGGGCACGGCACGGCGGCGCGCCGGGACCGGTGGGTTCGCGGGACCAGGGCCAGGGCCAGGGCCGGGGCCGGGAGTGGCCACGGGACCGGTCACGGCTCCGGGAGCGACCGCAGCGGAGGGCGAGCGGTGAGCGGCGATCACCAGACCCTTGCCCTGTTGCTGTTCAGCGCGTTCATCGCGGTCACCCTCGGCATCACCACCTGGGTCAGCCGCAACAGACGCGGCTCCGCGGAGGAGTTCTACGCGGGCGGGCGGCTGTTCTCCCCGATGGAGAACGGCTTCGCCATCGCGGGCGACTACATGTCCGCCGCGTCCTTCCTCGGCATCTCCGGTCTGATCGCGCTCTTCGGCTACGACGGAATGCTCTACTCCGTCGGCTTCCTGGTCGCCTGGCTGGTCGTGCTGCTGCTTGTCGCCGAACTCGTCCGCAACTGCGGCAGGTTCACGCTCGCCGATGTCGTCGCCTCGCGGATGAGAGAGCGCCCTGTCCGTATCGCGGTGGGAACTTCTTCGGTCACCGTGTCCGTTCTCTATCTGGTTGCGCAGATGGTCGGGGCCGGAAGCCTCGTCGCGCTCCTTCTCGGTGGTACGAGCGAAGCCGCCCGCTCGTGGACCGTGATCGGCGTGGGCGCACTGATGGTCGTCTATGTGTCGTTCGGGGGGATGCGAGCCACTACCTGGATCCAGATCGTCAAGGCCGTGCTGCTGATGGCGGGCACCATCACTCTCACCGTGCTCGTACTCGCCCGCTTCCACGGTGATGTGAACCAGCTGCTCAGCACGGCCGCGGAGCGCAGTGGCCACGGCAGGGACTTTCTGTCGCCCGGCCTCAAGTACGGCGGGGGCTGGACCGCACGCCTCGACTTCATCAGCCTCGGCCTGGCGCTCGTCCTCGGCACGGCCGGTCTGCCGCACATCCTGGCGCGCTTCTACACCGTGCCGACCGCGCGGGCCGCCCGTCGTTCGGTCGTCTGGGCGATCGGTCTCATCGGCGGTTTCTATCTGATGACGATCGTGCTCGGCTTCGGGGCCGCCGCCGTGGTGGGCTCCGACGAGGTCCGGGCGTCGAGCGCCGCGGGCAACACGGCTGTGCCGCTGCTCGCCCTCGACCTCGGCGGAGGGGCGGGATCGACCGGAGGCACGGTGCTGTTCGCCGTGGTCGCGGCTGTGGCGTTCGCGACGATCCTGGCCGTCGTCGCGGGCATCACGCTGGCCTCGTCCGCGTCGGTCGCCCACGATCTGTACGCCACGCTCCAGCGCCGGCGGGCCAAGCCGCGCAGTGAGGTCGCCGTCGCGCGGGTCGCGGCTGCCGGGATCGGGATCGTCGCGATCGCGCTCGGGCTGCTCGCCCGCGATCTGAACGTGGCGTTCCTGGTGGGCCTCGCCTTCGCGGTCGCCGCCTCCGCGAATCTGCCCGCCCTGCTCTTCTCGCTGTTCTGGCGGAACTTCACCACGCGCGGAGCCGTCTGGTCGGTGTACGGCGGGCTGATCCCCGCCGTACTGCTGGTCGTGGTCTCGCCGGTGGTCTCCGGCAGTCCGGAGTCGCTCTTCCCCGGTGTCGACTTCCATGTCTTCCCGCTGCAGAACCCGGGCGTGGTCTCCATCCCCCTCGGGTTCCTGGCGGGGTGGATCGGCACGGTGATGTCCAAGGAGCCGCCGGACGAGGCGAAGCACGCGGAGACGGAGGTCAGGTCCCTGACGGGTGCGGGAGCCGTGTGACCGACGGTGACCGGGAGCCTCTTGCCGGACGTCGGCCGCCACCAGTGGAGCCTCCGATGAGCGGAGGCCGGATGAGAGGCAACTCCGATGAGCGAGGGACTTCGTCGGGCGGCGGTTCCGATGGACGGCGAGTGCCGGTGCGGGCGGCGGGTTCCGGCCGGTGACGGGTGGGCCCGCACCCACCGCGTCCGGTGCGCCCGTGCGGACGTCAGGTGTTCGTAGACCAGAGGTAGCGGTGTTCCGGGCGGCCCGTCTCGCCGTACCTCAGGCTCAGCCGGACCCTGCGGGCGCGCTCCAGCAGCTTCAGACAGCGCTGCGCCGTCTGCCCGCTCACCCCCGCGCGGTCGGCGATCTCCTGGGTGGAGAGCGGACCTTCGGCCGCCAGCAGCACACGGCGTACGAGTTCGGCGGTGGTCGGCGCGTGCCCCTTCGGCAGATCCGGCTCGATCGCCCCCGCCGACAGCGCGCCGAAGAGCCGGTCCACCTCCGCCTGTTCCGCCTCACCGCCCCTGCCGAGGGTGCGACGGAGACCCGCGTACGCCTCCAGCTTGGTGCGCAGACCGGCGAAGTTGAAAGGTTTCACCAGATACTGGAGCGCGCCATGGCGCATGGCGGCCTGGACGATGGCCACATTCCGGGCCGCCGTCACCATGATCACGTCCGTCTGGTGGCCGAGCCTCCGCAGCTCGCGTACGACTCCGATACCGTTCCCGTCCGGTAGATAGTGGTCCATCAGCACCAGGTCCACCGGAGAATCGGCGATCCGGGCGAGTGCCTCGGCAGCCGAGTGGGCCTTCGCCGAGACCCGGAAGCCGGGCACCTTGGCGACGTATGCCGCGTTGATGCGCGCGACCCGGACATCGTCGTCCACGACCAGCACGTCGATCACGTCGTCCCCGTCCCGGTCGTCGTCGGCGTGGCCGGCCGGCCCGTTCCCGCACTGTCGTCCCTCGCTCATGGCACCACCGCGACGGACGTCGATCCGGAACCGGTCGGTTCGTGTTCGGCGAGTTCGGCCTCGCTCGGTTCGGACTCGCTCAGTCCGGACAGCGCCTCCGGGAGTACGACGATGAAGTCCGCGCCCCCGCCCGGCGCGTTGCGCACCTGGACGCTGCCCCCCTGACGTTCGGCGAGTCTGCGTACGAGGGGGAGTCCGAGGCCGCGCTTGCCGTGCGTCGGCACCTTCTTGGTGGTCCAGCCCTCGATGAAGATCAGGTCGAGCTGCTCGGGCGGGATACCCGGACCGCTGTCCGTGATCCGGATGATCGCCGTGCTGCCCTCCGCGTGCAGTTCGACCTCGATCTTCGCGTCCTCGGTCCCGGAGGCCGCGTCCGTCGCGTTGTCCACGAGGTTGCCGACGACGGTGACCAGCTCGCGCGGGTCGACCACCCGGTCGGGCAGCAACGTGCCGGACGCGATGCGCAGCGAGACTCCGCGCTCCGCCGACACCGCCGCCTTGCCCACCAGCAGGGAGGCCACCAGCGGATCGTGGATCTTCTCGGTGACCTGCTCGGACGTGGCCCGGTGCACCCCGACCACCGTGGTGATGAAGTCCAGCGCCTCATCGTGCATCTCCAGCTCCAGCAGACCGAGGAGGGTGTGCATCCGGTTGGCGTGCTCATGGTCCTGGGCGCGCATGGCGTCGATGAGGCCACGGGTGGAGTCCAGTTCCCGGCCGAGCTGCTCCAGTTCGGTCCGGTCGCGCAGGGTGGCGACGGCGCCGTCGTCGTCGGTGGGCATCCGGTTGGCGATCAGGACCCGGTGGCCGCGCACGGTCACCAGGTCCTCGCCCACGACGCGGCCCGCGAGCACGTCGGTGGTACGGCCCTCGCCCAGCACCTGCTCCAGCGGCAGTCCTTTGCCATCGGATTCGAGGCCCAGCAGGCGCTGTGCCTCGTCGTTCATCAGGCGGACCCTGCCCGAGGCGTCGAGCGCCACAACGCCCTCACGGATGCCGTGCAGCATCGCCTCGCGCTCGGCGAGCAGGGCGGAGATATCGGAGAAGGCCAGGTCATGCGTCTGCCGCTGAAGCCTGCGGGAGATCAGAAAGGCGGCCAGCGCGCCTACGGCGAGCGCCCCTCCGGCGTACACCACCAGTCCGGGGATCGCCGAGAACAGCCGGTCCCGGACATTGTCGTACTCGATGCCGACCGAGACCGCGCCGACGATCTCGCCGGTGTGGTCGCGCAGAGGCACCTTGCCTCTGGCGGAGCGACCGAGCGTTCCGCTGTCTATCTCCATGACCTCCCGTCCCGCGAGGGGGGCGCTGGGGTCGGTGGAGACGACCCGGCCGATCTCCTCGGGGGAGGTGTGCGACCAGCGCACCCCGTCCAAGTCCATGATCACGATGTACTCGGCGCCGGTCGCCTTCCTGATCCGCTCGGCCTCGATCTGAACGGGGCCCGTCAGCGAGGGGCGGGTGCTGGTGAGCTTCTCGGCGATTTCGACGGACGCGGTGGTCTGGGCGATGGAAAGGGCCCTGTGCATCGCCTGTTCGTCGAGCTGAGCGCTGAGCGGAGCGAGAAAGAGGCCGGTGGCGAGGACGGTCACCCCGGTGGCGATGGCCAGCTGCATCAGCAGGACCTGGGAGAAGACCCGCTGCGGCCAGCCGAACCGGCGACGTCGGGCCCGGGTGGTCGGTTCGGGACTCATGTCAAGGACGGTAGAGGGAGAGGGGGGCTTTTCGAAATCGTGCGTACGGATGTGGTGGTGCGGTGAGGGGCCGGGGCGTGGATGGCTTCCGGCCCGGTTCCGTTGTCCGCCGCGCGCGGGCACGGGGCCGAGGGCGGAGGGAATCCCACCGATGCCCGGTTTGCGCGTCGGGGTGGCCCTGGAACGGTGCGGGCCGCCGCGAGCGATGTACGGAGCCCTTCCGCGTGGCCCGCGCCGTCGGCGGCAGCGCCCATATCCTGGAGCGGCCGGGGGACTCGGAGGTCATCCGACCGGCGGCCCGCTCTGTGGGCCCGCTCCGCCGCAGCCCGTTTGCCGAGCCCGTTTGCCGAGTCTGATTCCGATGTCTGATTCCGCAGTACGTTCCCGCAGTCCGAGAGAGGCCCCAGGTGAGTTCCCAGGCACGTTCCAGGCCCGGCCCGGTCCGCCCGCCGAACCAGCAGATCCCCGTCATCGTCCTCGCGGGCTTCCTCGGATCGGGCAAGACCACCTTGCTCAACCACCTCCTCCGGGCCAGTCGGGGGACCCGGATCGGCGCGATCGTCAATGACTTCGGGTCCATCGAGATCGACGCGATGACCGTGGCCGGTCAGCTCGGGGACTCCACCGTCTCCCTCGGCAACGGCTGTCTCTGCTGTGCCGTCGACGCCGGAGAACTGGATCTCTTTCTCGACAGACTCGCCCGTCCCGCCGCCCGTCTCGATGTGATCGTCATCGAAGCGAGCGGACTCGCCGAGCCGCAGGAACTCGTCCGGATGGTGCTCGCCAGCGAGAACGAACGGATCGTGTACGGGGGGCTCGTCGAGGTCGTCGACGCGGCCGAGTTCGAGGCCACGCGCGAGCGGCACCCGGAGATCGACCGGCATCTGGCCGTCGCCGACCTCGTGGTGCTCAACAAGACGGACCGGGTGGAGCGCGCGGAGCTGACCCGGCTCCGTACGAGGCTCTTCGGACCGGCGGCGGTGGTCGAGTCCGTGTACGGAAGGGTCGACCCGGAGCTGTTCTTCGATCGCCGCCCGAGCGCGGAACGGGTCGGTCAGCTCGCCTTCGAGGACCTCCTGGACGACGATGACGCTCAAGCCCGCGGCTGCGGTCACGACCACGATCACGACCATGACCGTGCTCACGGCGGGGTCCCGTCCACGCATCTGCACGCCGCCTACGAGAGCGCCGACTTCACCGCGTACGAGCCCATGAATCCACGCAGACTGCTGGACTTCCTCGACTCGCGGCCCGAGGGGCTCTACCGGATCAAGGGTTTCGTCGACTTCGGTGACGCCGATCCGCGCAATCGGTACGCGGTCCACGCCGTCGGGCGGTTCCTGCGCTTCTACCCCGAGCCCTGGCCGCGTGATGCCGAGCGGCTGACCCAACTGGTGCTCATCGGCTCGGACATCGACGCCCCGGCGCTGCTGAAGCGACTCGACGCGGCCCGCGCCACCGGACCGGAGGACATCGGCGACGAGCGGAGCATGTGGGGCATCCTGCGGTACGTACCGGACGCGTCCGACGAGCCGGGACCCGAAGCGGACCCCGCCGAGCGGGACGAGCCGACGCCGAACCCCGACTCCGCGGACCTGTACGGCTCCACGGGCCCGTACGGCCAGGGGTACGGAGAGGGCTGAGCCGGCCCGGCCCACCGCACGCGGCCGCTCCGCACCCTGCTCGCCGTCTGCCATGGGAAGGCCGTCCCGTCGGCAGGGCTCCGCCGCCCGGAACGCTCCCTGCTCGCGACGCTCCGTCGCCGGGCAGAGGCACGCCGGTCGTCGGCCCGTCCGGATCCGGACGGGCCGGCAACAGACCCTGCCGGGGCGCGGCTAGCGCGCCGGGCCCGCCAGGACCGCCACATCCGAGGAGGGGGGCGGGGTTCCCGAGCCGTCCCGGCGCGGGTCCGGTTCCGGGAGCCGGGCCGGCGCGCCGTTCTTCTGCGCCGCGCGCGCCGGGGTCTCGCCAGCCCATGCCAGCAGCAGCACATCCTCGCCCTTGAGGAAGCGCTGACAGCGCACCCCGCCCGTGGCCCGCCCCTTGCGCGGGTACTGGTCGAAGGGGGTGAGCTTCACCGTGGTGATCGAGTCGTCGAGCGCGCCCGTCGAGCCCGCCGCGGTGAAGACCACCGCGTCGGCCGCCGGGTCCACCGCGGTGAACGAGATCACCTGAGCGCCCTCCGACAGCTTGATTCCGGCCATGCCGCCCGCCGCCCGGCCCTGCGGCCGGACCTGGGACGCCTGGTAGCGCAGCAACTGCGCGTCGGAGGCGATGAAGACGAGGTCCTCCTCGCCCGTACGCAGCTCGGCGCCGCCGACGACCCGGTCGCCCTCCTTGAGGGTGATGACCTCGAGCTCGTCCTTGTTCGCCGGATAGTCGGGCACCACACGCTTGACGACGCCGTGCAGCGTGCCGAGCGCGAGACCGGGCGACGACTCCTCCAGCGTGGTGAGGCACACCACCGTCTCGCCCGCCTCCAGCGACAGGAACTCCGACAGGGGAGCCCCGCCCGAGAGGTTCGGCGCGGTCGCGGTCTGCGGAAGCTGCGGGAGATCGATCACCGCGAGCCGCAGCAGCCGTCCGGCCGAGGTCACCACCCCCACATCGCCGCGCGCGGTCGCGAGAACGGCCGACACGATCAGATCGTGCTTGGTCCGCTTGTCGCCGCTCTCCGGCAGGGGCTCGCCCGTCGCCGTACGCGCCAGCAGGCCCGTCGAGGACAGCAGTACCCGGCACGGGTCGTCCGCCACCTCCAGCGCCACCGCCGCGACCGGGGTCGCCGCCGACTCCAGCAGCACGGTCCGCCGTTCGGTCCCGAACTTCTTCGCGACCGCCGCCAGCTCGCCCGAGACGAGCTTCCGCAGCTCGGCGTCCGACTCCAGGATCCGGGTCAGCTCGGCGATCTCGTCCGTGAGCCTGTCGCGCTCGCTCTCCAGCTCGATGCGGTCGAACCTGGTCAGCCGGCGCAGCGGGGTGTCGAGGATGTACTGCGTCTGGATGTCGGAGAGCGAGAAGTGCTCGATCAGCCGCTCCTTCGCCTGCGCGGAGTTCTCACTCGACCGGATGAGGCGGATGACCTCGTCGATGTCGAGCAGGGCGACGAGAAGGCCCTCCACCAGATGCAGGCGGTCGCGCCGCTTGCCGCGCCGGAACTCGCTGCGGCGGCGCACCACCTCGAAGCGGTGGTCGAGATAGACCTCCAGCAGCTCCTTGAGCCCCAGGGTCAGCGGCTGGCCGTCCACCAGCGCCACATTGTTGATGCCGAAGGACTCCTCCATCGGCGTCAGCTTGTAGAGCTGCTCCAGCACGGCCTCCGGAACGAAGCCGTTCTTGATCTCGATGACCAGGCGGAGCCCGTGGGCGCGGTCGGTGAGGTCCTTGACGTCGGCGATGCCCTGGAGCCTCTTCGACCCCACCAGATCCTTGATCTTCCCGATCACCTTCTCCGGACCGACGGCGAAGGGAAGTTCGGTGACGACCAGGCCCTTGCGGCGCGGCGTGACATCCTCCACGGTCGCCGTCGCACGGATCTTGAAGGTGCCCCGGCCCGTCTCGTACGCGTCCTTGATCCCTGCCAGACCCACGATCCGGCCGCCCGTCGGCAGATCGGGGCCCGGTACGAACCGCATCAGGGCCTCCAGATCGGCGCCCGGATATCTGATCAGATGCCGGGCGGCCGCGATGACCTCGCCCAGATTGTGCGGCGCCATATTGGTCGCCATACCGACCGCGATGCCCGACGAGCCGTTGACCAGCAGATTCGGATACGCGGCCGGAAGCGCGACGGGCTCCTGCTCCTGGCCGTCGTAGTTCGGTGCGAAATCGACCGTGTCCTCGTCGATCGAGTCCGTCATCAGCGTCGTCGCGTCGGCCATCCGGCACTCGGTGTACCGCATGGCGGCGGGCGGGTCGTCATTGCCCAGCGAGCCGAAGTTCCCGTGGCCGTCGACGAGCGGGACCCGCATCGAGAACGGCTGGGCCATCCGCACCAGCGCGTCGTAGATCGAGGCGTCGCCGTGCGGATGCAGCTTGCCCATGACCTCGCCGACGACACGCGCGCACTTCACATAGCCGCGGTCGGGGCGCAGCCCCATCTCGCTCATCTGGTAGACGATGCGGCGCTGCACCGGCTTCATGCCGTCGCGGGCGTCGGGCAAGGCACGCGAGTAGATCACCGAGTATGCGTATTCGAGGAAGGAGCCCTGCATCTCGTCGACGACGTCGATGTCGAGGATCCGCTCCTCGAAATCTCCCCCTGACCTTCGGTTGGGGGGACCCCCAGGCGACGGGGTTTTCGTGCTGCGGCGGGCCATCGCGGCTGCTGCTCCTCACGTACCGGATCGGGAACTGACGCCGACCATTGTGGACCGTCCCACTGACAAGACGGACCGCGACCCGTGAACACGCCCGCCGCGGCCCGCTGAACACGCCCGCCGCGAGGAGCCGGACACGCCTGCCGCGAGGCGCCGGACACGCCTGCCGAAGCCCGCCGCGAGCACCGGCGGAACCCCGCAGTGAGCACCGGCGGAACCCCGCCGTGAGCACCGGCGGCGGCCCGCCCGGCGCGCCGGGCGGGAGCGCGAACACGCCCAGCGCGCTCCCGGAACTTCGCCTGCCGCGAAACGGGAACTTCGCCAGGTGTCAGCGCGCTTGCATACAGTGGCAGTGCAGGGAAAACAACCAACAGCATCGCGATCGAAGGGACGTACATGCCCATGGGTCACACGGCCACAGCGCAGGCCGGTTCTGGCGGCCTGACAGCGACGGAGCACCGGCTGGCCAACGGCCTGCGCGTGGTGCTCTCCGAGGACCACTTGACCCCGGTCGCAGCGGTCTGCCTCTGGTACGACGTGGGCTCACGTCATGAGGTCAAGGGACGCACAGGACTCGCCCACCTCTTCGAGCACCTGATGTTCCAGGGCTCCAAGCAGGTCCATGGCAACGGGCACTTCGAGCTGGTGCAGGGCGCCGGCGGCTCGCTCAACGGCACCACCAGCTTCGAGCGGACCAACTACTTCGAGACGATGCCCACCCACCAGCTGGAGCTGGCGCTCTGGCTGGAGGCGGACCGCATGGGCTCCCTGCTCGCCGCCCTCGACGACGAGTCGATGGAGAACCAGCGCGACGTGGTCAAGAACGAGCGCCGACAGCGGTACGACAACGTTCCGTACGGCACGGCCTTCGAGAAGCTGACCGCCCTCGCCTACCCCGAGGGCCATCCGTACCACCACACCCCGATCGGTTCCATGGCCGATCTGGACGCGGCGACCCTGGAGGACGCCCGCGCCTTCTTCCGTACGTACTACGCGCCCAACAACGCGGTGCTGTCGGTCGTCGGCGACATCGATCCGGAGCGGACGCTCTCGTGGATCGAGAAGTACTTCGGCTCCATCCCCTCCCACGACGGCAAGCAGCCCCCGCGCGACGGCTCCCTCCCGGAGAACATCGGCGAGCAACTGCGCGAGGTCGTCGAGGAGGACGTACCGGCCCGTGCGCTGATGGCCGCCTACCGGCTGCCGCACGACGGCACCCGCGAATGCGACGCCGTCGACGTGGCGCTGACCGTGCTGGGCGGGGGCGAGTCCTCCCGGCTGCACAACCGTCTGGTGCGCCGAGACCAGACGGCTGTGGCGGCCGGATTCGGGCTGCTGCGCCTCGCCGGCGCGCCCTCCCTGGGGTGGCTGGACGTGAAGACGTCCGGCGGGGTCGAGGTGCCGCAGATCGAGGCCGCGGTCGACGAGGAGCTGGCCCGGTTCGCCGAGGAAGGTCCCACGTCCGAGGAGATGGAGCGCGCGCAGGCCCAGCTGGAGCGCGAGTGGCTGGACCGGCTCGGCACCGTCGCGGGCCGCGCCGACGAACTGTGCCGGTACGCGGTGCTGTTCGGCGACCCGCAGCTCGCGCTGACGGCCGTGGAGCGCATCCTCACGATCACCGCCGAGGAGGTGCGGGCGGTCGCCAAGGCCCGGCTGCGCCCCGACAACCGCGCGGTGCTGGTGTACGAACCGGTCTCCGACACGGGCGACACGACCGGCACGACCGGCACGACCGACCAGGACAACCAGAGCGACGAGGAAGAGGGAGCGGACCGGTGACCCATGCCGCTGAGCCGTTGACCACCATGGAGTTCCACCCCCAGCCCAAGGCGGGGGAGCCCATGCCCTGGGCGTTCCCCGCCCCTGATCGCGGCACCCTGGACAACGGCCTGACCGTGCTGCGCTGCCACCGCCCCGGCCAGCAGGTGGTGGCGGTCGAGATCTCCCTCGACGCCCCGCTGGGCGCCGAGCCCGAGGGACTCGACGGTGTCGCCACGATCATGGCGCGCGCGCTGTCCGAGGGTACCGACAAGCGCACCGCCGAGGAGTTCGCGGCCGAGCTGGAGCGCTGCGGCGCCACCCTCGACGCGCACGCCGACCACCCCGGCGTCCGCGTCTCCCTGGAAGTCCCGGTCTCCCGGCTGCCCAAGGCGCTCGGGCTGCTCGCCGAGGCTTTGAGGGCGCCCGCCTTCGCCGAGAGCGAGATCGAGCGGCTCGTACGCAACCGGCTGGACGAGATCCCGCACGAGACGGCCAACCCGGGCCGCCGCGCGGCCAAGGAGCTGTACCGGCAGCTGTTCCCGTCCTCGCTGCGCATGTCCCGTCCCCGCCAGGGGACGGAGGAGACCGTGGCCCGGATCGACTCCGCCGCCGTACGGGCGTTCTTCGAGGCCCATGTACGGCCCGCCACGGCCACCGCGGTGATCGTCGGTGATCTCACGGGGGTCGATCTCGACGCCGTGCTCGCCGAGACCGTCGGCGACTGGACGGGCGACACGGCCGAGCGCGGGCCGGCGCCGGTGATCACCGCGGACGACACGGGACGGGTGGTCATCGTGGACCGTCCCGGCGCGGTGCAGACCCAGTTGCTGATCGGCCGGATCGGCCCGGACCGGCACGACCGGGTCTGGCCCGCCCAGGTGCTCGGCACCTACTGCCTGGGCGGCACGCTCACCTCCCGGCTGGACCGGGTGCTGCGTGAGGAGAAGGGCTACACGTACGGCGTACGGGCCTTCGGCCAGGTGCTGTGCTCCGCCCCGGACGGGTCGGGCGCGTCGCTGCTCGGCATCAGCGGTTCCGTGGACACGCCCAACACCGGACCGGCGCTGGAGGACCTGTGGAAGGTGCTGCGGACGCTGGCGGCCGAGGGCCTGACCGACAGCGAACGCGATGTCGCCGTGCAGAATCTGGTGGGCGTCGCGCCGCTGCGGTTCGAGATGGCCGCTTCCGTCGCGGGCACCCTCGCCGACCAGGTGGAGCAGCATCTCCCGGACGATTTCCAGGCGCAGTTGTACGTCCGCCTCGCCGAGACCGGCACCGTGGAGGCGACGGCCGCGGCCGTGGCCGCCTTCCCGGAGGACCGGCTCGTCACCGTGCTGGTCGGTGACGCCTCGCAGATCGAGGAGCCGGTCAGGGCGCTCGGGATCGGCGAAGTGACGGTTGTCACGGGCTGATTGAGCCACCGCGCGGAGTCCGACCCGGACCTGACCTGGAACCGACCCGGATCCCGCCCGGATCCGGCCCGGATCCGACGGCGACCCGACCGACCCGGCCCGGCTCGGACCCGACGCGGGGGTGACACGGCTCGGCCGCGGTGGTTGGCCGCGTCCGGGTCGCCGTCGGAGCGAACGCGTGAGCGGCACGGATCCCCGGCATCCATGGGATGTCGGGGATCTGTCGTAGACACCGTCAAATGTCCCATTTATTGAGAAGTTGGGCGAGAAGTCCTGTGGCATGTGCAACAAAACAGGGCGTGTGTTTGGTGATCGACAGCGCTCCGGCCTAGCGTCGACCCGGCTGCACGCCAGAAGCACGCCGCATCCGCGGCACGGGCAGTCATCGCCGAATCCCCGTCAGGCGCGAGCCAGGGGGAGCCGGGGACCCAGTCCCCATGGGGTGAATCGGACCCCTTCGCGCCGTGCGGAGGAGTCCGTAGGAGACCTTCCTGCTCCGAACCCGTCAGCTAACCCGGTAGGCGAGAAGGAAGGAAAGGATCAGCCTCTCCATGGCGTTCGCCCGTCCTGCCGGGAAACACCGCGCCCCGAACCGTGTGACGCGCAAGAGCGCGAGCATCGCCGGAGCCGCGACTCTCGCCACCACCGGTGTCATCGGAACCATCGCGTCCCCGGCGTTCGCCGCGGACTCCGGTGCCAAGACCGCGGAGCCCGGCGGTGTCAGCGTCGAGGACACCGGACTCACCCAGACCCTCGCCGTCGAGACCCTCGCCGACGAGGTCGCCGATCAGGCGTTCGTCCAGCAGCAGGAGGCCGCCGAGGCCGCCGCTCGCGCGGAGGCGGCGGCCGAAGCCCGAGCCAAGGCGGCCCGTGCGGCCGAGGAGCGCGCCGCCCGTGAGGCCGAGCGCAAGCTCCTCAACTCCTACCGGCTGCCCGTCGCCGGTTCGCATGTCTCCACGGCCTACCAGGCCAACAGTTCGCTCTGGTCCTCCGGCAGCCACACCGGCGTCGACTTCCGCGCGCCGTACGGCACCTCCGTGGTGTCCGTGGGCGCCGGCACCGTCGTCGAGGCCGGCTGGGGCGGCGCGTACGGCTACAACGTCGTGATCAAGATGAACGACGGCTCGTACACCCAGTACGGCCACCTCGCCGCCATCGGCGTCTCCGTGGGCCAGAACGTCATGCCCGGCCAGCGGATCGGTGCCGCGGGCTCGACCGGCAACTCCACCGGGCCGCACCTTCACTTCGAGGTCCGCACCGATGCCGAGTACGGGTCCGACATCAACCCGATCTCGTATCTGCGTGCGCGCGGTGTGAAGGTCTGATCTCCGCGCCGAATCGCTGCCTGTGCTGCTGTCCGCGTCAGCCGTGCTGTCCATAGGATTCGCCTTCCGGAGGTCCCGGCGTACAGACGCCGGGACCTCCGGCGTTCGCCGTCCCGTCCGACCGCCGAAGAACTCGCCGGCCATCGGACGAACAGGGCCGGGCATCTCATGGAACGGAAGGAGCCGCGTCTCCCGAATACGGGAAGCGCGGCTCCAGGTCGTACGGCCGAACGGAGATCCGTACAACGACGGCGGATCGACGGATCAGGAACGGATCAGGTCGTCAGACCGTCTCGGGCAGCTCTTCGAGGCCCTCGGCCACCAGCTTGGCCAGCCGGTCCAGGGCGACCTCCGCGTCGTCCGCGTCGGACGCGAGCACGATCTCTTCGCCGCCCTGCGCGCCCAGGCCGAGGACGGCGAGCATGGAGGCGGCGTTCACCGGAGTGCCGTCGGCCCTGGCGATCGTCACCGGGACGCCGGAGGCCGTGGCGGCACGGACGAAGATGGAAGCGGGGCGGGCGTGAAGGCCCTCGGCCCAGCCGACGTTGACGCGGCGCTCAGCCATGGTGTTGCCCTTCAAGTTTCAGCGGTTGTCTAGACCAGTCTCTCACGACGGGCCGGTGTTCTCCGTACCGACCGCTTGTCCCGGCATTGTCCCGGCCTTCCGGTCGGTCGGCGCTCCCAGATTGCCGTGCCGGAGCACCGGCCGCGACCTGTGACCTCGCCGCAGCGGCCAGTGACCATCGCGGAGAGCCCCCCTTGAACGGTGGCCGCGCCGTAGGCTTTCTGCCATGCAGACGGACGGCGATCACGCGTACCCCGACCACTGGGAAGCGGACGTGGTGCTGCGTGACGGCGCCACCGCGCGTATCAGGCCCATCACCGTCGATGACGCCGACCGGCTGATCAGCTTCTATGAGAAGGTCTCGGACGAGTCGAAGTATTACCGCTTCTTCGCGCCCTACCCGCGGCTGTCCCCGAAGGACGTGCACCGGTTCACCCATCACGACTATGTGGACAGGGTGGGGCTCGCCGCCATGGTCGGCGGGGAGTTCATCGCGACCGTCCGCTACGACCGCATCGACGAGCAGGGCCGTCCCGCGGGAGCGCCCGCGGACGAGGCGGAGGTCGCGTTCCTGGTCCAGGACGCCCACCAGGGGCGCGGGATCGCCTCCGCGATGCTCGAACACATCGCCGCGGTCGCGCGTGAGCGCGGCATCCGGCGGTTCGCCGCCGAGGTCCTGCCCGCGAACACCAAGATGATCAAGGTGTTCCGGGACGGCGGGTATACCCAGAAGCGCTCTTTCGGGGACGGCTCCGTCCATCTGACGCTCGACCTCGAACCGACCGCCGAGTCCCTCGCGGTGCAGCGCGGCCGCGAACAGCGCGCGGAGGCACGTTCCGTGCAGCGGTTGCTCGCGCCCCGGGCGGTCGCGGTCGTCGGCACCGGGCGGGCCGCCGGAGGCGTGGGACGGACCGTGCTGCGCAACCTGCTGGGCGCGGGGTACACCGGTCGTGCGTACGCCGTGAACCACGCGTTTCCAGCACCGCCGTCATCGCCGTCAGCGCCGTCGTCGCGATGGGAAGTGGACGGGGTACCGGCGTTCCGTTCCATCGGCGAGATCGTCGCCGAGACCGGGAAGCCCGTCGATCTCGCGGTCGTCGCCGTGCCCGCCGAACGGGTGCCGGACGCCGTCGCCGACTGCGGTGAGCACGGAGTGCGCGGGCTGGTCGTCCTCACGGCCGGTTACGCGGAGAGCGGCGCGGAAGGGCTGGCCCGGCAGCGGGAGCTGGTGCGCCAGGCCCGGTCCTACGGCATGCGGATCATCGGCCCGAACTCCTTCGGCGTCATCAGCACGGCGGAGGCGGTCCGGCTCAACGCGTCGCTCGCGCCCGAGTCCCCGGCGGCCGGGCGGATCGGGTTGTTCACCCAGTCCGGGGCGATCGGCATCGCGCTGCTGTCAGGGCTGCACCGACGGGGAGCGGGGCTCTCGACCTTCATCTCGTCCGGCAACCGGGCGGATGTGTCCGGCAACGACTTTCTCCAGTACTGGTACGAGGACCCGGACACCGATGTGGCCCTGCTGTACCTGGAGTCCCTCGGCAACCCGCGGAAGTTCACCCGGCTCGCACGGCGCACGGCGGCGGTGAAGCCGGTCGTGGTGGTCAAGGGCGCGCGCCACAGCGGCAGTGCGCCGCCGGGCCACGCGGTGCCGGTCGCGCGGATCCCGGACGCGGCCGTCGGGGCGCTGCTGCGGCAGGCGGGCGTCATCCGCGTCGACACGGTCACCGAACTCGTCGACGTGGGTCTCCTCCTCGCGGGCCAGCCCCTGCCGGCGGGCCCGCGCGTGGCGATCCTCGGCAACTCCGAGTCCCTCGGGCTGCTGGCGTACGACGCCTGCCTCGCGGAGGGACTCCGTCCGCTGCCACCGGTCGATCTGACCACCGCCGCCACCCCCGCGGACTTCCGTACGGCGCTCGCGCGGGCGCTGGCGGACGACGGGTGTGACGCCGCGGTCGTCACGGCCATCCCGTGGGTCGGCGACAACGGAACCACCGAGTCCGGAGACGGCGAGGTACTGGCGGCCGCGCTCCGGGACGCGTCCGCCGCCGCTCCGGCGAAGCCGGTGGCGGTGGTCCATGTGGAACTGGGCGGCCTCGCGGACGCGCTCGCGGCGGCGAGCAGCACGGTTCCCCGGCCGAACGGCGCGGCCTCCGCGGGTAAGGCCGGTTCCCCGGCGGGTACGGGTACGGGTGCGGACGGAGCGCCGGTCGGGGGCCGGACGGATTCCCCCGCCGGCGCCGGATCGCCTACGGATACGGACAGCCGTGCAGGTACCGGCCTGGACACCCGCACGCGCACGGACGCGGGCGAGGCGCGTGACCGGTCGGCCGGCGGCGCTCCGGTCGGCGGTCCCGGCACCTCCGCCACCTCCCGCCCGGCCTCCGCCGCCGACCCCGCCGTCACCGCACCCGCGCCCGCCACGCGTCGTATCCCCGCCTATCCCGCCGCCGAGCGGGCCGTCCGGGCGCTCTCCGAGGCCGTGAAGTACGCCCGGTGGCGCAGGCAAGCCGCGGAACCCGGGAAGGTGCCCGAGTACGAGGACGTCGACGAGGCCGGAGCCGCCGTGCGGATCGACCGGCTGCTCGGGGAGGGCCCGGACTCCCGTGGACTCACCCTCGGTACCGAGGACGCGCACGGTCTGCTCGCGTCGTACGGCATCCATGTGCGGCCGACGATGCCCGCGCCCGGCCCGGACGAAGCCGTACGCGCCGCCGAACGGCTCGGTTACCCCGTGGCGCTCAAGACCACCGCGCCCCATCTGCGGCACCGCGCCGACCTCGGGGGCGTACGGCTGGACCTCGCGGGCGAGGACCAACTGCGGCAGGCGTACCGCGAGCTGACCGAGCTGCTCGGGAAGCCCGTGGAGCTCCAGCCGGTCGTCCAGGCGATGGTGCCGCGCGGTGTGGACACCGTCGTACGGGCCGTCGTCGACCCCGCGGCCGGCGCGTACCTCTCCTTCGGGCTCGCGGGCGCTCCGTCCGAGTTGCTCGGGGACACCTCCCACCGGCTCGTCCCCGTCACCGACCGTGACGCCGCCGAGCAGATCCGGAGCATCCGGACCGCCCCCCTCCTCTTCGGCTGGCGCGGCTCAGCGCCCGTCGATACCGCCGCGCTCGAAGAGCTGCTGTTGCGCGTATCACAACTGGTCGACGATCACCCAGAAGTGATCGGAATCAGTCTTGAACCAGTCGTTGTCGCTCAACAAGGGCTCTCCGTTCTCGGAGCTTCCGTACGGCTCGCGCCGTCATTCACCCTCACCGACCTCGGCCCACGCCGACTCCCCAGCTACTGAGCACTGCTCGGCACCACCGAGCGTTCGACGCCCTTCGGGGCCCGTAGGATGGACCACATGGCGAAGACCGGTACGACGACCCAGGGGCTGCGCGCGGCGATCGAGCGCAGCGGCTACTACCCGGCTCTCGTGGCCGAGGCGGTGGAGGCCGCCGTCGGAGGTGAGCAGGTGGCGTCGTACCTGGTGCACCAGGAGACGACGTTCGACGCCAACGAGGTGCGCCGCCATGTCACCGTCCTGGTGCTGACGTCCAACCGTTTCATCGTCAGCCACACCGATGAGCAGACCGCCGACTCCAGCTCCCCGACACCGTTCGCCACGACCTCCACCGAATCGGTCAAACTCGACCGGATCTCGTCGGTCGTCGTCAGCCGGGTCGTCGCCAACCCGGAGTCGTACACGCCCGGCACCCTGCCGCGCGAGGTCGTTCTCACCATCGGCTGGGGTGCGGTGTCCCGGCTGGATCTGGAGCCCGCCGCCTGTGGCGACCCGAACTGCGAGGCCGACCACGGCTACACCGGCAACTCCACCGCGGACGACCTGAGCCTGCGGGTCAGCGAGGCCGGTGACGGCCCGGACACGGTCCGCCAGACGCTCGTCTTCGCCCAGGCGCTCTCGGAGGCCACCGCGGCCACGTCGGCACCTGCCGCTACCTCGGCCGCTGCCGCCACCTCGGCCACGAACTGATGGTCCAGTCCGCGACACCGGCAGTCTGGCCCGAGGAACCCGCCCCGCTCGCCGTCGACACGGCCCCCGTCCCCGAGTACGGCACCGGCTCGCTCGCCGATCTGCTGCCGACGCTCGCCGCGGGCCAGGGCGTGCCGGGACTCGCTCCGGCGATCCCCGAACTCACCCCCGCCGACCGGAACTGCGTCTTCCTGATCGACGGGCTCGGCTGGGAGCAGATCAGGAACCATCCCGACGAGGCCCCGTTTCTCACCTCGCTCCTCCACACCTCGCGCGGCGGCACCGGACGGCCCATCACGGTCGGCTTTCCCGCCACCACGGCCACCTCGCTGGCCTCCATCGGCACCGGTCTGGCACCCGGCCTGCACGGACTGCCCGGATACCTGGTGCGCGACCCCGACACCGGGGAGCTGATGAATCAGCTGCGCTGGCAGCCCTACACCGATCCCCGGCTGTGGCAGCCGTACCCGACCGTGTTCCACCTCGCCGACCAGGCCGGAGTCCACACCGCCCAGGTCTCGTCCCCGATCTTCGAGCACACCCCGCTCACCACGATCGCGCTCAGCGGCGGAACGTTTCACGGACGGCTCGGCGGCGAGGAGCGGATGGACCTCGCGGCGGAGCAACTCGCCGCGGGCGACCGCTCGCTCGTCTACACGTACTACAGCGAGGTCGACGGCAAGGGGCATCGCTTCGGAGTCGACTCCGACGCCTGGCGCGGCCAGCTCATGTACGCCGACCGGCTGGTGCAGCGGCTCGCGGAGCAACTGCCGCCCCGCGCGGCCCTTTACGTCACCGCCGACCACGGCATGGTCGACATCCCCTTCGACGAGGAGTCGCGCATCGACTTCGACGAGGACTGGGAGCTGCGCGCCGGGGTCGCCCTGCTGGGCGGTGAGGGCAGGGCCCGCCATGTGTACGCCGTGCCGGGCGCGGAAGCCGATGTGCTGGCGGTCTGGCGCGAGGTGCTCGGCGACCGGTTCTGGGTGGCGAGCCGCGAGGAGGCGATCGCGGCGGGCTGGTTCGGGCCCGTGGTCGACGAGCGGGTCACCGGCCGGATCGGCGATGTGGTCGCCGCGGCCAGCGACGATGTGCTGATCACGGCCTCCGTCCGCGAGCCCAATGAGTCGGCGATGGTCGGAGTGCACGGTTCCATGACGCCCGGCGAGCAGTTCGTGCCGCTGCTCGAAGTGCGCTCCTGACCCCATCCCCGGGCACCCCGTGGCAAGCCCGTGTCCGTCAGCCGCGCCCGCCGGCCCACCTCCGACGGACTCACGCGCGCAGGCTCGTCCCCGTACCTCGCCCCGTACCCCGATCGCGCCGAAAGGTCCTCAACCTCCCATGCCCGAGCTGGTGTTCTTCTCCGGAACGATGGACTGCGGCAAAAGCACACTCGCTCTTCAGATCGAGCACAACCGGTCCGCCCGCGGCCTCCAGGGCATGATCTTCACCCGCGACGACCGCGCTGGTGAGGGCAAGCTCTCCTCCCGGCTCGGCCTGGTCACCGACGCGGTCGAGGCGACGGAGGACTTCGACTTCTACGCGTATCTCGTCGACCGGCTCTCACGTGGCATGCGCTGCGACTATGTCATCGCCGACGAGGCCCAGTTCTTCGCACCCGAGCAGATCGACCAGCTCGCCCGGGTCGTCGACGATCTGGAGCTGGACGTCTTCGCCTTCGGCATCACCACCGACTTCCGCTCCAAGCTCTTTCCCGGCTCGCAGCGGCTGGTCGAACTCGCCGACCGGATCGAGGTCCTCCAGGTCGAGGCGCTCTGCTGGTGCGGTGCGCGGGCCACGCACAATGCCCGTACGGTCGGCGGGACCATGGTCGTCGAGGGAGCCCAGGTCGTGGTCGGAGACGTCAACGTGGGCGCGGAGGTGGCGTACGAGGTGCTGTGCCGACGCCACCACAGCCGCCGGATGACGGCCGCGAGCGCCCGCGCGGCCGCCATCTCCCCGGACGTGCTGCCGGTGGACCCCGCACCCGACGGCCGGCTCAGCGGCTCGACCGTACGACCGTGAACACCGCCCCCTCGGGGTCGGCGACCGTCGCGATCCGGCCATGGGGACTCTCCCGTGGCCGCTGGAGGATCTGCCCGCCCAACTCGACCACCTGATGTGCGGCCAGATCAGGATCCTTGACCTCGAAGTAGGTCATCCAGTACGTCCCCCGGCCGCGCGGCAGCGCACGGCCCACACCGTGCAGGGCGGCCACCGGACGGCCCGCCAGCTGCAGGGTCACATAGTCGTGGTCCGCGGAGACGACGGGATCCAGCTCATAGCCGAACACGGTCTGGTAGAACTTGGCGATCGACGAGGTCTCCGCGGTCAGCAACTCGTTCCAGACAGGCGTCCCCGGAGTGCCGCGCACCGCGGCGCCCCGGTGCGCGGAGGGCTGCCAGAGCCCGAACACCGCGCCCGCCGGATCCGTCACGATGGCCAGCCGGCCCGCGTCCTCCGCGTCCAGCGGGCCGACGCCCACCGTGCCGCCGCACGACCGGACCAACTCGGCGACCAGGTTCACATCGTCCGTCGCCAGATACGGCGTCCACGCGACCGGCAGCTGCCGGTCCGCGGGCAACTGCCCGATGCCCGCCACCTCTTTGCCGTCGAGCAGCGCACGGACATAGGGGCCGAGCTGCTGAGGGCCGGGGGCGAACTCCCAGCCGAACAGTTCGCCGTAGAAAGCCTCGGTCGCGTCAAGGCCGTGCACCATCAAGCTCACCCAGCAGGGTGCGCCGGGTGTGTGCCGAGTCGCCTCGGTCATCGTCACTCTCTCCTCGGACCATCGTGGTGGCCGTACGGGGGATGGGGTGTGCGCCTTGTGCGGTAGCCGTGCGCCCCGTGCGCATGTTTTCACCCTCTGGCACCGAGTGCCCCCCGGCCGCGCCGTTTTTGGCGGGTTCTCGATGGGTGGAAGACCGTTTCAGTGGGATAGGTCCGATTCGGTGTTATTTTGGAACGGCCCGTCGCTGCGCGAGGATGAGGCCATGAAGCCCATCATCTCCGCCGCGGATCTCGCGAGCGCACTGGCCGGGCCCCGCCCGCCGGTCCTGCTGGACGTCCGCTACCGGCTCGGCGGCCCGCACGGACGGCCCGAGTACGACGCGGGACACCTTCCCGGCGCCGTCTTCGTCGACATGGACGCGGAACTCGCAGGTCCGCCGGGCGACGCGGGCCGTCATCCACTGCCCGACCCCGAGGAGTTCGCCGCGGTGATGCGCCGGGCCGGGGTGTCGGCGGACTCCTCCGTCGTCGTGTACGACGCGGACAAGGGGTGGGGCGCGGCCCGTGCCTGGTGGCTGCTGCGCTGGACCGGGCACAGGGATGTACGTGTCCTCGACGGCGGCCTCGCGTCCTGGACCGGCCCGCTGGAGACCGGAGCCCCCGAGCCCGCGAACGGCGATTTCAAGCCGGCCCCCGGCGCGCTCCCGCTGCTGACGGCGGACAGCGCGGCGGCCCTGGCCCGCACGGGCCTGCTCCTGGACGCCCGCGCGGGGGAGCGCTACCGGGGCGAGGTGGAGCCGATCGACCGGGTGGCCGGCCATATTCCGGGCGCGGTCTCGGCCCCGACGACCGAGAATCTGGACGCCGACGGCCGTTTTCTGCCACCCGAGGTGCTGGCGTCGCGCTTCTCCGAACTGGGGGCCTCGGACGCCGGTCAGGAGATCGGCGTCTACTGCGGCTCCGGCGTCTCGGGCGCGCAGCAGGCCCTCGCACTCGAACTCGCCGGATTCACCCCGGCCCTGTACGCGGGCTCCTGGTCGGAGTGGTCGCGTGACCCGGCACGACCGGTGGCGACCGGACCGGCACGGGGCTGAGCCGCCGGGCCGGGCCACTGGTACCGGGTCACCGGTGCAGCGCCCCCGGAGCGGGCAGCCGGTGCCGACCAGGCGGTCAGCCCTGGGACCAGAGGGACCTCGTGTGCTCTCCGAGCCACGCGGTCCCGTTCTCGCGGCCCAGGTCCGCGTAGCGGAACGGGTGGTACGGACCCTTTGAGCCGGTGATCAGGTCCAGGGAGTCGTGCCGTGCGATGAAGGCCGTCTCCAACTGGCCCTGATGCCGGTACTCCGGCGGGAACCGGAGCCTGCGGCACCTTGTGGCGACATGGCCCCGGCCACCGCTCATGGCGGCATTCCCGCCGACCCGCGGTGAGGCCGCCCCTGCCGGGGTCGGGGCCGAGGGGCTGTGAGATCGTCAGCGAAAAGATTCAGCCAAACGCAGTTGTACGCAATGGAAGGTACCGCCCCGGCCATGGACCAGAGCTTCGCCGTGCACATTCCCGACGCCTCGCTCGAACCCGACCCGCTCGATCCCTCGCAGATCGTCTCCGGTACCCCCGAGGTCAGCGGAAAGCTGCTCTGGGAGTCGGCGGACGGGCGGCAGCTCCGCGGGATCTGGCAGATCACGCCGGGCGTGGTGACGGACACCGAGGAGGACGAGCTCTTCGTGGTCGTCAGCGGCCGGGCCACGGTCGAGGTCGAGGACGGCCCCACGTTGCGCATCGGTCCGGGCGACCTCGGCGTGCTGCGCCGGGGCGACCGTACGACCTGGACCGTCCACGAGACACTCCGCAAGGCGTACGCGATCACTCTGCCCGCCGAGCGCTGACGGCGCTGACGGAGTTCCCGGCCGGGTGGCCGGCGGCCCCGGAGCCGCCCCGGCCGGACGGCGACCGCCCCCGGCCGGAGCCGCCGAGGGGAACGACCCGCGCCGGCCGGTCAGATCAGTCGGCGTATCTCGCCGCGCACCCGGTAGAAGCCGCCCGAGGACGCGTGGAGGGAGTCGACCACATACCGGGCGCCCGCTTCCCGTATACCGCGCGGGAACTGCACGTTCCAGGTGGGTTCGAAGCCCTCGGACACCACGTGGACCCGCATCCGGCCGCTCTCCTGGACGCACTGCACCACCACTCCGCCCGCGGGCGCGGTCGCCACCGTGGTGACCTGGGCCGGTGAGGCCGCGGGGGTGTAGGTGGGCAGCGCGGCCGCCAACTTGATGTCACGGGCCACCGGGACCGTGCCCTGCTGGGCCGCCGCTATCGCCGCGTCGCTCGCGTCGAGGCACACCAGCGAACCGTCCGTGGTCACCATGTACAGCTTCTCGTCCAGATACTGCATGGACAGGGCCGAACCGCCGCCCGTGCCCAGCTTCCACAGCCTGTTCCCCGCCGCGTCGAAGCAGTACACCGAGGACGACGAGTCGCCCGCGAAGACATGGGATCCGTCCGGCGAGGTCGCGCACGAGTACACGGCGGTGTCACAGCGGAAGGTGGCCTCGACCACGCCCGTCGCCTTCGACAGCCGCTGCACCACGTGGCGGCCGGTGCCCGCGTAGACGGAATCGTCCTCCTGCCAGCCGAACAGCACCGCTCCCGTCGTCGCGGTGTGCCACAACTCGCCGCTTCCGTCGGGCGCGTAGGCCGTCACACCCTTCTGGTGTCCGTGGTAGACCGCGCGCTCGTCGGCCCGGACCATCCAGGCGTGCCCGCCGGAGGACCTGCGCGCCCACTGGTGCTCGTCCTCGTGGTCGATGACCGTCAGCGCGCCCTGGGCGTCCGACACATGGAGCACGCCCTCGCGGATGTCCAGCCAGAAGATGTCCACGTCCGCCGCTATGTCGTAGGCCGCGAACGGGAGTTTCGACGACAGGTCGTAGACCGTGCCGTCGTCGCAGCCCGCGTAGATCCAGAAGTCGTCCGCGACCAGGCACTTGACGCCGTCGGGCAGTGAGTAGCGCGCGAGGACCTCGCCGCTGTGACTGACGGTGTAGACGTCGCCCGCCTGGTTGCCCACCCAGCAGCGGTCCTCGTCTATGTGGATTCCGAAGGCCGCCGACCCGGTGCTGAACCTCCACAGCACCGGTGCCACCGACCGCGCCGTCGACGGTGCGGACACCACCTGACGACGCGTCACCGGGCGGGCCGCCCGCACGCCCTGAACGGCGGGCGCGTACCCCTTGCGGACCTTTTCGCCGATCTTCTTCGCGGCCGCCGCCCGCGCCTTCTCCGCCGTCGGGAACGAGGAGACCTGAGACTGCCCGGTCGCGCCGATCCGGCCGTAGCGCACCGAGACGACCGTGCCCTCCACGATCACCTCGTAGAACTTGTGCGCTGCTCCGCTGTCCTGCGACAGCTCCAGATACGTCGTGGTGCGAGACACGGCAGACCCCTCCCCAGGATGGAACCGGCGGTCTCCTTCCACCCGTTCCCACTGCCCAGAAGAGTAGAGGTCACCACTGACACTCCCGCCGGGCCGCGGAGTGCGGGGTGCCGGTCCGGTCGGCGGGCGGGTGGACGCGTGCGGTGCGCGGGAGTCACCGGCCCGACGTACCCCCGGCCGAGTTCGTGGACGACCCGCGGTGCGCCGGGGCCGGTCATCCCTTGGCCTCGCCCCGCGCCCAGGCGCTGGGCGGCGTTAGTCGGCGATCGGCGAGACCGCGACGCAGCCTCCGGCGGTGGCCAGGCCCTCGCCCGACTGCTCCGCGATGGTCTTACCCTTGTAGACGATCTTGCAGGTGACCTCTGCGCCGGACGTGTCGATCGCGATGGGCATCACCGAGGGAGGAAGGATTCCGCGCAGAGTCACGGTCTTCGTCCACGGCAGCGCCGGCTTGTCCACGCTGTCCGTCTTCGGCTCCAGGGCGGTGCCGCCGCCCGCCGCGAACTCGATGGAGTCGACGTTCTTCCCCGTGACCTCGTACGTGACCTCGTACTCCTCGTTCACGGCCTTGTCGATCTGCTTGACGGCCTCGTCCTTCGCGGCCTCACTGGCCTCGCTGCAGGCGCCGAGCCCGAAGACGAGACCCGCGGCGGCCACTGCGCAGGCGGCAGTGCGGATGGAACGGCGCATGAGCGACCCCCCGAATGTGATGAATTGGATTCCATACACAATCGTAAAGAGAGAATAAAAGTCAAACCTGAGCAAAGCCGCGCCGGGTAGGTGAAACGCCTGGTCAGCGGAGTTGAACGCGGGGCCGTACGGTCCGGCTTCAGGCCCGAGGCGGGGGTTGCTCCCACGGTCCGGCCACCGCCGTTCGCGACGACCGGGCCGGAGCTTCGGATGTCCCTCGGCCCTCCTCGGCCGCACGCACCTCTTGACGGTCCCGCGGCTCACACACCGACCGGCACATCGCGGGGCGCGGACCCGGTCAGCCCGGGGCGATGCGGCTGAGGTGCTCCCAGGACCGGTACAGATCCGTATGGGCCTGCTCCATCTCCAAGACGTGATCGAAGGACTGGCTGCCGACGATCAGCCGTCGGGGCGGGTTCGGCAGTGCGGCCAGCTCCATGACGACCGGAGCGGCGGTGCTCGGCTCCGGGGCGACGGCGTCGCCCCACATCGCCTCCATCTCGGTGCGCAGGGGCTGATACCGCGCCAGGGGTTCGGTGGTCGTGGTGCCGGTGGTGAACAGGCCGGTGTTGTAGCCGCCCATCTGCACGATCGTGACCTTGATGCCGAACCCCTCGACCTCCATCGCCAGCGCCTCGCTGACCGAGTCCAGCGCGGCCTTGCCCGCGCAGTAGAAGCCGACGGTGGCCATGCCGCCGCCGGTGCCCATCGAGGTGATCTGGAGGAGCCGTCCCCCCCCTTGGGCGCGCAGGTGAGGAAGGACCGCCTGAGCCACCCACACGGCACCGAAGAAGTTCACGTCCAGATGCGCCCGGATCTGCTCCTCCGTGGCTTCCTCCACCATGCCGTAGAGCATGCCGCCGGCGTTGTTGACGACGACGTCCAGCCTGCCGAACGCGGCTGCCGCCCGTTCCACCCCGTCGAACACGGCCCGGCGGTCGGCGACGTCCAACGGAAGCGGGACAAGGCGGTCGGGGTACTTCTCGGTCAGTCCCTCCAGGGGCTCGACGTCGCGGGCGACACCCACGACGCGGTCGCCGCTCGCCAAGGCGGCTTCGGCGAAGGCCCTGCCCAGGCCGCGGGACGCGCCGGTGATGAGCCAGACTCTTGAATCCGCCACGATGTATCACTCTCCGTAAACGAAACGGTCCGTATCGGTTCGCTTGGAGGATAGGGCATCGCCCTTGGTGATATCAATACGGGTCGTCTCGTTTCGCTTGGTGGCTAGACTGAACGCATGCCTGACGAGAAGGGGCCGGACCACTCCCGGCGCAAGGAACGATCCCGGCTGGCAATCCTCGCGGCCACCCGTGCCCTGGTCGCGGAGGAGGCGTACGAGAAGGTCACAGTCGAAGCCATCGCCGCCCGTGCCGGCGTCGGCAAGCAGACGATCTATCGGCGGTGGCCGTCGAAGAGCGCGGTCGTCTTCGCCGCCGTTCTGGCTCTGAGTGAGGATGCGGATGGGCAGTCTGTCGCACTGCCGGACACGGGCGACCTCGAGGCCGACCTCAAGCTCGTCATGCGTGCCACGGTGGAGGAGTTCGCCGACCCGGCCTTCGACAGGCTGATCCGGGCCCTCAACACCGAGATCGCCAACGATGCCGCACTGGCGGCCGAGTACCGGGAGAAGCTGGCCCAGCCTCTGGAAGAGGCGAAGAGGGCGCGCTTGCGCAGCGCCCAGGAGGCCGGCCAGCTCGACGCCGCCGCCGACCTCGACCTGGCCCTCGAAGTGCTCTACGCCCCCCTCTTCCAGCGGTGGCTCCACCGCGGCGGTCCGCTGACCGTCGCGTACGCCGACTCACTCGTCGACGCGACCCTGAGAGCCTTCGGCCCCTGAAACGCGGTTCATTCGGCCGGTTCGAAGTCCGAGGTGTCGAAGCGCAGTCCGCTGGAGCCCTGGCCCCGGCCCGGGAGGGTGGTGCGGCCGGTCCACAGGGCGGTGTGGCCGTCCGCGAGGCGGGCCAGTTGCCAGCGGCGGGTGACGCGGACGCCCTCGGCGGGGACCTCCTCGGAGGGCAGGCGCAGGACGGCGCCGGGTTCGAGGACCCGGCCCCGGACTCCGGCGCCGTAGCGGTGGAGCAGGGTGCGGCCGGGGGCGGTCGGGTCCGGGATCGGGGCGAGTGGGATCCAGTGTTCGGGGACCGGGGTCTGGAGGCGGTAGCGGCGTACGGCGTCGGGGCCGGACGGGGTGGCGTCGGCCGCCGGGAGGCCGCCCGCGACGGCGACGAGGCGGTGGCGGTCCATGCGGTGGCCCGCCGCGCCGGCCACGGCCTCCTCGACCGCCCAGGCCATGTTGGCGGCCTCGTCGCGCAGGAACAGCACCTCCTCGACCGGGTCTCCGTCGAGCGCGTCGACCGCGCCCGGCGGGAGGACCAGGACGTCGGCGGCTCCGCGGGTGCCCGTGACCGTGGGGCGGAAGAGCGACCAGTCGTCGGGCGCGGGCGGCAGCAGGATCCGTTCGCCGAAGGTGTCGGTGACGACGACCGAGGTGAGCCGGGTGACCGTGCCGGCCGGGAGTTCCAGCGGGACGAGGAAGTAGTCGTTGGCGTAGGTGGAGGCGTACTCGGCGAGCAGCAGACGGGCCAGGTCGGTGCGTTCGGCGGTGATGCCGCCCCAGTACACGCGGGCGTCCTCCATCTCCCACCAGCGCGGCGACGGCATACCGGGGTAGGCGGCGACGGTCGGCAGGACCGTACGGACCACCTGTTCCGGCTGGTCCCGCGGGCCGTCGGGTGCGCCGAGGGTCGCGCCGGGGCGGTGGTCGAGGGCGTACCAGTCGAGCCGGCCGCCGGGGTACTCGGCCGCTTCGAGGACGATCTCGCCCGTGGTGTGCCGGGCGGCCACCGAGAAGCCGTGCTCCAGCCGCTGCGGCTGCCATGAACCGCCGGTCTCGGGTGCGGTGGTGGGCAGCCCGAGGAGTCGGCGCCAGGCCGCCGTGGCCCGTACCACCGCGTCGGTCAGCTCGGGCGGGACGGTGATACGGGCAGGGGTGTCACGGGACTGGCCGGTGGGCGGGGCGAGTTCGGCGAGGAGCGCGAGACCGTCGGCGGCGCGTCCGGCCACCGCTGAGAGATAGCCGGTGGTGGCGTCGTCCGCGATCGGCCCGGGGGCCGCGCTGATCGGGTAGGCGGCGACCAGCGGGGACACCAGATCGGCCGCGCCCTCCGCGCGCAGGAGGCGGGCGTACTCCAGACCGAGTTGGGCGGCGGTACGGCGGTCCAGGGAGGATGCCGCCGGTTCGCGTTCGACCAGGGCCTCCAGGGGGAGTTCGGGGTCCAGCGGTATCGGGGAGGGGTCCGCGTGGCCCTGGTAGCGGGTGAGTTTCGCCGATTCGGCGCGCAGCCGTACGGAAACGGGCGATCCGGCGTCGTCCCCCTGGAACTCACCGACCTGCCACTGCCGGCCGAGCATCCAGAGCGGGTCGGCGGTCCGTGCCTGGAGACCCGCTGACATGTCGGCGGCCCGGCAGCGCGGTTCCAGCCGGGTCCACGAGGTGATGGACGGTTCCTGCGGCACGTCGGACTCCTGATGTTCGGATGGCGTTGCGAGGGCGGGGCGGAGGTGAAGCGGGGTGAAGCGGGGTGAACCGGGCTGGCTCAGAGGTGGCCCAGGGGCGGTTCGAGGGTGGTTCGGGGGTGCTCGGGTGGTTTCGGTGGAGAGAGAAGGGACGGAGGCGCGGTGTGCCGGGGTCCGGTGTGCGCCGCCGGACGGCGTGCGGCGCACCGGACCCCGTACGACTCGGTTCAGTGCGGTGCGGCGTCCGGGCGGAAGTCCGTCGAGACCGTGCCGCCGTCGGTGTTGAGCGGGAGGTGCAGCGCCGGCAGGAACTGGCCCGCCCGGCCCAGCGCGTCGGTGTCGACCATGCGGGTGCGGGCCCGGTCCAGGGTCTGGTGGAGCAGGCGTTCCACGTTCTCGCCCGCCCAGACTCCGTTGACGCTCTCCGACGGGACGGCGAGCAGCACCGTCTGCGGGGGAGCGGCGCTCGGCGCGCGGAACTCCAGGGTGGCCGCAGCCGTGTGCGCGGTGTCCGGCACGGTCTCGGTCCACTCGTCGACGGCCAGGCCGTACACCGGTTCGGTCAGATCGAGCGCGGCCCCCGGAAGCGTGCCGATGACCAGCGAGAGCCGGCCGCCGTTCGGCGCGTCCGCGGGCCGCCGCGCGCCCCACCAGCGGTCGTTCGGCAGATGGGGGAGCTGGGCGACCCGGACCGGGTCGGCGAGTCGACCGGCGGGGGCGTCGAGCGCGTCGGCCAGGTCGAACGCCTCCTGGAGGCGGCCCGCGCCCGCCCGTACCCGGCTCGTCTGCCGCAGCCAGCGGCGGCCCTCGCCCGGTCCGCCCTGGAGCTGCTCCGACACGGCCAGGGATGGGCCGAGGCCGTTGTCGGCGGGGGCGAGGAACCTGGTGAGGAGCGGCAGGTCCGTCCCGAACAGGGCCTGGATACGCGCCTGGTGGTGGGCGTTTCGGGTGGCGTGGTCGGGGACGGGAGCCGCCGGGGGGTGCGCGGCGGTGTATTCGGCGACCACCCGGTCGTGGGCGGCGAGCCGGGCGTGGAGTTCGCGTTCGGCGGCCACGGCGGCTTCGCCGAGCTGCCGGTCCTCGTCGCGGGCGCCCGCCGGGGGCGGCACGGCTCCCGGAATGCCCGCGCCCGAAGCCCTGAGCAGGGCGGTCCGCAGCGCCGCCCGGTCCGGGCCCGCGGCAGCCGTAGCGTCGCCGCCGCCCGTACCGGTGCCGGAGCCGCCCGTATCGTCGGCACTGTCCATATCGGTGCCGGAGTCGCTCGTACCGTCGGCGCTGCCGGTTCCGGGGCCGGAGCCGCCGGTTCCGCGTGCCGCCGTGAGCGCCGCCAGGGTGTCTCTGACGTGGGCGAGCGTGAAATCGGCCCGGTTGACGGTGTCCTGCGGATGCACCCCCTCCCCGGCCTCGGCCCCGGGCTCGGCCAGATCCGTCGCGGTCAGCGGCCGGGCGTTGTCGAAGAGTGCGCGTACGGCGGCGAGCGCGGCCAGGAACTCGGTGACCGAGAGCCGGTCGGCGGGCCAGTTCGCCTCCCGGTCGAAGGACGGTGTCAGCGTCCAGTCGGCGTCCGCCCCGGCCGGCCTGACCTGCTGCCAGGCGGCCAGCGCGATCCGCTGTTCCAGCTCGGCCCCGCACGGGGCGAGTCCGCGAGGCGGCATCGCGAGATAGTCGACGGCCCCGATCTCCAGGGAGTTGAGCGCGATGGCGTTGGTGTGCTGGATCGTGCCGTCCGCCACGCCCTCCGGCGACTGCCAGTGCAGTCGGCAGACCACCCGGCTCGGCGGCGGAAGCAGCGCCGAGGCGACACTGTCGGTGAAGGCGGCCGAGACGATCCGGGGCTGGCTGCTCACCGCCGCCGGCCACGCCATCCGGTCGGGCGCCTGAAGGTTGCCCGCCAGCAGCACCCGGTGGGTGACCGCCGTCGCGGCGCGCGGGGTACGCGGGAACTCCAGCTCGGGCGGGGCGATTTCGCCCCGCGACAGCGCGTCCAGTGCCGCGCCCGCCCGCTCGGGCCTGCCCTGCGCCACCTGGTGGACGCCCTCGGCGAGCAGCGCGTCATGGACCGCGTCCACCGCGTCGCCGAGGTCGTCCAGGACGGCCTTCAGCGCCAGTTGATCGGGGCTGCCGAGCGACGGCAGACCGGCCGAGCCCCAGGGCAGGGTGCCGGCCGCGTACCGGGAGTACAGCTCCAGTCCGTCGGCGACCGACGAGGGCGCGGTCGAGGGGACGGCCGTGCCGTCGTCGCCGATCCGGGTGGTGCGCAGCGGCGCCAGGGCACGGAACGCGGGCAGGAACCGGTCCAGCAGACCGCGCGGGCTGTCGTGCACACCACGCTCGAACCGGTAGCCGAGCTGGGCGTTGAGCGGCAGGCCGTAACGGGCCCCCTGGAGCAGCTGCTCCGCGATCCGCACCCGGCGCGAGGACAGATCGAGCGCCAGCGGGCCGTTGCCGCCCCCGGTGCCCCCGGTGCCGCCGTGCGAACGGTGGGCGCTGCGCAGCACTGCCGCGGTGGTCGCCTGGGCGATCGACGGGGCCAGTACATAGCCGGTGCCCTCGGCGGCCTGGAGGAGGGGACGGCTCTCACCGGCCTCGCCGGGCGGCGGGACGGCCACCGGGGTACGGGGGGCGGCGGGCTCCAGTTCGGTGACCCAGCCGTACGCGCCGAGGTGGACTCCCGTGCGCCGGGCCGCCCGTAGGGTGGCCAGCCGCTTGGTCGCGAAGGAGGTCATCCAGGCGTCGACGCGGTGGCTGCTCAGGCCGAGGGCCCCGGCGACATGGCGTTCGGCGGTCTGGGCGGGCAGCGCGGCGAAGCTCCGCAGATCGGTCCGGTAGTCGCGCAGGGACCGGGTCGCGGGATCGGTGGCGGGAGGGTCGGCGAGATACTCGCCGAGGGTACGTGCCGGTGCCTCCGGCGCCGGACGGGCCAGCCGCCGCCAGAGCGTCGCCGTCGTCTCGCCCTCCTCGATGTCCAGCAGCTGCGGCTCGACCGGCTCGCTCGCGCCGAGGGCGTGGGCCGCACGGGACACCTCGAACAGCAGACCCGCGCGGACCAGCCGGTACAGCAGCGGCGTGGGCCCGCCGGTCAGGTCGGCGGCCGCTTTGAGCTGGTCGGGGCTACGGCCGGCCAACTCGGTGAGATAGCCGAGGAGTCCGTCGGGTCCGGTCGCCAGCGGGGTCGCCAGCCGGAACGAACCGGTGGCGAAGACCGCCTTGGCCAGCGGCATGGTGTCCGGCAGTCCCAGACCGCGCAGCAACTGGGAGGTCTCCTGGTAGAGAGTGGTCTGCCAGCCCGAGTTGAGGCGCAGCCGCAGAAAGCGCCACAGCCACAGGGCGTAGTCGCCGCCGAGGAGGCTGCGGGCCCGCACCTCACGGGTACGGGCGTCGCTCCCGAGGACCCGTACGAGATTGTGCTCGGGCGTCCCGCCGGTCGCCGCGCCCAGCCGGGGCGCCTGCGGCACCGACGGCTTCCAGAGCGTCGTGTGCAGCCGGGTGACGAAACCCATGCCGACCCGGTCGTCGCTCTCGCCCGGCAGCGGCAGCCAGCGGCCCGTCTCCATCACCGGCAGGATGCCGTACGGCTGGGCCCCGACCCGGAACGACGGCAGCGGCCCCTCGGCCCGCACCCAGTCGAGATAGTGGGACCGGATGCTGCCGATGGTGTTCTCGTCCGCGGCGCCCGCCATCATGTGCCGCAGGTGGTAGCCCCAGGTGGCGGGCCACAGCACGGACTGGACCAGCCGTGCCGGAGCGTCCTCGTCGTCCCCGCCGTGCGCGGCGCGGGCGGCGGCCGTGGGCGCGCCCGGACGCGGGAACTGCCCCCGGGCGGTGGTCAGCACGTCACCCGCCTCCGTCCCCGCGCCCAGTCCCAGCGCCAGGGCCGCCCGGCCCGTCGAGGTGTCCTCCGGCGGAGTCGTGTCCGTGTGCCGGACGGGGGCCGGGGGCAGCGCGCTGGAGAAACCGGACGGCAGATCGTCGGTGTTGTTGGTGGGCGTGCCGGGCGGCAGCCAGGACAGCCCGCCGGTGGCGGCGTGCGCCTCCAGCAGATCGCTCAGCGAACGGGCGGCGGTCTCGGGCGTGGCCGTCTCGTGGACGCCGTAGACCAGCAGCCGGTCGATCCGGGAACGGACGCCCGGCGGCAGTTCGAGGGTGACGGCCATGCCCGCGGTGACGGCGGCCGAGTAGTCGGTGAGCCACTCGGTGGTGGCGTCCGTCGGGGGAAGGTGGTCCGGGACGCCGGAGACGTCGGCGGCCGGGTTGAGGCCGACCACCAGATCCGGCCGTACCGGCTGGGAGACGGCCCGCACTTGCTGGCCGCTGCTCACGGCCAGGACGACCCACCGGGTGGGCAGGCCCCGGGCGACCGCCGGCTCGGTCCAGTCGGCCGTACGGGGCTGAGGGTCGGGGAAGCGGGGCAGCGGGGGCCTGAAGCCCTTCGGCACCGGGATCCGCGCGTCATCGGGGAGCGGAACGGTCGGGCGGCCACCGGGGTCGGGTTCCATCACCCGCGCGACCCAGCCGGCGCGGGTCGGGTCGGTGAGGGCCACCAGACGGGCCCAGGCGGCCTCCTCGCGCGCGGTGTCGCCGGCGGCACGCCACAGCGCGAGCCAGTAGTCGCGGCCCGCCTGGTCCTCGTCGGGCGTCAACGCGCCCTCGTGGCTGTCGATGTGGAGGGCGTCGGGGAAGATCCGGACGAGCAGTCTCTCGTGTTCCGGGCCCGCGAAACGGGTCTCCAGGCGGACCGGGAGCAGCGCGAGCGGGTAGCCGGTGGAGAGCGTCCAGACCGGAGCCGTCGGGACCGTCAGGGCCGTCGGAGCCGGTGTGGCTGCCGGGGCGGCCGGTTCGGGAAGGGA
The DNA here is from genome assembly GCF_053600955.1 of Streptomyces sp. NPDC004838. Lineage (NCBI taxonomy): Bacteria > Bacillati > Actinomycetota > Actinomycetes > Kitasatosporales > Streptomycetaceae > Streptomyces > Streptomyces sp. NPDC004838. The sequence goes on along the minus strand of NZ_JBSGAW010000005.1, from coordinate 245,771 downwards.
GGTCACTGGTGGGCCCTTTCTGCTGCGGGCACCAGTGAGGTGCTCGTGGTCCGGTCCGGGTGAGCCACCGCGGGCGGCTCGACGGTGAGTGCGGCCGACCGGGGTGTGGTGTGGCTGGTCGCCGGGGGTGTGGTGGAGTCGGTTCGCGGGGGCGTGTGGTGGTCGGCGGTTCGCCGGGGTGTGGTGTGGCTGGTCGGCGGGGGTGTGGTGGAGTGGGTTCGCGGGGGTGTGTCGCGGTCGGCGGTTCGCCGGGGTGTGGTGTGGCCGGTAGGCCGGGATGCTGTGGAGTCGGTTCGCCGGGACGTCCCGCAGCCGTCGGGCCGCGCGGTCTCGCCGCCCCGCCGACGCTCGTACAGACGGTGTGGGGCTGACACGGGAAGTGTCATGACTGCGGGTCCTCCGGGTCGTTCGCGGACGGGTCGTGCGGGCGCGGTTCGGTGGGCCATGGGACGCCGGGGGACGGAAGCGGGTCGTCCGGGCCGGGGCCGGAGGCCGGAGCAGGCTGGGGATCGGGGGCAGGAGCCGGATCGGGGTGAGGGCCGGGTGCCGGGGCGGGCTCCGGCTCCCGGTTCAGGCCGGGGCCGACGGGCGTACCGGGATCCGCGCCCACGCCGGCGGCCGGTACCGCCGCCAGCATGTCGTCGGCGTGGATCGCCACGAACACCGGCCGCTGCACCAGCGCCGCCGCCAGATGCGCCGAGTTGTACGGGTCGGCCGGCTCCGGCTCCCCCTCGTCCACCCCGAACCGCAGCGCCGTCGGCTGCTCCCAGAAGGAGAAGAACCAGCCCGGATCGTCACCGCCGCCGATCGCCGCCGCCCGGGTCAGCGGGAAGCAGAACACCTGGATGTCCGGGTCGAACCGGGCCGAGAACAGCGGCAGCAGCTGCTCCGCTCCCGCCGTGACCGTACGGGCCCCGCCCGGCTGCCCGGTCCAGGACGCGCGCCGGGCGGTGACCGCCGCGTTCGGGTAGCGGCGCAGCAGTTCGCCCCGTACCACCAGGACGAGCGCGCCCTCTCCGGGCCCGCCCACGCCCGTGGCATGGCTGCCCAGCGCGCCGCCGCCCCACCGCGCGATCGGCGGGATGTCGGCGACCGGCGCGCCCGGCGGACGGGAGCCGTCCGGCGCGCCGCCGCGTACGTCCCAGAACTGCCGGAAGAAGGTGGTGGACAGATCCACCGGCACCTCCCGCCACAGCAGTTCCCGGCCCAGTTCGGAGTTGAGGCCGAGCAGATACGCCTCGACGAAGGCGGGATCGGTCTCCAGCAGGGTCACCGTCTCGGCCGGGATGTCCTGTGCCCCGCCCAGCAGATGATCGGGTGACAGCTCGCGCAGCAGCTCGTAGGTGGGCTCGGGGAACGCGACGCCCGTCACCAGAGGGCGCAGCGGATCGACGCCCGCGGGGACCACCTCGGACAGGGGCGTGCCGTCCACCTCGATCCGGGCCAGCGCCCGTTCGGGAACGGTGGCCAGCGGATTCAGCGCCGTGCGCAGCACCGCCGCCGCGTCGGACACCGGCACCCGGGGCGGCGGTGGCTGTCGGGTCAGCGCCTGGCTGGCGGCCACCACCGTCTGGTGCCGGATCGCCGCCTCGATGAACCGGGTGCCCATGTCCGCGCGGCGCTTGCTCAGAGCCGGATCGAGGTCGGCGACGGTCACCGACGCCCCGGACACCCGCGCCGAAAGACCGCCCGGAAGGGCCATGTCACCGCGCCAGCTCGCGGGCACGCCTGCGGCGTCCAGATCGATCGCCACGGACAGCGCCGCCTGGTGGACCGGGGCCGCGACGGTGGTACGCAGGATCATCAGATCGGGCCGGCCGTTGCCGCTGAGGTCGGCGGCCGCGAGGGAGAGCCCGGAGAGCCGTGTCCCGTCGGCGGGCGCACCGCCGAACGGGACGGGATCGGTCCAGCCGCCGACGACCAGACCGCGCCGGTTGACGGAGCGTCCGATCCGGTGGGTGATCCGGTCCCGAGGCGTGCCGGACTCGGCGGTGACCAGCACCAGATCGGGGGTGTCCTCGCCGGTGACATCGGCGATGTCGATACCGATCTGGTAGACCGGGCCGGCTGGCTGGGGCAGGCTGTGGGTCAGGCTCCAGCCGCCGGTGGCCCGTCCCTTCGCGTCCAGCCGCCAGCCGATCCGGTACGCGAGGCGGGGGTTGTTCGCCTCGCCGGTGACATAGGCGACCACCAGTTCCGGGCGGCCGTCGCCGTCGAGGTCGGCCAGCGCGATGTCGACCGCGTGGACCTTGCTCATTCCCTCCGGCAGGGTGCGGGGAGGCTCCCATTCGCCGGTGACCGTGCCGTCCGGGGCGAGGTCGGTCCCGACCCGGTACATGAGAGCGTGCCCCATCCCGGTGTCGAGGCGGGTCAGCGCCACCAGGTCCGGCCGGCCGCTCCCGGTGAGATCGGCGGTCGCGGTGGCGAGCAGCGACTCCCGCGACGAGGGCGCGACGCTCGGGACGATCGTACGGTCCGGGGTCCAGCCACTCCGGGGAGTCGCGTCGGGGCTGAGGTCGGCGCCGACGCGGGAGCGGATGGCGGTCGTGCCCGGCGGCGGGTTGTAGTCGAGGTGGGAGACCAGCACCGAGCTGAAGAGACCCACCTTGGGCGCGAAGCGGCGCCGGTCGCTGAACGCCGGGTCGGTCCAGTTGCCCTGGCCGCCGGGGTCGGCCGGGGTGCCGAAGTCCTCCACGCCGGTGGCACCCGCGCCGGTGTACGTCACACGGGCCACCCGCTGGTCCGCGGTGACCGTGAACGCGCGGCCCGGGTCGGCGAGGTCCTGCGCGGGCGAGTGCCCGGACGCGGCCGGATGACCGGACCATCCGTACCGCTTCCACCACGGTGATCCGTGGAAGTCGAGGCCCTGCGCCCAGGTCCCGTCCGAGAGGGTGACCTGCTGGTACTCACCGGCCGGAGGCGCGATCGCGGTGATGGCGCCGAAGGGCATGGGATAGAAACGCCAGGCGGGGTTCTGCCCCGGGCGGTACTCCCACAGGGCCCCGTCGTTCGACAGCGCCCGGACTCCGGTCGAGCCGACGGGCACGATGGATTGGAACGTCGCGGACGGCATGGGCACGGAGAGCCACTGCGCTGTGCCGTTCGCCTCGATCCGGCGTTCGTGGAGAGTGCCGAAGCGGGTCAGGACATAGGTCTGGCGTCCGTTCGCCAGGGGAGCCGGAGTGCCGGACAGGTCGAGCAGGAAGGAGCCGGGACTGCCGTGGTCGGTCCACTGGCCGGTGGTCAGGTTCAGCTGGGCCAGGCCCATCGACGCCGTGTTGACCCACAGGGAGTCGCCGGCGATCGCCGGCGAGGTGTAGTACCTCGGGCTCTGACCGCCCGGCATCGGATGGTCCACCCAGATCCAGCGGTCGCCGTCCCAGCGCCGCTCGGTCACCACACCCGAGCCCAGACCGCTCACCCTGATGCCGAACACCCGGCGCTGACCGGGGACGACCGCCAGATCACCCTCGAAGGAGGGGGTGCCGTAGCTCTCGGGGACGGTGTGGGCGCGCCAGACCAGCGCGCCGTCCGGGCCCAGCGGCGCGAGTTCGTACAGATAGCCGCTGGTGCCCCAGCTGTCGTCGGAGCCGACCAGCACGAACATGCGGTTGTCGGTGACGACCGGCGTCGAGGTGGGCTGGCGTGCCCAGAGACTCACCGGGATGTACGGCAGGGGCGGTGGGGTCAGCCACCAGGGGTCGGCGGAGCCGATGAAGGCGGCGCTGAGCCGCTCCAGCGGCAGCGGGTTTCCGGCGGCGTCCCGCAGCACCGAGTCCGCCACGGCACCGGTGGGGAGCTGGGCCGGCGGTACGGGCGCGGTCGCGCCGGTCGCCAGCGCGGTGACGGCCGCGCCCGCGTCGGCCGGGGGCGCGCCGGGGCCGTCCGAGCGGGGCGTGGAGCGGGTCGTACGGCGGAAGGCGGTCGTGGTGGCGGCGGCGACGCCCGGGTTGCCGTCGACCATGTCGGCGAGGCTGCGGGCGGCCATGGCGGCGAGCCGTGGGGGTGGGGTTGCCTGGGGCGCGGCAGTGTCCTGCGGTGCGGTGGCTTCCTGCGGTACGGCAGTGTCCTGTGGTGCGGTGGCTTTCTGCGGTGCGGCGGCGTCGTGTGGTGCGGTGGCTTCCGGTTTCGCGGTGGCTTCTTGGCGGGTCGCGATTCCCTGGGGGGCGTCGATCAGGTCGTGTACGGGCCGGGTGAGGGCGAGCAGTTCGGCGTCCCTGAAGGCGCGGGTGGTGCCGGAGGCGGCGAGCGCGGTGGTGTCCGGGGCGGCAGCCGCCCCCTGAGCCGGGGCCACACCGCTGGTCGTCGGCCCGGCGATGCGGCGGGAGTGCAGGGCGGAGCCCGCACCCCGTGCCAGCCTCGCGAGGCCCAGCAGGCCGTTGGCCTCGCGCAGGGCGGCCGCCTGCTCCTGTACCGCCGCCACCAGATCCTCCTGGTGGTTCTGGACGATCCGGGCCCCGAGCGCCGCAACCGCCCGGTGCTGCGGCTCCAGATTGACGGCGGTCAGCCAGCTCGGCCCGGTCCCGTCCGGGGGCAGCGTGCCCTGGCCCGGAGTGGCCGTGTACGCACCGCCGTACAGGGGCGGCGGCAGCCGGTCGGCGGCGGTCGAGAACCTACCCCGCATGGCCGCGCGCCAGGCGTCGGCCGCGGGCCAGACCGGACGCGGCCCCGGTGCGCGCAGGGCGCTGCCGAGCCAGACGGTGGCTTCGGGGGTTCCCGGAGTGAGCGGCAGAACCCCCGCCCGTGAGAGGTCCATCGGCCGGGCCCCGGCTTGAGGGAACGTGCGGGCGCGCAACTTCCGTGCCAGATGCTCGAAGTCACCGCCCAGCCCCGTGCCGAAACGCCAAGAGTGGTAGACGGGCAGGGTGATCCTGCCCGCCGTGCCCTGCCAGGCGGGGCCGAGCGGCCCGGTGGCGCTGTCGCCGAGCGACAGCCCCAGACCGGCCAGCACCCCGACTTCGTACGCGGGAACGAGAGCGGCGACGTACCGGGTGGTGATCGCCAGCCGGGTCGGGCAGATGATCCGTGACAGCGAGAGGTCGGACGAGCCGCGGAGCACGTCGAGCGGGTCCGCGTTCTCGGCGGTGACGAGCTGGGCGTGGGCCCAGTCCCAGGAACGCTCCAGCTTGGGCAGCGAATCGACCGGGCAGGTCAGCGACGGCAGTGCGCCCTCCGCCGCCGGGGGCGCGAAGGTCGCCAGCTCCTCGGCCACGACCACCAGGACCAGCCAGGGTCGCAGCCGGCCTTGAGGGTCCGGTCCGCCGGGCGAGAACATCCACGGCAGATCGGGCCGGTCGAACTCGACGGAGGCGAAGCCGGTGGTCTCGACGCCCTCGGTCCCGGGCTCCGGGAAGGTACGGATGATCTGGGCGGCGTCCAAGCCGGTGACGTCACCGGGCCCGAGGAGCGTCACGGTGACCGGGTCCACGGCGAGCGGGACCGCGGCGGCGCCGTCGACGCTGCGGGCTACGGTGAGGCCGACCTTGACCCCGGCGCGAGCGCGGGCCGGACCGCTGCCGTCGTCCGTCTCGGACAGGCCGCCCGCCAGTCCGTCCCGGACCCACGGGAGGAAGCGGAGGCCGCCGACGGCGGTGTCACCGGCCGGACTGGTCGAACTGTTTGAACTGATCGGGCCGACCGAACTGATCGGGCCGACCGAACTGGTCGAACTGGTCGGACTGGCCGAACTGCTCCGACCGGTCGCCGGGTTCGCGTCCGAGGCGAGGTTCTCGTCCGGCGTCCCGCTCTCGTCCGCCGTGCCGCTCCGGTCTGTCGTGCTGCTCTGATCTGTCGTCATGTTCCGGTCCGTCGCCCTGCTCTCGCCGGTGTTCGTGGTCCCGGCGCTCGCCGGGCCTCCATCGGTATCGGTGTCCCGGCCGGTCGCCGCGTTTCCCTCGGTCGTGCCGGTGGTGTCGCTCATCGCGCTGCTCCCGCCAGGGAGACCGGAGCGGCCGACGGCACGGTGACCGCCGCGACGCGCGGGGCCCGGCCGGGTGCCCGGACCTCGGTCGGCCCGGCCGCCGGTCGGGTCTCGTGCAGCGCTGTCGCCATGTCCCATGCCTCTGTGTAGGTGTCGGCCGTGCCGGGGCGGCCGGTCGTGCCTTCCGAGCCCTCTGCACCGGCCGGGTCGGCCGCGTACCGTTCCGTCGCGGTCCGTACGGCCGTACCGTCCAGCCGGTCGTCCGATCCCGCCGCGCCGACCCGCCAGGTGTGATCGCCCACCGTGACTCCGGCCGCCCTCGGCCGGAACCGCGAGCCCGTCCGGGCGCGGGCCGCGGGCCCGAAACCGGCCAGCGCGAACAGCGATTCCGGTGCGAGGGGTTCGGGTGCGAGGGGTTGGGGCGCGAGCGATTCCGACGCGAGGGGTTCGGCTGCGCGGGACTCCGGCTGGATGGACTCGGCCCCGGAGTGCGCGAAGCCGTTGGACCTGGCGTCGCCGTCGGCCTCCGCGCCTGCCGCTGCCACCGCCCCCGGCCCGTCCACGATGACCGGCTCGTACCCGAGGGTCACGTACGCCCCCCGCTCCGTGCCGCCGTCCGGCCCCGGACCCTTGCCCGTCCCGGCCCGCAGCTTCCCGGCCTCGATGCCGATGCCCGACCGCAACCGCTCGAACGACGCGCTGCTCAGCTTCGCCGCGTCGGCCAGGTCCTTGTACTGCGCGGGCGCGAACCAGTCCTTGACCGGAGCGCCCAGGACGGCGTCGGTCCGGTCCGGGCCCTCGCCGTAGACCGCCCCCGCGATGTCGTACGAGGTGGGCGCGGCCAGCGGATCGGTGCCGATCCGGCGTATCGCCTGCCCCAGCGGCAGCACCTGCTGAGCGACCGTCAGACCGCCGAGCGGATGGGCCAGCACCTCGCCGGGCGCGGGCGATGTCTCCCGCAGGGACACCACGCTCTGCCCGGCGGGCGGCACGGTCGACCAGGCCGCCGGATCGGCGAGCGCCGTGAGCACCGCCTCCGTCGGGTCGACCGTCTTGGGCAGCACCTTGGGACCGGAGCGCCCGGCCGTGATCTCGAAGCCGACCGAGACCGAGATGAACCACAGCTTGATCCGGGCATGGCCCTTGGCGTGCCAGGGGCTCGGCCCGGACAGCTGGAGGGCGAGATCGATGGCGAGGATCGTCCGGGAACCGCGTTTGACCGACGCCGAAGCATGGATGTCCACGATGAAACCGAACGGGGAGAACTGGATCAGCGCGTCGTAGCCGAGCCGCCCCAGCACCGTGAAACCGGCCTTCTCGACCTTCACATCGACCAGCGCGCCGTGCTGCACGGTGTTGGAGGTGACCGCGAGATAGCCCTCGACCCTCACTCGCGGGTTGTCGCCCTTGGCGAGCGAGATCGCGACCCGCCGGAGGTCGGGGAAGTTCTTGGGCCGGCCGGTGAAACGCGGGTGGAACCCGCCGATGGAGAGCGTGAACTCCCGTTTCGCGCCCCAGGAGGCGCGCAGCGCCATATCGCCCGTCACCGGGAAGCCCGCCACATGCGACTCCACCAGACTGGCGTCGAGTGATGCCTCCTTGCGCCCCAGGTCGACCAGGCCGACCGCGTCCATCCGCAGTACCACCACCGGGGCGACGGGCGCGGGCAGCGTGATGGTGACCCGCGCCAGCAGCCCGATCCGTACCGGCGCGGGCAGTTCCACGAACAGCGCGAGGTCGGCGACGGCCAGCGCCTTCGCGGGCGCGGACGGGTTCGAGCGGTCGGGCGTACGCGGCCCCCAGGTGATCCGGGCCATCAGCCCGAGGAGGTAGCGGTCGGGGGCGACCGGGAACAGTTGGGAGAGCGAGGAGACGATCTGCGGGCCGTTGGCGACCGGGTCGGCGGGGAACAGCACGGCGTCCAGCGCCTTGGTCCGTACGCCCGCGCGCAGCGCGTCCGCGTCGGCCGCCCGGTGCAGTCCGACCAGGACCCCCAGGCCCTCCAGGGCGAAGCCGGGGCTGGGCGGAGCGGGCGCGATGCCGGTGGCGATGACCAGCAGGGAGAAGATGTCCCGGCCCGACTTGTCGCGCAGCGGACGGCCGTCGGCCTGGCGGGTGTTGAGCAGGCCGACGGCGGACAACTGGTAGTTCATGACGCTCAGCTGGGCGGCTCCGGCGTAGCTGCCGCGTTCCTCGTCGATGGAGAGATAGCCGCCGCCGCTGACCAGATCGCTGTCCACGGAGAGCGCGATACCGCTGGGCAGTTTGAAACCGGTGGTGAGATGCATCGGGCCGGCGTTGCCGCCGCCGGGCGGGAACGCCACCGAGGTCTTCAGGCCCAGGCGTTCGACCGAGGCGAGGACCGGGCCGAGGGCGAGCCGCGCGCTGACCGACGCCTCGACGGTGGCGACCGGATCGGCGGGCCCGGCGTCGGGGGTGCCGACGCGCAGGGCCAGATGGAGCTGCTCCAGGGTGAGCGGCCCGAGCGCGATCCCCAGCGGAAGGGTGGTCTCCAGACCGGCGCGCCCGGTGAAGGTCAGCCCGGTGCGGCGGCTCCAGGCGAGGCCGAGGTCGAACGGCACCACCAGCCCCTGATCGGGCAGGATGCGGCGGAGGAAGGAGTCGCCGTCGCCTCCGGCGGGCGCGATCCGTACCGCGCCCTCCGCAGCGTCGAACGACAGGCCCCAGTCACCCCGGTCGCTCTGGCCGCCGCCCAGCTCGGCGAAGGCCCTCGCCGACAGCCGCCCGAGTTCGATCCGGGTGCCGGTGGGCGCACCGAAGGTCCAGGCGGGTTCGCCGGCCGCGCCCCGGCGTTCGGCGGTGAGCGCGAACCGTACGTCCGGCGGCCCGTCCACCACGACCAGGCCGCCGGGCCCCCAGGCGAAACCGGCCGTGCCGCCCGCCAGTTCCATGCCGATGTTCCAGCCGCTCGCGGCGGCCGACAGGGCCAGCTCGCCCCAGGGGAGTACGACGACGCCGAGGCCGCCCCGGTCCTTCGGCGAGAGCGCGATCCCGGCGCCCCACTCGACGCGGTCGGAGCCCTGTCCGACCCCGCCGGAGATTCCCAGCATGCGGGAGGTCAGCTCGGCGCTCGTGGAACTCTGCGCGGGGCCGGTGCCCGGCACGGTGCCGTACCCCGCGTCCAGCCCGAGGGCGGTGAGCAGCGCGGCGATCCGGGGGAACAGCGCGGCGGCGGTGGCGTCCGCCTCCTGGCTGGTGAGGTCGGGGTGCCACGGGTACAGCTCGCCCAGCAGGGCGTCCGGTTCGGTGAGCAGCCGCCTGATCCGGTCGGGCCGCAGCCGGTCGCGGGAGACCGCGAGCCGTACGGGGGCCTCCGGCGGCGCCGGCATCGGTGCGCGGGTGGTCGGCGGCCCGGCCTGCTCGATCAGCCCCAGCAGGACCAGCGTGTGGTAGAGCGCGGGCGTGTGGGTGCTGAGGTAGCGGATCGCCAGATGGGAGGCCAGATCCTCGCCGAGCGCGGGCAGCAGTTGCGGGTCTGGGGCCGACGCCTGCCAGACGGGCGGCAGGGCCTTCAGCGCCCCTGCCGCCTTCCCGGCCTGCTCGGCCCGCTTCTTGACCTCTTCGAGGGAGCCGGGGAGCCCGGCGTCGAGCTGGCGGTCCAGTTCGGCGTACGCGGTCCTGAGCGCGGCGAGCCAGGTGTCGAACTGCTCCTCCAGCCGGGCCGGATCGCCGATCCCGAGCTGCTGGCCGAGGGCGGCGAGATCCCAGCCCAGCTCCTCGGTGAGGGCGTGGCGGCGGCCCGGATCGCCTGCGGCGTCCAGCAGGGGGCGGACGAGTGACTGGATCTCGCGCCAGACGCGTTCGAGGAGATCACGGTCGTGGCGGGGGTCCGGGAGCGGGTTGCCGAGGAGTTCCCGGCGGGGGTCCTGGTTCTGGGTATCGCCCATGGCGGCATCGTCCTGACGGCAGGTCGGAGGTGTGTCCCGGTGGCGACGGCCCCGGGAGCAGGGTGCGGGGGAGGAGGGATGGGTGGGTGCGGTGCCGGCCGAAGCCACGGCCGGTCGAGGCGGCGGCGGGCCGGCCGGGCGAAAGACGGCTGAGCAACGGATGGCTGAGCAACGGATGGCTGAGCGCCCGCCGGCCGACGAGACGGTCCCGTCGGTGCGCGCTGACGCGGCGGTGTGCCGGGCGCGCCGGCACAAGTGACCGGCCGGTGCGCCCGTACCCGTCAGTGCGGGATGCCCGTCCAGGGCAGATCCGTCGCGTCGAACCGGAAGCTGTTCCGGTCGGTGCGCAGCTGGCGTTCGCTGAACTCGCGCCTCGGTTCGGGGGCGGTGGGCGGGTCGGCGACGGGTAGCGCCGTGTTGACCGGCAGGGTCCAGTGGTTGGGCGCGTTCTCCGCGGGCCAGTCGTAGACGGACTGCACGGTGACGCCGAAGTCATCGTTGGGGACGTTGTTCATCATTCCGCGAACCAGCCAATCCTCCTCCGCGTCGCCCCAGTCGGCCAGGGGCTGCAACAGGTCGGCGTTCGCACCGCAGTTGGTACGTGCCCACTGGAGCGCGCTGCGGAGCTTGGAACCGGCGCTCGGATGCACGACGTTCGCCTGGGTGGTGCCTTTGACGATGAAGGCGGGCCGGTTGACGTGCCAGCGCGTGATCAGCCCGATGGCGCGTTCGGAGGTGAACACCTCCCCGATGGTGGGGCGTCTGGTGGTGCCGTCGGGATCGGTGACGTTCAGAAGGTGGGCGTTGTTGATCTGGGGTGCCTGGGCGGTCGGGGACCAGGGGACGCTGAGCACATCCGCGATCCGCTGGCGGGTGGCGCCCCACATCTCCCGCCGGATGGCGTCCTCGGTCCGGAAGGCCGTGGCCAGGCGGTAGTACCAGTGCCAGCCGCGGAATCGGTTGTACTCGAGGACGGTCCGGGGGACGGGCACCGCGCCCGTCTCGGTGTCCTGACGCGCGCTGGAGACGTACACCCGTCCGATCCGGTCCCAGACGGCGTTGTCGTTCCACTCCTCAAGGGGATTGATCCCCGTGACCCCGAAGTGTTCTTGGTAGGCGACGGGGTGGCGGAGCTTGAGGAGCGACAGAAAGGCCCACATCTCGCCCCGGCGGGCCGCCCAGGTGTCGCCTACGTTGGGCGTGGGTGTGGGCGCGCCCGCGACCACTGGATAGTTCTCGCCCGGCACCGCCGTGGGGCCCATCGTCCAGTGGAACAGGCCCCCCGAGAGGAACGCGCTGTCATAGGAGTTGAGCACGTCGAAGTAGCCGATCGACTCCACGTCGGAGACGGCCCGGACCACCTTGAAGGTGGAGAGCCGGCCGTCGTCGGGATCGTCGGTCGCCGCCGTGACCAGATCCGCCAGGGTCGGGTGGACTCCCTCGTGGGCAGGCAGCAGACTCTCCGGCAGCACCTCGCTGTCCGGGTGCCAGCTGGACGTGGCCGAGGTTCCCCCGCCGCCGTCGAACTGCACGTCGACTTTGTACGGGACGTCGTCCGCGGCACCGGGCCCGTTCTCGTCCGTCCCTTTGTACACCTGGTGGTAGTCCATCCAGTAGGCGAGCCGGGTCCGGAAGACGCCCGCGGGCAGGCCGCTGGGCTGGGCGACCCGGTGCGCCTCGGGAACCGGGTGGCGTCCGGTGAAGTCGGTGACGTAGATGGACCGGGAGTTCACGCCCGGCTCGGTGTGCCGCCAGATGTTGCCCATGCCCGGAGCCGGGTTGTTGGAGTGCGCGCTTCCTGTTCCGCCTATGTACGCCTCGACCACCACCGGGCAGCGCCACCGCTCCCGCTTCCACAGTCCGATGGCCCACCGGGTCTGGGCGTTGACGACACCGCTGACCCGTCCCGCGTACCACTGGTCGTCGGCGACGGTGGCGGCGGCCAGCCTGGCGGCGTACCGGGCGGGCGGGCTGGAGACCTCGGCCTCGTACGCGACGGTGCGGCCCTGCGCGTAGGTCTGGAACTCGCGCACGCCCCACTCGGTGTGGTGCCCGAAGACGCCCGCCGTATCGCCCCGGACGATCGCGAAGCCAAGCTCGGCCAGATCGTTCTGGAGATCGCGGACATGGGTGCCGGCCGCGGTGTTCACACCGGCGTAGACGCCGGTGGCGCCGTTGTGCGGATCGCGGTCGCCCCGCCGGAGCGCGAGCGAGGCGTACAGACCGGGCACGTACAGGCTCCGACGCCTGTCGAGGACGACGGGGAAGGCGCTGTACGGCGCGATGGTGGTGCCCGTCGTCTGCTCGATGGCGAAGTGCACCGCCTGGACGGCGACTTGGCGTTCCGGAATGAAGGTGACGGACACCTCGCTCAGCGACTCGCGGCCGACGATCTGGCTGCCGGGGTTCCAGGCGGTGCGGTAGCGGCGGTGGTTGAGGATGGAGTCGACGAAGGTCTGGGCGGTCACCTGGGAGACGAAGACGGGGGAGCCGTCCTCGTCCACCACGTTCGCGTCCTCGACCACGCTCTCCACCGGGAGCGGAGTGCCGGGCCGGGGCGCGGCCTCGCTGTCGCCGGGTGCGGAGATCGCCGGGGTGACCTCGGTGTACCACTCGGGTCGGCGGGACAGTCGGCGCAGCGCGTTCAGCTCGCCCACCTGCGGATGCCCGGTGACCTGCCAGGGTATCGACGGCCCCTCCGCCGTGAGCTGTACCCCGGCGGTGACCGCCGGGGCCGGGTCGTCCCAGCCTGCCCAGCCGCGCCGGCCCCGCTCTCCTTCGGCGTTGGAGTAGCCCGCCGAGTGCAGGGCCCGATCGGCGGCGGAGGTGCCGCGCAGGGCGCCTGCGACGAGATGGCCGATGACGGCCTCGCCGAGCACGGGCTGTGTCTGGGGGGTGCCCGGTGTGCGGTAGGCGCGTTCGGCGGAGAGCTGCACGGTGTCGGCGAAGGCGTGGCCCGATCCGCCTGCCAGTACCAGGAGTTGGCGTCGGCGGACCTGATCCGTCCCGGTCGGCGGCACCTTGCGGGTGGCCAGCCGGTTGAGGGCGTAGTGGTACCCGGCGGTGTCGGCGGCCCAGGACCCGGTCTGGTCGGTGGCCTCCGTACGGTCGTCGGTGTGCCGCACCCGGTGCAGCGGCACGGCCGACGCCACCAGGGTGAGGGTGTCGGGGCGGGCCTCGGGCAGCAGGTCCAGCATGGCGTCGAGGGCGCTGTCGCCGACGGGTCTGCGGTCCTGGCCGACCACGGCGAGGGAGCGGCGGGTGGCGACGTCGAGCACCAGCAGCCGCCAGCCCCGGCCGGTCACCAGATAGTGGTAGTCGAGCGCGCCCGACGGCCGGGCGAGCGCGGTGTCGGGGACACCGGCGCGGGCGGCGACGGCGGCGCTGTGGGCGTCCTCGCCGGGTGCGGGGGAGTTCAGCCAGCCGGTGAGCGCGTCCAGCAGCAGCCTGCCCGGCGAGGCCGCGCCGGAGAACTGCTCCGGGGTGTTGCCCCAGGCGCGCAGCACGGCGTGGGCGGCGAGCGCGTTCTGCACCACGCGCCGCCCGGTGGCGTCGCTGAGCAGGGCGGTGGCCTCGGCCGTACCGCGGTTCCAGCCGGGGCTGATGTCGTGCTCGCCGAGCCCGGTGAGGACCGGGACGTTCGCCAGGACCCGGCGGACGGCGGGCAGTCCGGCCCGGAAGGACTTCAGCGCCGCCGACTGGTCGCGCCAGGCGGCGAGGAGGTCGGCCAGCGGCTTCTGGGCGGCCGTCGGTTGATAGGGCTTGCGCTTGAGGATCTTGTCGCGCAGCGCGGCGGGGAACGAGGCCCAGCCCGGGTCGGGGCGCACTGTCTCGACGGCGGGCGGCTCGGCGGGCCAGAGGGTGTCCGTCCACATCATCAGCTGCATCGCCGCGTACTCGGCGAAGGAGAGCAGATGGTTGGGCGAGGGGGTGGGGAGCTTGACGCTCTCGCACAGCGCCGCGCGGGTGCCGGGCCCGAGGACACCGGGCTGCTGGGCGGCGCCTCCCGGCAGTACGTCGTCCCGGATGCCGAGGGCGGCGACCGCCGAACGGACCATGGACAGAGTGGTGTCGGCGACGTCGGCGGCGCTGATCTGGTCGCCGTGCAGCAGGAGCAGATGCGGGCGACGGCCGGTGGCCGGGCCGGACACCGCGCGCGCGATGACCGTGTCGGCGTGGGCGAGCATGTCCGGACCGTCGGCGTGGGGCCGCCGCGCCCCGCCGTGCAGCACGCGCAGACCGTCCGCCGTGGCGGGCGGGGTGACGAATCCGGGCAGTTGCGGTTCTCCGGGAGCCGGGTAGCAGAACAGCGCGCGGGCCAGTTCCGGCGTGGCGGCGGCGACACCGGCGTCCATCAGGTCCTGCCGGCTCGAACCGTTGACCGTGAAGCCGACCCGGTAGCGGTAGGCGGTACCGGGTTCGAGCGCCGCGCCGCCCGCCACGACGGTCGCGGTGACGGCGACGGCATGGGCGTGCGCGCCGAGCGCTTCGGTGTCCGCCGTCCCGGCGAACAGCGGCTCCGCGTCGGCCGGACCGGAGCCGGGGATCACCTCGACGGTGACCTTCCGTGGCTCGCGGGTGACGACGAAGACGGTCACCCCCTGGTCGTCGACCCGGCGCAGCACCGGTCCGGCGACGACCAGCGGCGGCGGTGCCGCCTGCTGCGGCTGCGGCGCCGCCAGGCCGTCGGCTCTCTCGGACACGCGTAGATTCTGCGCGGACACCCGCGATCCCCCCTGCTGCGGCCAGGCCGCCCCCGTATGCCGGATGGACCCCTCCACCCGGTAATCGCACGTCATGTGACGATGCGTCAGTCAGAGTTCCGGGGAATGCCCGGGCTCCGACCGTGAAGATCCTGCACAGGAGCAGATGGCTACCGCAAGCGTTTCGCGAAACACACTCAACCGGTCATCGTCACTCTGGTATCGGTGCCGCTTTGCCGGAGCCGATCGGCGTAGTGCGCGTACGCTCCGGGATGTACAGGGCTGGTCGGTTTGCCGGGTACGGGGGGCGTAGGGATATCGGTCAGGTGCCGGTGGCACATGCCAATGGAACCACGGGCCTCCGAGTGTTCGAGTGAATCCGGCCCGCCGATTGGTCCGACGCGACCCACGCCGGGCGGAATAGTCGACGCTCTCCACATCGCAGCGTGCGCCGGGACACCGGTTGAGTTTGGCTCTTCTGGAGTGAGCCCGCCGACCAGGCCGGAAGGACATCGCCGACTTTCTTACCCGCTCCGATCGGGTGGGCAGAACCGAGGGCAGCCCACGACGAGCTGTGCGGGGCCGGAGACGCCTTCGCGGCGCTCCGGCCCACCCGGCCACGAGCAACCAACACCACCACTTCACCGCTATCCGGCCAGCTCAGCCACGCAAAGCGAAACGGGGAGGCTAGACGAAGGCCACGGCACCCGCGTCCACGACAATCGGCAAGCGCGCTACGGTTTGCCGGCGACGCCCCCGTAGATGTCCGTCGGCTCCGGGGAGGTGCCCGGGTCAGGGCGCCACAGGGGACACGAGACGATCCCGGGGGCCAGTAGTTCGAGCCCCTCGTAGTAGGTGCTGATCTGCTCAGGGCTGCGCAGGACGTACGGGACAGCGCCGGTGTCGTCGTACCCTTCCTGTGCCTTTGTGAGGTCGTCGTTGACACCGACGCTGTCGTAGTGCACGAAGTAACTGCCCGAGGGTAAAGCGGCCTGGAGGCGGCGGACGATCGCCTGTGCCTCACCGAAGTCCTGGATGTGGCCGAGGATGCCCATGAGCATCAATGCGACGGGGGCGCGGAAGTCGAGGATCTTGCCCGCCGCGTCCAGGATCGTCTCCGGGTCGTGCAGGTCCCCATTGATGTAGGTGGTGATGCCCTCGGGGGTGCCGGGGAGCAGGGCTGCGGCGTGTGTCAGGACGATCGGGTCGTTGTCGACGTAGACGACTTTGGCGTCCGGGGCGATCCGCTGGGCGACCTGGTGGGTGTTGTCGTACGTCGGGAGGCCCGTGCCGATGTCGAGGAACTGGCGCACACCGAGGTCGCGCGTGACGTGAGTGACCGAACGGATCAGATATTTGCGGGACTCGCGGGCCATCGTCGCGATTTGAGGGGCCAGTGCGAGGTAGGCGTCTCCAGCCGTGCGGTCGACTTCGTAGTTGTCCTTGCCGCCCATCCAGTAGTTCCAGATACGTGCTGAGTGGGGGACGGAAGTGTCGGGTTTGCGCATGATTCCTCCGAGGCGGGATGAGTGGTGGTCACGGTGGTGCGCTAACGTGCCGGACGGATCGCCGGAAGCTCGTTCGGGTTCTGGGTACGGTCCGCGTCCTGACAGGGGTTGAGGAGGCGGGCAGTGCGGCTGGCCGCAGCAGTCTTCGCGCTCGCGTTCGCATCATGGTACGGAGGGACGGCGGCGGTGTCTGGGTGGATGCGGAACATGCCGGTGAAAGTCTGCCGTGGTGACCTCGCCGGCCTCTCCGACCAGCTCAGCGAGGTAGGCGGCGTTGAGACCGCCCGAACCGATCTCCAGGACCCGCATCCCAGGCCGGATCTCGGCCTGTTCCGGCATGAATACCTGGATCTGCGGAGCGGATACGGAACTTAAGGCCGTGCCTTCGTCGTCCCGTTTGGTGACCACCGAGTTGTAGGTGCTGTAGGCATTCTCCAGGGATGCCTCGGGCGCGAAGAGGTGCCTCGGGACCCAGCCCAGGACGTGCGCGACCGCGTCGGAGACGATCGCGCCGTCCGCGATGGGTTGAGCCTGATTCGAGGGGTCAGTCTCGGACGTACTGAACGAACGTGGACCAGCCGTCCCGCCCGACGGCGAAGTGGGGATGTGTCAGGTCCTTGGGAGTCCCGGACGTGAACGGCCTGCTCGGTGGCGGCGATCTCGATGCAGCTGTCGCCCTGGGCGCTGCTGTAGCTGGACTTGAACCAGGTGAGTGTCGGTGGGTTGCTTATCGTGCACTCCCTACCAATGGCTTGGGCCCGCTCCTTGCGGGCGGGCCCAAGATCTGCTCAATCACATGGTTGTACGACTGAGCCTGGAGTCTCAGCTTCGGGCGTACTGAACGAACACGGACCAGCCGTTCCGCCCGACGGCGAAGTGGGGACGTGTCACGTCTTTGGAGTCCCGTACGCAGACGACCTGTTCGGTGACGGCGACCTCAACGCAGTTGTCGCCTTGAGTACCGCTGTAGCTGGACTTGAACCAAGAGAGTTCTGCTCTCCTGCTCATCGTGCGCTCCTCACCCACAGCCGGGCCTGCGCTTGTTTGCGGGCTCGGCTGTGTTCCCCTGGGGGTTCGTTGTACGGGGCGAGCCTGTTCCGAGGGGTCAGCCTCGGACGTACTGAACGAACGTGGACCAGCCGTTCCGCCCGACGGCGAAGGGCGGGCGTGCCAGGTCCTTGGAGTCTCTTATGTGGGCCGCCTGTTCGGTGATGGCGACCTCGACGCAGTTGTCGCCCTCTGTGCCGCTATAGCTGGACTTGAACCATGTCGGCTCGGTTGTGTCACTCATAGGTCTCCTCGGAGGCGCATCAGCAGACCCACGGAGGCGTTGGGATCGAGGGCCTGTGAGCGGAGTGTTGCATATCGCTGATGCAGCACGGTGGCCTGTGCCACGTCAGCGATGAGACGGCCGTTCTTCTGCCCTTCGGAATAGGCCAAACGCCGACCGTCCGGAGCGTCCAGGAGAGCAAGCGGACCATCGAGACCAGCGTGACACGAGCTGTCGATCGGCATGATCTGCACGGTCACATTGCGCAGCTCGGTGTGCTCCAGGATCTGATCAAGTTGGCTGCGCAGGACTCCGGGCCCCCCGAGACTCCGGCGGACGATGTGTTCCTCCAGGATGAAGCTGAAAGAGGTGTTGGGCCTTGAGCGGATGAGTTCCTGGCGCTCCATGCGAGCAACGACCTGTGCCTCCATCTGTTCGTCGGACAGGGGTGGCACGCTGTTTGCGAACGCCGCTCGCGCGTACCCCTCCGACTGCAACAACCCCGGCACCAGCCTGCACTCATACGTGCTCAGGCTCACCGCCACCCGCTCCAGCTTGGCCCACCGCCGGAACCACGCCGCCAACCCCGGCTCCCCCCTGGTCAGATGCCGCGCCGCCTTCCGCAGCGCCCCCGTGTTCCCCAGTACCTCCTCCGCCCGTTCCACGAACGCCTCGTCCGGCATCCGGCGGCCCAGTTCCACCGACGCCACCGTGTGCTTGGAGAAGCGGACCGCGACCGCGAACTCGGCGCGGCTCAGGCCCGCGTGTTCGCGTAACGCCTGGACGACCGCGCCGAACGTCCGCAGACTGTCCGACGGGTCGGGCTCCCGTTCCCAGTCGCCGACCGTCGTCTCGGTATCGTCGATGGTCATTCGCCACACCTCCGGGTCCTTGCGTGGGGCGCGCGCCCCGAGCGGAACTCACCCAGAGTGATCGAGCCGTTCGCGTACTGTCCATCGAACAGCCGCGTACGCGGGCCGCGCGTACACGGTTCGGCGCTGGTGGAGGCCCCGGAGCCGCCGTCATCGTGTCGGCCATGCACTTCACCGCACCTCAACACCCGCTCACCGTACGTGTGTTCTCCCAGCGTCTGCCCACCACCCGCCGGGGCGCGCGGCTGGCCCGGCAGCTCACCGTCGGGGAGCTGCGCCGCTGGGGCGTTCCGGCCGCCGTCATCGACCGCGCCGAGGTCGTCGTCGCCGAGCTGACCGCCAACGCCGCGCTCCACGCCCGCGTCCGGGAGCGCGGCTTCCGGCTCGGGCTCTCGTACGACACTGACGCCCGCACCCTCCGGCTGGAAGTCACCGACGCTCGGGGCGACCGGCCCCTCGTACCGCCGGAGGAGGTCCCGGACGACGGGGAGTCCGGCCGTGGGCTGCTTCTGGTCGGCGCGCTGGCGGACCGGTGGGGGAGCCGGCCGTGCCCGCCGAGCGCGAAGACCGTGTGGGCGGAGATCGACACCGGTTCGTGCTGACCGCCGTGCCCCCGGCCGGATGCCGTGGGGTCGCCGTACGCCGCGACGGGGTGACGCAGGCAGGGCGAGGCGGCGTACCGGCTCCGTCGGCGCGGCGATCCGCAGGGGGCCGGCGCGGCGCGCGAGAGGCCGGGGCCTTGGTGCATTCCGGGTGCGCGGACGACCCGTGTGGCGCAAGCCCCGCACGTCTCCGCGTGCTCCGCCGACCGCCCGGACATCGTGGGGACGTCCCGTGGACGCCTATCGACGTCCGTGACTCGTCCTCAGCGGAACAGGGGTTCAGATGCCCGAAGCGGTCGCGCCCGAGTCGCCCAGGAACCCCGGACTCAAGCGGGAGATCGGGCTGATCGGCCTCATCTGGACCTCCGAGGGATCCATCATCGGATCCGGGTGGCTGTTCGGCGCGCTCTTCGCCGCGCAGGCGGCCGGTACCGCGGCCCTCGTCTCCTGGGGGATCGGGGCCCTCGCCATCATCGTCCTCGCGTTCGTCCACGCGGAACTGGGGGCCATGTACCCGGTCGCGGGCGGCACCGCGCGCTTCCCGCACTACGCCTTCGGCAGCGTCGCGGGCGCGTCCTTCGGCTGGTTCTCCTGGCTGCAGGCCGTCGCCACGGCCCCGATCGAGGTCATGGCGTCGCTGAACTACCTCAGCGTTCACGCCGAGTGGGTGCAGACGGGGAAGAACCAGCTGACCGCCGCCGGATACGGGCTGGCCGTCGCCTTCATGGCGTTCTTCGTCGTCGTCAACTTCTTCGGCATCCGATGGCTCGCCCACACCAACAGCGTGGCGACCTGGCTGAAGATCGCCGTCCCCGTGTTCACCATCATCGTCCTGGCGGCGACCACCTTCCACAGCGGCAACTTCGGCTACGGGGGCTTCGCCCCCTTCGGCGCGCAGGGAGTGCTCTCCGCCATCAGCACCGGCGGCATCATCTTCGCGCTGCTCGGCTTCGAACAGGCCGACCAACTGGCCGGCGAGAGCCGCAATCCGGCCCGTGACATCCCGCTGGCGGTCATCGGCTCGATCCTGCTCGGCGTGCTCATCTACGTGGCGTTGCAGGTGGTCTTCATCGGGGCCCTGCCGCAGAGCGCCTTCGTCAACGGCTGGGCCGACCTCACCTTCGCCGACAAGACCGGCCCCTTCGCCGGGCTCGCCATCTCGGTCGGGCTCGGCTGGCTCGCCACGATCCTCTACATCGACGCCGTCATCTCACCCTCCGGCACGGGCCTCATCTACACCACGGCCGCGTCACGGGTCTCGTACGGCCTCTCCCGCAACGGCTACGTCCCCGTCCTCTTTGAACGCACCACCAGCCGTGGCGTCCCCTGGTTCAGCCTGCTGTTCACCTTCATCGTCGGACTCATCGTGTTCCTGCCCTTCCCGACCTGGCAGAAGCTGGTGGGCTTCGTCACCTCCGCGAGCGTGCTCATGTACGCGGGCGCGCCGCTCGCCCTCGGATGCCTGCGCAAACAGGATCCCGACCGGCCCCGCCCGTACCGTCTGCCCGGCGGGCTGTTCTGGGCCCCGGTGGCCTTCGTCGTGTCCAATCTGATCATCTACTGGTCGGGCTGGGACACCCTGTGGCGGCTCGGGGTCGCGATCGTGATCGGGTATCTGCTCCTCGGCGGTTCCGCGCTCCTCAAGCTCAACCCGAGGGTTCCGCACATGGACTGGTGGTCCGCGCAGTGGCTGCCGGTGTACCTCGTCGGCATGGGAGTGATCTCCTGGCAGGGCGGCTTCTGCAGCACCGGGCCGGCGTCGTCCGCGTCCTGCGGCGCGACCGACGCGATTCCGCTCTGGTGGGACATGGTGATCGTCACCGCGTTCAGCCTGGTCGTGTACTACTGGGCCCAGTCCGTACGCCTCCCGGACGCGGAGACCCAGGAGTACATCGGATCCGTCACCGTGGTGCCGGGCGTGTGACCGCGCGGCCCGCCGTCAGCGCAGGTCGGCGAGGAGCGTGCCGAGCACCGACTCCTCCTCGACGCGGACGCCCAGTTCCATGAGGGCCGGGGGAAGATCCGGGTCCCAAGGGGCCTCGGCGGGCCGGCCGGTCAGCGACGGACCGCCGTCGCCTGCGAGCACGGCCGCGCGGTAGTCGGCGGCGGTGTACCGCCAGGGACGCCAGGGGACGTGACGCCGGAGCGCCGCGGCGATACGCAGCCCGCCCCAGTCGAAGTCCCCGTGGTAGTGGAGCGTGGCCCCTTGCTCGTGCAGACGGCGGACGAGGGTCAGGGCGGCCGCGGACGGCTGGCCCTGGAGGCACACCAGCGGCGCGGACCGCGGGCCGTACGCGTCCGCCGCGGCGGCGAGCACGGCGGGGTTCTCGCAGATCCGGACGGCCAGGCGGCCGGATCCACGGTCGGAGGCGGCGGGCGGATGGCGCATGAGCTGTCGCAGGGTCAGCACGGCCGGTTCGCCCGAGTCGGCCAGCCAGTCCAGGGCGGGCGTGCCGCGGAGGTTCAGGGTGAGGACGGTCGAGGACAGCTCGTCGCGGAGCAGCCCCGCCGAGGCCCACGCCTGCCGCCGCCACTCGGCCCCGCCGCCGTCCGGGAAGCCGGTCAGCGCCCGGACCCCGGACAGCGTCAGCGTGGCGAGCGGGGTTCCGTCGTCCAGGGCATGGGCACCGCCGAGGAGCCGGGCCGCGAAGGCGGGTAGGGACTCCGGCTCGTCCAAAGGGAGTACGCGCAGAGCGGTGGCGACCCGGTCGAGCAGTTCGCGGGCGGCGGCGGGCGTTCTGGCGAGACGCCGTACCAGACCGTCGTCGCGGAGCCGCGCGGCCCAGGGGGCGAGGTCCGGGCTCCGGTCCACGAGGGCGTCAAGGGCGGAGTACGCCTCCCGCCACGCGCGCTCCTCGGCCTCGCGCGCCGCGTCGCGCGGGACGACCGGCCCGGTCAGCGCGATCACGGCCGGGCCCAGGCCCCGGGCGCTGACGCCCGAGCGGCGCAGGACGTCGTCCACCGCGTCGAGCCGGACGGTCAGGGAGCGCCCGCGCCCCGGAGACCGGCCCAACAGGCGCTCGACGGCGGCCCGCTGGTCGTCGGTCGGCGTACCGAGGGAGACCGGCCCGGTGAGCGGCTGCCCGCGCTCCAGACGCTGCCGCGCCCGCTCGACCAGCCAGGCGAGGCCGGGATCCCCGAGAAGACGGCGCAGCCGGGCCGTGTCCACCTCGGCGTCGGGCGTGAGGTCCACGGTTGCTCCTGTCGGTTGGTGGCCGCCGACCGGGTCGGACGAGCCGAAGTCGGCAAGGATCGGGCTCGGGATCCAGAGGGTTCGAGCCTCTGGTACACCGTCACCCGCCGACCGCGGACCTGCTCGTCCGCCACTACCGCAAAGTACTCGTTCAGTACGGAGAGCTTCACCTTGTCTCCGGTGGCCGAGACGGGTGTCGCCACCTCCGCCGCATCCGTGATCAGCAGTATCTCCGGATGTGTCAGCATCACGGCTCTGATCCGCGCCGGGTGTGCTTCCACGCCCTTGAGGGTCCCGGACGCCTCCGCGCTCTCCGCCAGGGCGACGTCTTCGAGACCGGTGAAGGCGTCAGGGGAGACCAACTTGGTGTCGCGCCGCGCTGCCGGTACGAAGAGCACCGCGTCTCCGGGCCTCTTGAGCTGCCGCACGTCGGCCGCAACGGCCAGTACATCGTCCACCCGGCTTGCCGGGGACCGCTTGGCCAACGACTGCGGCAGCAGTGCCGTCATCGCCGCGGCAGTCACCACGGGGAGAATCCATGCTGATGCCCTGGGGAACTTCGGCGCCGCCGCTCGTACCACCGCACCCAGTGCCGTCCCGATCAGCAACGTCAGACCCAGGAGGCTGAACAGGATGTACCGTTCCAAGAACATCGGCTGGATCAGGGAGATGCCGATCAGGGCGATCTGCGGCACCGCCAGCAGGGGTAGCCCGACGGCCGCCACCGATAACCGGCCTACTCGCCGCCGGTCCACCAAGGCCCCGACAATGCCGATCGCCAGCAGGACTGCCGGGCCGATCATCATGTGCCAGGACAGCGGCGGTATCCAGGAAATCTGTCCTGACTGACCCCGGCTGAACAGGATCAGCGGCAGTACACACGCTGTGGCAACTGCGGAGGCCCCCGCCCAGCCTGTCAGTGTCCCGCGTCGGGACCGCGTCCAGACCAAGGTCGCCAGGTGAGCGGGCAGTATCAGCAGCGATAACCAGTTCAATAGCCCGCATAACAGTATGACGCCGCCGTATGTCGTCCAGAGCGTCGGCCTGTGGTACTGCCCTTTGATTGCGGTCACCAAGAGCAGTGTTGAGATCCCGGCCCCAGCCGCGACCAACGCGTACGGTCGGCCTTCTTGCAGGTGGAACTGCACGGCCGGAAGGAGTCCGAACGCCAGCCCTCCCCCCAGACCCGCCCAGAAACCGGCCAGCTGGTGGCCGATTCGGGCCACACACGCCGCCGCCGCTGCCATGGCGAGGACGGAGGGCAGCCGTAGCGTTGTGGTACTGGGCCCGAAGCACTCGAAAAGGCCGTGCATGAGCAGGTAGTAGAGCCCGTGAACAGCGTCGACGTGCCCCAGCAGATGCCAGATCTCGGCGGTTGACCGGCCGGCCACCTGCCAGGTCGCCGCTTCGTCCCGCCAGACGCTGTGCTGCCGCGACAGCCCCCATGAGCCGAGGGCGAGGGTCCACAGTGTGGGGATCAGCCAGACGGGCAGACGGTGTCGCGGAACGGCTATGCGGGGATTCATGGAGGTATTCAGGTCCCGAGGTGGCAGCGCCGACCGAAGTAAGCGGTTGGTGGACGTCGAGGGGGAGCGTCATCGGACGAGCATTGGCGACACCTGGAAATTGTCAAGTGATGGGAAGTCCGCACTGGCCGGAGCTGGCTGGGGATGGCCGGGGCCGGTCTGCGTCGTCCGGAAACTCGCGGAAACCCTTTTCTTGCAGATCAATGCCACTTCGCGAGGCCGCACTCTGCCTTTCCGGCCTGGCTCTGAGCGATCCAGGTGCAGCGCTTTATTCCGACTCATTGACGACCCTGCCGGGGGAATGTCCCCCAGTTTGCCGAAATGGGCCGAAGTGCCCGTTCGGTAACGCGAGTCGGCCCCCGATGACTCCCGAAAATTCACTTGTCGCTGGATCGCGCCGGTGATCACGTCGATCCATGGCCAGTGGTGCACAAAGCGCTGAACAGGTTCGGGGCTGATGGTCGGGGGCATTTCCGGCGGCCCATTCCGAACGGTTCAGGCCAGTTTCCCGGGATTCCGCCGACGGCTACGGTGGCGTGTCCGTCGTGGATCTTCTGCATGCGCCACAGACGCCCCCGTGGGACGGCCGGTGTCAGCTCCACGGGGCGCCGGTGGGACGGTCGGTGTCAGCTCCACGGGAGCCCCTGTGGGAGGCGAGTGTCGGACCAATGGCGTTCCGGTCCGGCTGCGGGCGGCCGGGCCACGCTCGTACCCGGGCGGCCGCGGGCGTCAGAGCCGCAGCCGCTCCTGACCGGCCGGGGTCTCGGCGCGCGGTCCGGGAACGGTGTGCCCGGACCGTACGGGGTCGTCGCGCCGGGTCCGGGCGGTGCCGTCCCACTCCCAGCGGGTGACGAGGACCGCCGCCACCTCGTCGATCCGCGAGAGCTGGGCGATCGCGATGCCGGGCACCTGCGGGTAGCAGGCCCATTCCCGTTCGCTCGTCATCACCACGTCGAGGTCGAAGGCGTGCAGCAGGCCCAGGCACTTGGCGCGCGAGTCGTCGTCCACCCCCGCGAACGCCTCGTCGAGGGTGACCAGGCGCGGCGCGTGGGGGCTGCCCGCGCTGGCGTAGTGCGAGGAGGCGGCGGCGAAGAGGGGCACGGAGACGGCGAGGACCCGCTCACCGCCCGACGCGGGTCCGGTGGCGGGGACCCAGCGGCCGTGCTGGTGCCGCTCGACGCCGAACTCGTGCCAGGAGCGGTAGTCGAGCGCGGCGGTGAGGTGTTCGAGCCAACTGCCCGCGGTGTCGTCGCTCTGCTGCCGGGCGATCTGCTCCTGGAGGAACTCGCCGACGGCCGCGCGGTCGGCGGGCGTCCAGGCGTCGGCCGACTGCCGCAGCCGCTCCCGGGCGCGGGCGAGACCGGCGGGGGCTCTGCGGGAGGGCCGCCAGACGAGGCGGAGCTTCATGCCGGTGGAGGTGGGGCGATCGTCCAGTTCGGCGTTCATGTCCCGCACCTGCCGTTCAGCCGTGCCGATCAACTCCTGGAGCGTGCCCGCGACTTCGGTGATCAGATGGGTTTCGAGGATCTCCCGCTCCCTGGCGGAGAGGATCCGCGTCAGCTCGGCGACCTCGGCCGTCAGCGCCTCGGCGAGTTCCGGTACGCCCCGCTCCCGGCCCTGGTACACGATGTCGACGACCATCCCCTCCTCCACCATCCGGGCGGAGGCCGAGTGCCCGTGACGGGAGAGGGTGTCCTGGAGCGTCTTGAGTTCCTCGCTGAGCCGCCGCTGCACCCGTTCCCACGCCCCGTCGGAGTCGTCGACGCCCGACAGGCCCGCCTCGATGGCGCGGGCCAGCGCGATGGCGGGGCTGGCCGCCCAGGGGCCGTCGTCCGGGTCCGGAACGGCGAGTTCCGGCAGGGCGACCGTGATCAGGCCGGTGGCGGTGAAGCCGCGCAACGCCGCGATGGCGTCGGCGCGCGCCGCCGCCGCGCCCTTGAGGCCCTTCTCCAACTGCCCGATGCTCCCCTCGGCCCGCGCCGCCGCCTTCTCGGCATCGGAGTGCTGCCGCCGGGCGAGCCCCCGGTCCCTCTCGCAGGCGTGCAGGGCCTCGGCGGTCTCCGTGAGCCGCCGCTGAAGGTCGGCGACGGCCGCGCCGACCGTGGAACGCAGGGTGGCGTGGCGCTCGTCCGCGCCGGCCGCCTCCCGCCCGGCCTCCCGCGCGCGGAGCGCGAGTTCCTCGGCGCGCTCCGCCGCCTGCCCGGCCTCGGCACGCTCCTCATCCGCCCGGCGGGCCGCCTCGCCCCGCTCCCGCAGCGCGGGCCACAGGGCCGCCAGGACGGTCGCGAGGGAGCCGAGGGCGTCGCGCACCGCGGCCAGACCGGGCCGGTCGGCGGGCAGACCGAGGTCGGCGGTGGTCCCGGCGAGTTCGGCCGCCGCACGCTCGGCGCGTTCGACCGCCTCGGCGAGGGCCGCGGCGCGCTCCTCGCGCCGCACGCGCGCCCGTCGCACGGCCTCGGCGCCGGCGGTCAGGGCGGCGTGCGCACGGGTGAGAGCGCCCTCGTCCGGTACGTCGGCCAACTCGGCGTCGAGGGTACGGCGGCGGGCGGCGATCTCCTCGGCCTCGGCGGCGACCGCCGCGAACTCGTGCTGGAGAGCGATGAGTTCGGTGTTCAGTTCGGCGATACGGAACCGTCGGGCCGCCTCGCGCGCGCCCTCGCCGATGTACTCGGCGACCGGCTTCGCCCACCGGCCCGTGAGCGCGCCGACGCGGAAGCGGCCGTCCCGCGCAACCCAGGTCCCCGCCCGGCTCTCCGCGTCGGCCCCGATGGCGGCGAGCAGCCGGGCGACCGTCTCCTCGCCCACCGCCGCGGCCTGCGCGTCCCCGTGGTCCAGGGCCGGGCGCAGCAGTCCGGTCAGCGAGGCCCCGGCGACCGGCCCGGCCGCCGGGGCGAGCAGCACGTCGTACCCCTGCCCGTCGGCGGCCAGGACGCTGCCGTCGGGAAGCACCCAGGCGTCCAGCAGCCCGGACGCCTCCAGGGCCGCTTCGAGACCGGCGCGGTCCGGCTCCGGCAGCCCGCCCTCGAAGTCCACCAGCCGCCACAGCGGCGCTCCCGGCAACCGCTCGCGCAGCCCCGGCGTGCGGGTCGGCGGCGGCTCCGGCCCCCGGCGCGCGCCGCCTTCCAGCGCGGCGAGTTCGCTCCGTACACCCTCGATCCGGGCCGTCAGCTCCGAGCGGCACCGCGTGGCCTCGGCCGCCCGGTCGGCGAGGTGCGCCGACGCGGCGCTGTGCGCCCGTGCCGCGTGCACGCGCGCCGGATAGGGGCCGTCGAGGCGTCCGGTCCACTCCTGAAGCTCGTCCAGCAGCCCGGCCGGGTCGGGGTAGGCGAGTTCGGTCCACGCGCGGGCCCGTTCCCGTACGCCGTCCAGCAGCGCCCGCCCGGCCGCCGCGACGGCCTCCTCGCTCCGCAGATGCGCCTCGGCGGTCCGGTCCAGTTCGACTCCGGCCTCGTCGGCCCGTACGGCCTCGCCGCGGCGCTCGGCGGCGAGCCGCTCGGCCGTCTCCGCCAGGCCCTCCGCGTGGGCGAGCGCGCGGTGCCGCCGGTCCACCGACTCCTGTACGGCGCGGCGCAGTTCGGGCTCGGACGGCGCGGGGGCGGCGGGCAGGCCGGTTCTGGCGGCGGCGGGGGTGGGGGCCGGGGCCCCGGAGGCCGGAGCGTCGGTTCGGGCGGCCGGAGGGACCGTGGTGCCGTCGGCAGGGGCCGCGGTCCCGTCAGCGGGGGCCGTGATGCCTTCGGCGGGCAGGTCGACTCCGGCGGCGGTGGCCGCCTCCCGCGCCCGGTCGAAGGTGTCCTCGACCAGTCGCGCGGCGGCGCGCGACCGGTTCTCGGCCGCGCCGAGCCTCCCGAGCGCCCGCGTGTGGTGACCGGCGGCCTGGTCACGGTCGTCCACTGCCCGGCGCAGGGCCTGAGCCGTGCCCTCCACCGCCTGGGCCGCCCGCTCCAACTCCCGCGCGTCCCGCATCTCGGGGCCCTCGCGCAGGGTGGTGTCCTGGGCCCGCAGCCGTACCTCGGTCTCGTCCAGCGCGGCGATGCGCCGCTCGGCCGCCTCCCGTTCCTCCTCGGCCCTCGCGCGCTCGTTCTGCCCTTCGGAGAGGTCCCGTTGCAGTTGCTCGTAGCGGGAGTGCTCGGTACGCGGGAGGCGGGCGCGGCGGCGGGTGGCGATCCTGGCGTAGCGCCGGTAGTGGTCCAGGAAGGCGGCGGCGGCCCGCTCGGCGGCGACGGCGGCGGACAGCTCCCCCTTCTCCTCGTCCAGCGAGCGGAACGCCTCCGCCACATCGGCGATGACCGCCTGGTCCAAGGGAGGCAGCGCCTCGGTCAGGGCACGGGAGAGAGCGGCCTCGTTGGGGCGCTTGGAGAGCTGGGGCTGGCGGAGCTGGATCAGCAGGTCGACCAGGGCTCCGTAACGCTGTTCGCCGAGCCCGAACAGCGCCTCGTCCACGGCCCTGCGGTACGTCCTGGCCTGGTCGTACACCATGCCGTGCTCCCCGATGGCCTCGGCGAGCCGGTCCCGGGTCAGGGCCGTGCCGGTGGCGTCGAGCAGGCTGAGGGTCCGGGCGGGCGACGCCTCGGGCCGGTGGTCGACGCGCCTGCTGGTGACCGCGTACCAGTGGCGGGCGATACCGCGTCCGCTGACGGCCTTCAGCCCGCACAGCAGCGTACGGAAGTGCTCCTCGCCGCTGTTCTCGTCACGGCGGCCGAACTCGACCCAGGTGTAGCCGAGGCGTTCGGGGTGCGGGTGCTCGCCGCCGAGGAGCAGGTTCCACTCCATCCGCTTGCCGGGGTCGCCGTCCGGTTCGACGCGGCGCGAGCCGAGATCGCCGTCGAGGAGGAAGGGCAGGGTCAGGGCGAGCACTTTGGATTTGCCGGTTCCGTTGTTGCCGCGCAGCAACAGCCGTCCGTCCCGGAAGCGGAACTCCTCCACGTCGTAGTGGAAGAGGTCGACGAGCCCGATCCGCAGAGGCTGCCAGCGCGAGCGCAGCGGTGCGGGCAGCGCGCCGCCGGGGGCGTCGGCGGGGGCGTCGGCGGACGGGCCGGCGGCCCGCTCGGCGGATGGGTCGGCAGGGGGCTGCGGGTGGCTGGTGGTCACGGCTGCGGTGCCTTTCGCTGCGCGGGCGTGCGTACGGTGCCGGGTTCGCGGACGACGGTCTCGCCGACCGCGTAACGGGACAGGGCCGGGCGCGGCGTCGCCCCGCGGGCCGTGCGGGTGACCAGCCCGAGGGCGGTGAGCCGGACGACGGCCTGTTCGGCGAGTTCGGCCTCGGTGCCCGGTTCGCGCGCGGACTTGGCCCAGAAGCCCCCGTGTTCGGCGGCGAGTTCGCGGACCCGCAGGGCCAGCTCCTCGGTGGTGACCGGGCCGGGCGCGGCGGCCAGATGCTCGGCGAGCAGCAGCGTGATGTGGCCGTGGGTGCCCTGCTCCGGCATCCGTAGGTCGGTGAGGTCGTCGTCGGGGTCGACCATGGCGATGCCCTCGGCCCGGACCTCGGCGACCAGCCCGGTCAGTTCGGTGATCCGGGCCGTGAGGAAGCCGCGCTGACGGGTGAGATAGGCGAGTTCGGCGTCGGTCAGCTCGTCGTAGTAGAGGACCGGGTCGTCCAGGAGACGGCGGGTCAGATGCCACCGCATGGCGCGGAAGCGCAGTTCGTCGCTGTCCAGGGCCGTCTCGGCGACGAGTTCGCGCAGCCGCTCGCCGAAGCTCTCGGCCAGCACGGTGGAGGGGCCGCGCCGGGTGGCGAGCAGCCCGGCCAGCACCCGCCGCTCGACGTCGTACAGCACATCCCCCGCGCCGCTGACGTACGCGTCCTCGTCGCCCGCGACCCGCCGCAGTACCCCCAGGCTCAGCAGGAGGCGCACCACGGCCGCGAGGTCGAGGCGTTCGTCGCGGCGGTCCAGGGAGAACCGGATCCCCGCCTCGGCGAGCTTGGGGTCGGCGGCGTCGATGACCACCTGGTCGGCCAGGCGGCCGAGGGCGATCTGGGCCTCCCCGTGTTCGAGGGCGGCGAGGGCGAGGCAGAGCAGGACGTAACGGCGGCGGGTGAACGGGGAGGCGGCACGGCTGGCTTCACGGGCGGGGTGGGTGGGGTCGGTGAGGAGGCCGGGGATCTTGCGCAGCCGGGCGGCCTCGGCGTCCGTGTGGAGGGACCAGCCGGTGTTGCGGTCGAACCACTCGCGCAGTTCGGATGAGTGGCGGCGGACGAGACGGAACTCGTCCGCGTACCGGCCGCGGGAGAGCAGCAGGGGCTGCTTGAGCAGGGCGCGGGCGGCTTTGCGGAGGTCGGCGGCGTGCTGTCCGTCGAGGACCTCGGCGAGCGGAGTGGTCACGGGTGGCACGGGTGTCACGGGTGGACCCTCCTGTCTGTGGGGTGTGCGGGGCGTGCGGGGCTTTCCGGTGCTGTGGGGCTTTCCGCAGGCACTGGGAGGCTTTCCGGGGGTGCTGCGGGCGCTCCCTCGGGGTGCGTGAGGCCGTCCGCGGGCCTTGTGGGGATCGTGGTCATCGGGCGTGCCCTCCCTCCGCGGCCTCCGCCGTCAGATCGACGATCTCGATGAGGTGATCGGGTCCGTGGAAGACGCCCGAAGGAGTGTGGATCCGCGCCGTGACACCGTCGGCGAGCGCGCTGAGCCGGATCTCCATGGAGCCGTCGTTGCTGGTGGCCACGGTCCGCCGCATACCGGGCCGCCAGGTGGCGAGGGCGTCGCCGAGCAGCTGGAGGAAGAGCCCGAAGGCCGCCGGGTCGAGTTCGCCCAGCTCGGAGAGGCGGGTCACCTTGTCGGTGACGAGCCGGGCGCGGGCCGCCGCGGTCTCGGCGGCCTGTTCGGCGGCCACCTCGGCCAGGTGGCGCAGCCGCTCCCGGCGGTCCTCGACCTTCCTGGGCTTGCCGCGCCGCTCGTAGCTTCCGGTACGGCGGAGCTGGGGGCTGATCCGCAGCGGTTCGGCCGCCGCCCAGGACGTGGCGGCGGGCACCGGCCGGGCCGCGCGGGCGGCGACGGTGTCGGCGTCGACGGAGAGATGCCGCGCGGGATGGAGCCCGAAGGCGGTACGCCACAGCCGGTGCCGGGAGTCGTCGTCGGGGGCCTCGGCGAACCAGCGGGCGAGTGTACGGAAGTCGGCGGACCGGTCGGAGCGGCCCGCCCTGCGCTCGCTCAGCGCCCGTACGACGGCCAGCAGTTGGGGGATCGCCCCGAGCGCCCGGCCGCGCAGCAGCCGGGCCTGCGACTCGCGCCCGTCCCGGCTGATGAACCACGCCGCGAGCCCGTCCCAGCGGCCCGCCCAGCGCGCGTACGCCTCCTGCTCGGCGTGCCCGGCCTCCTCGGGCGCGGCGTCGGCCGCCTCACGTCCGGCGGCGGCGCGCAGCAGGACCTCGATACGACCGCCCGCCTCCAGCTCCAGGATGAGCTGGGCGATGCGCCCGCCGAGGGTGATCAGGTCCTGGATGAACCGCTCCAGATACTGGATGAGCCGGTCCTTGTAGCCGAGGAAGACCTCCTCCCGCGCTTCGTGGAGGTCGATGGTGCGCTGGAGCGACCCCATGAAGGCGCGGGCGTTGTCGGCGAGGGCCCCGAAACGGCTGGCCAGCGCGTCGAGCGCGAGATGGGTCTTGGCGGGGTCGGGCTCCTCCTCCGCAGAGAGCACGAGGAGGGCCCGCAGCTGGGTGACGATGTCGTGCAGCGCGACCGCCTGGAGGGCTCCGCGCCGGCCGAGCGCCTCGTCGTATCCGGCGAGGGCCTCCTCGGCCGCCTCTCCCGCACGGGTGAGCTGGTAGATGAACCGCTTGCGGTAGAAGTCCTCGACGGCGGTGACCCGTGCGGTGTCGGGGTCGGCCCGCAGGTTTCCCCACCCGACGAGGCTGTCCAGCGCCTTGACCACGGCGTCCGGCTCGGCGGGACGCACGTCGGGGGGCAGGGCCGCGTACACGTCCTCGGGCCGCAGATGGACGGCGAACCGCTCCTTGGCGCCGACGAACACCCGCATCACCTGGCGGTAGAGCGCGGTGTTCTGCACGGTGAGATGGGCGAAGGGGCCGTATCCGTCGGGCCGGGGCTGGGGGGCGGTGGCGCTGTCGGTCATCGGCGCACATTCTTCCGTACCGGGGTGTCTTACGGACACAGTCCCCAAACCCGGACGGATTCATGGCGATATGCCTGATTGTGTCTGTCGGCGCAGGTCGTGCGACCTCTGTGGCAGGGGGACCGGAGCCCTGGGGCGGTGGCCGGTGCCGTCACTCCGTGGCCAGGGGCAGCCAGGAGCCACCGGGTGACGGCTGCGACGACCGGTGCGCCAACGGGTTCCGCCGGGCCTGCCGGGCCTGCTGGGCGCGGGCGGGTTCGTGCCGGACGAGCGGCCCGACGCGCCTCGCTCCGAGGCCGCCCGCCGCAGACCGCACGGGCGGGTGGGCCCGTACGGCCGACGGCGCGGTCAGGGGGCCGCGGCGGACGACGCGGCGGATCGCGTTCGCGTTCGCGTCAAGGGTTCCGCTGCCGGGGCCGGGACCGCTACGTTGCCAGCGCGCGGCCTTGGCGTGGAAGGTCAGGCCCGGCCATGCCTGGACCGGCGTGGCCGAGTAGACGATCCTGCCCGCGCACATACCGCGTTCGGCCAGTCCCTCGACGATCTTCGGGATGGCCGCGAGCGTCGTCTGCAGGCCGTCGTGGAGCAGGATGATGCCGCCCGGCCGCACCGTGAGGGCGTTCGCCACGATGGCGTCCGTGGAGATGCCGCTCCAGTCGACCGTGTCGGCCGTCCAGATCACCTCGGTCATCCCGAGTCCGGCAGCGTCCTGCCGAGTCCGTGCGTCGGTGCTCCCGAACGGCGGACGGAAGAGTGTCGGCGCACGGCCCGTCTGAGCCCGGACGGTCCGGCTGGTGTCGCGCAGTTCCGCGAACGCGGTAGGCGCGTCGAGCTGGACGAGGTCCGGGTGGGTGTAGGAGTGGTTACCGATCTGATGGCCCTCGGCGACGATCCGCCGGGTCCCGTCCGGCTGTGCCTGGGCGAGCGTGCCGGTCACGAAGAACGTGGCCCTGACCCGTCCCGCGTCACGCAGCGCCTATCAGATACGCGGTCGTGCTGTCCGTCGGGCCGTCGTCGAAGGTGATGGCCGCGTAGCCCCCTGAGCAACGACGTCCGGAGTCGGCCTGTGCGGCGCCCGGTGTCGACGCGAACGACATCAGGGCCGCCAGGGCCGCGCCGAGCCATATCCGCGACCTGCCTCGCTTCTTCATTCCGATCTTCATGCCGAGTTCCCTCTCGATCGACGAATCGTCGTGGTCGGGAGACCTCGGAGCGGCTCGAAGCGTCGGTTCACGGGAGTCGTGCCGTCAGGGGGTGGTGCTCCGACTCCGTCCGCCGTTTCGATGCCCGCCCCCTCCACGCGAGGCCGGGTTCTCTCGTACGTCGGTGCGAACTTCGGCCGGACATCATGGAACGCGAGCCCGCGGTGCCGCGGAGCGGAAACCCCGGAACCCGCACGGAACTTCCGGGAGACCGGGGCCCGGGTCCGGGAAGGCGAACCCCTCGCCGACGACCATCACGGGCGCGTCGCCGACGTCTGCGACACGGCTCCAACCTGCTCGCCGTCGCCGACGGCTCCTCCTGCCGGTCCTGGTCGTGACCGGTCCCCGGCGAGGCCCTGTTCTCGTATCGCTACCGCCAGGTGGCGTGCAGTGCTCTGTGACTGCCGTGGCCTCGCCAGGGTCTAATGGTTTATTTAGACTGATAGAGTTCGACTATGCCGCGTCGCGTTCTCGACAATCCGATCGTTCTGGCCGTGCTGGGTCTCCTGCTCGAACAGCCCTCGCACCCGCACCAGATGCTTGCCGAACTGCGAAATCGCAGCGACAACCACGCGGCCGCGATCACGCGAGGCACCCTCTACAACACCGTCGCCGCCCTGACCGAAGCGGGATGGCTTGCCTCGCAAGGCCGGCAGCGCCTGGGAAACCGTCCGGAGAGGACCGTCTACGCCCTCACGGAAGAGGGCCGCGACGAACTCGTACGACGGCTGGACTCCCAGATCCGCAACCCGGAGCGCGAGTTCTCGCAGTTCCTGGGCGCGGTCACCTATCTCGGCGCCCTCGGGGTGAGCGGTGCGGGGGAGGCCCTGGCCGAGCGTGCCCAACGCCTCCGGCAGCGCACGGCAGCCGATGAAGAACGACTCACGGAGGCCCTGGCCGCCGGCGTACCCCGCCTGCACGTCATCGAAGCCGAATACGCGTTGTGTCTCGCTCGCGCCGAGACGGCATGGATCGACTCGGTCATCGACGACATCCGCACCGGCTCACTGACGTGGCCGACCGATGCGGCGACAACCTCCGCACCCCCTGAAGCGCCGAACCGAAAGGAATCGAACGCGTGACACCGACAGCGCATGACGGCATGCTCTTCGGGATCTACCCGGGCGGAGTCGCCGGTGATGACACCGGGGGCCTGGCCAGTGGCCCGCCCGATGACCCGGCCCTCGTATCGAGTGCACTCGACCGCCTCCAGGGCCGACCAGACCGCCCGTTCCTGGTACGCGCCTACATAAGCTTCGACGACGCCACCCGCCTCGGCGAGCCACACCCGACCGCGACGCCGGCCGACGCGGCCCAATACGCCATCAGGGGGCGCCGCTTGGACCTGGTGGCGCAGTACCAGTCCACAGTCGGAGACGTCGACGGCTACTGCGACTTCCTGCGCGGACTGGTCGAGCAGTACGGCGCGGTCACGAGCACGCTGCAAGTGGCGGAAGAGCCCAACGTCACGTCGAACCCGACGCTGGACGGCTACTATCCGGCGGTGCGCGAGGCGATCGTCCGTGGGGTCTCCGCCGTCAAAGCGCGCGCACGTGAACTCGGGTACACAGACCTACGGGCCGGATTCAACACGACTCCTCTCTTCGGTCCGGCCGCCTCCTTCGTCACCGACCTGACCGACCGCGGCGGCGAGGACTTCATCGCCGATCTGGACTACGTGGGCCTGGACTTCTTTCCCGACGTCTTCCAGCCCATTGACGCGTCCGACCTCACGCACGCTGTCGAAGGACTGCTCCGCCACCACCGTGACTCGGTGCTGGCGCCCTCCGGATTGGGACACCTACCGCTGCACATCACCGAACACGGTTGGCCCACCGGACCCGATCGCCACCCGCACCGGCAGGCTGACGTCGTCGAGACCGTGGTGAAGGCGATCGCCGCCCAATCGAAGCGACTCCACCTGAGCGGTTACACACATTTCGCGCTGCGAGACGCCGACAGCACCCAAACAGGACTGTTCCATCAATTCGGGCTCACCACCGATGACTACTCTCCCAAGCCCGCCTTCGACACCCTGAAGACGCTCGTCGAACGCTTCAGTGTCCGAGGGGAACTATGAGTGGGGGCAGGCCGCCCTCCCTGACCCTGCTGCCGGGGAATGACGTGAAGCTCCACAGCTCTCCGGTCACGACTACTCACGCTCCTGATCGCCCTGCCGCCCCGGCGAGTTGTCGAGGACCCGCTGCACCCGCTCGGCCATCAGTCCGGTGCTGTGCCGGACGTTCGCCACGCTGCGCAGGAGCGCGTCCAACTCGTCCATGAGGGCTCCGGTGTCCTCGTATCCGCGTCGGCGCAGGACATGGGAGCGGGCCGGTGAGAAGTCCAGCGGTCCGCTCACCCCGCCCAGCGGGCCGGACGGCGTCAGCGGGGTCTCGGGCCGTACCTGGAGCAGGGTGAGGTTCTTGTGCTCTTTCGGACGCACGGTCTCGCCCGGAGTCAGATGCACCACGATGACGATGTCGCAGTGATCGATGTCGGCGAGGGCGCGGATCGGCGTGTTGTCACCCCCGAGGAAGCCGTCACGGTAGTACGAGCCGCCCGCGCTGCGCGGCGGGAACAGGAACGGCAGCGCGGCGCTCCCCAGCACCGTGTCCAGCATCTCCTGGTCGGCCAGGGTGTTCAGCTCGACCATGCGCGAGCGGACGCCCACCGCGCGGCGCAGGAACTGGCCGGCCGTCTGCGCGGCGCGCAGTCGGAAGAAGATGAGCGGAATGGGCACGCCGACCGGGTAGACCGCCACGCGGCACGGGATGCCGCCGCGTACCGCGTCCGGGTCCACGGCGGTGCGCACCAACGTCTCCAGATCACCCCGCCTGCCGAGCATCCGCACCAGACGGGGCGCGAGATTGCCGAATTGCGCGACAAAGCCCTCGTCCACGCCGTCCGGGTCGCCGAAGGGCCCGTCTCCGAAGCGCTGGGTGAACCACTCCCATGCCTCGGAGAGGCGGACCACGCCCGTGGACAGATCGGGGGCCGACGCGAGTACGGCGGCGTTGAGCGCGCCGATGCTGGTCCCGGCGACGGCGGTCAGTTCGACTCCCGCTTCGGCGAGGCGTTGCACCGCGCCGATCTGATACGCGCCCTTGGCCGCGCCGCCGGCCAGGACGAGACCGATCCGGTGCCGGGGAGGCGGCGCGGTGGGCAGTGGCGGCCGTACCGGCCGACGGGTCGGCGGCGGCGGGACCGGGCGGTTCTGGAGCGCCCTGGAACGGGCGATGAGCCCGGCGATCTCCCCGCCGTCTTCGTCGGGGCTGTCGTCGGGCGGGTCACTCTCGTTCGCGGAGGCCGGGGCCTGTGCCGGGGTGCTGCGGAAGACCTCCGGCGCTTCCCGGTCCGGTCCGTGCCCGGCCATCAGAGGGTCCGTCCGAGCGTCCGGCCCGGCGGAACGGGTCCGGCAGGGGCTTCCTCCGGACCGTCGGCCGGGGCCAGGGACGGCGGCGCATCCGCCTTCTCGTCTTCCGGCGGCCGGTGTCCGAGGCGGCTCCGTACCGCGCGGGCCGCGTCCGCCTGCTCGTCCACCGCCCAGCGTACGAACTCCTGAACGGTCATCGCGCCCGGCTGGCTCTGGCACTCCCGGACGGTGTCCTGCCGGGCCTGCCGGATCACCACGTCCCGCGACTCGGAGGGCTGGAGAACCGAGCGCTCCAGCGTACGGGCCACGGCATGGCCGAGCGGCCGGTGCGGCGGCCGCAGTGCCGGAGGCAGTCCGGAACCCAGCAGCTCGGCCACCATCAACCGGTCTTCCTCGCTGGGGAGTTCGTTCAGCACATGCTCCAGCAGCGTGCTCAGCGGCAGCCGTTCCCGCCACCCCAGCTCTTCCCGCAGCCTTGCGAGGCCGTCGTCGGCGAGCGCTTCTTCGGCGAGGCGTTCGCGCCACCCCCTGTCGCCGACCGCCGACTCGTGTTCGCCGGCCTTGCCGGAAGCCAACTGGCGTGCCAGCAGCATGATCTGGCAGGGCCAGGGCAGCGTTCGGTAGATCCCCTGGGTCCGCCAGCGGCGCAGCAGGATGTCGGTCGTGTCACGGGACACCTGCCAGAGTTCGGTGTGGACCAGCCGGCGCTCCAGCTCCAGCAGGGCGGTGCCATGGGCGTCCAGCAGAGCGGAGTGCTCGTCCAGCCGCTGCTCGACCGCCGACAGTCGGCGGGTGGTGATGTCCATGAACGAGGTCACCACCGAGGCCAGTTCGGACACCTCCGCCAGGCTCTGGCGGGCCAGCAGTCCGCTGTCCTCGGTCTCCTGGGCGAGTTCGTCCAGGCGGGTCGCGACCAAAGCGACATTGAGGCTGGTGAAGGAGAGGTGTTCGCCGAGGTCCCGGACCAGGTCGACGGTCAGCCGCTGTGCGTGGGCGAGGGCCTGTGCGCTCTGTACCTCGCGCTTGCGGTCGGCGCCGGTCAGCCGCGACCAGCGGCGGTGGAAGAATCCCTCCCGCGCCCGGAAGCCTGAGAGATGGGCGGCGGTCTGGGTGCTGTTGACGATCTCCGCGAGGGCCCGGTCACCCGCGAGCGGGATCTGTTCGGCGAGGATCCGCAGATCCATGACGGTCATCGCACTCCTCCGGGCGGCACGGCCGTCATGACCGTCGGCAGGCTCAGCCGCTTGTCCTCGATCCGGTAGGCCGGAAGGACCACGAGGGCGACCGGCCTGTCGTAGCCGCACTCCGGTGAGTAGAGCGTCACGGTGTCGGCCTTGGCGGACGACGCCCTGAAGTCGAACTCGGGCCGCACCCTGAGATGGCTCGCATTCTGGTGCAGCGTGACGGCTTTGGCCACCAGTCTGTCCAGTTCCTCCCACCTCTGAGGGTCGTTCCCTTGCTCGGACAGTCGCAGCAGATTCGCGAGGGCCGGCCGGTCGATCTCCTCCCCCTGGATCAGGGACTCCGCGCAGCGGCGGGTCAGTTCGGCCTCTCGCCACATCCGCACAAGATGTGCCTCCGGGGAGTATCCCGCTCCGCCGGTCACATCCGCTCCAGCGGACCCGACGCGGCTCGGTGCCTCGTCCATGGCCACCGCCTTCTCGACCAGGTGGGCGAGGGCACGGCCGGTCAGCAGTTGCTGCCATTCATCGGCGATCGCGGAGTGGTGGGGGAACTGGTCGTCCGTGAGCTCGACGATCCTGCTCGTGAGGTTGTCCACCCTCTCCCGGTACACGGACAACTGCCTCTGTACGTCGTCGAGTTTCGACGTGGTCCTCGTCAACTCCTGGTGTATCGAGTCGAGACTCTGGTTCATCTGCTCGAACTGGTCGAGCGTCTCGGCCCTACCCCAGATCATCCACTTCAGCGTCTCGAACATCTCCACCGCCTCCAGTTCCTGCCGTGTCAGATACGTCCGGGAGGTCGGCCCCGACGGTCCTCCGCCGGTGGACGGTCGCCCGCTCTTGCCGTTCTGAGGCATCTCGTGGCCTCCTTCTGCTCACCGGCCCCGGTTCGGGGCCGTCGTGGTGCCGGTTCCCTGTGTCTTCGGAAGCGGTCAGTGCATCCGGCGGAAGTCGACCGTGCCGCGGGTGGACTCGCCGGTCTTGTCGTCAATCGCCTCGACCTCGATCTGCGATTTGCCGAAGTAGAACTTGAGCGTGAAGCCGTCCTCGCTTTTGCGGTGATGACGGCGGAGGGGCACGAGGATCGTCGCGATCTGCTCACAACCGGAGTCGTCGACATAGCGGGGCCGGGCCGCCATGGTCCGGAAGAACCTGATCGCCATCCGCTTGGAACGGCGAGTGAGCGGCGCGACCGACATTTCGGCCGACTCGTCGATCTGGACCGCCTGGCCCCGGTTGACCAGCACCTTGAAACGCTCCTCGCACATCGCCACGCCGTCGACCACCGTCCGCCGGGACGCGCCGTCTTCCTCCTCCCACGGCGTGGCCAGCTCTATCCCGTACGTGTGCCGGGCCAGCCGGGACACGACCATGCCCGGGTCGTACGCGATGTGGACGGCACCGGTCAGCACGGCGGGAGCCTGGTGCTCCGGGTACAGCACGCGGATCCGGCTCCCGAACCGCTGGTGAACCCGGTCCCGCAGGAGGCCACAGCGCGAGAAGCCGCCGACCATCAGCAGGCTCTCGTGCGGCACACCGCCGTTCCCGGCCTGGCGCGGAGCCTCCTCCATGGCGGTCAGCTGCTGGTCGACGAGTTCCAGGATCGGTTCGGTCAACGCGTCGAAGAGCGGCTGGACCTCCTTCGCCTCGAACACCAGGCGGTACGGGCGGCCGACCGCCGTCGTCAGTTCCCGCTTCCGGCCCTCGTCCAGCAACTCCCAGATCGGGCCGGGTACATCGAGATACAGCACCGCCGAATCGGCGAGCCGGACGGTCCCGTCGTCGTCGGACTCGGTCATCAGATCGCCGACCTTGAAGTTCTCCCACATGTCGTCCATCCGCTGAAGCTCACGCGGGTACTCGACGGCCAGTCGGGAGACGATGTCCGCACCGAGCCGGTCTGCCAGCAGCTCGGTGCGGAAAGCGAGGTTGAGGAAGTCCGAGCCGAGCCTGCCGCCACACGCCTGACCGGTCTCCGCGAGCTGGACCTCGTCGTCCTTCAACGACTCGTAGGCCGTGATGTCGATCGTTCCGCCGCCGCAGTCCACCACCATGAACCGGGTACCGGCGCTCGTGAGCGGCACCTGCTCCTTCCGGCCGGTGCCGTCGATCAGCGACCACAGCCTCAGGTAGCCGGTGATGGCCGCGGCCTCCGGCTCGATGGCCAGCAGAAGCCGGTCGGGGTCGTTCGGGAAGCCCGCGTCGACGGCGGCCTCGCGCATGAACTGCCGGTCGTCCTCGTCCCAGATCGCCGGCACCGTCACGCACCAGCGGATCTCGTGCGCCAGCGGCCCGGCGGCGGTGATCTCCCGCTCGGCGGCGGCGCGCACCCTGCTGAGGCAGCCGACCACGAGCTTGCGCACCGAGTCGAGCCGGCTGACATCCGCGCTCCCCCGCGCCTGGGCGACCCCCAGCGCCCCGGTGTCCGCGCGCAACGCCATCTTGTATCCGGTCGCGTAGCCCCACCCGTGCGTGCGTCCCCGCTCCAACTTGTCGATCCAGTCGTGCCGGGCCTGGAAACCCCATTCGACGACCTCGGCGGCCGAGTTCGTGAGGACGGCCGACAGGTTCTTCGCCTGTGAGAGGTGGTCGCGGGCGAGACGGTCGTCGGAGTACTTGATCCTCCGGTGCTCCGGCTCGTCGTTCAGCGGTTCGATGAGCGCCCAGGCGAATCCCGTTCCGTGCGTACCGAAATCGACGGCGGCGGCGACCTTGACCGTGCCGTCTCCACCGGTGTTCTTCGCTGACATGCCGACTCCTCCCAGCAGGCCGAACGGCCCCGGCACCACTGCTTCGTGCTGTCGGACCGAGTGTGTGCGACACGGGGGAGGGGGCGGCAGTGTTGCGGTGTTGCCCGCGAGGGAATGCGGCGACGGGCCGCGCGCATCGCGGCCGGTCGCGGTGCCTGCAGTACCTATCAGGGTCGGGCGACGATCAGGGTCGGGCGACGCCGTGCGAGGGGCGTGACGGCGTACCAGGGGCGCGCGGTGCGCTGCGCGGGGCCGCGCGGAGCCGTACGCCGGGCGCGGTGCCTGCGCCGGATCGCGGCGTAGCTCGCCCTGTTGCGCTGTTGCCGACCATTCGGTAACCGTGTCGCCCGCGCGGCCGTGGCCGCTACGCTCTGCGGCCGTGAACCGGTTGACCGCATTCGTGCCCGCGACCGACGGCGGCCAGGACCTGCTGGACCGTCACATATCCTCACTGGCAAGCAGGTTCGGCATGACGCTGAACGTCGTCCGGCCGCCCATGAACCGTGCCCACGCGGTGCGCGCGGAGTACGGACGTACCGACTGCATCGTCTGGGACGCCTCGGTGGAGGACGAGCGCGGCGTCTACGACGCGCTGTGCATGCTGACCAAGACCCGCCGAAAGAACATCCTGGTGAGCCGCACCCCGCTGCCGCGCAACGTCCTGGCGCTGAACCAGTTCGCCCCGGTGCACGGCGAGGTCTTCGACAACGACCGGATAGGGGCGTGGCTGGCCCGGCAACTCCGGATCCGTCTCGGCGTAGACGGATCGGACGAGGGCGAGTCGCCCGCGCATCCGGGGCACTACTGGATGTACGACAAGCCTGCCGAGCACTTCCTCAGCTTCCGGGGCTCACATCAGCGGGACGCCGAGGAGTGGCGGGCCGGCTTCGAGCGCGAGCACGGCACCACGGTCAGGATGGTCCCGCCCTGCGAGTACTCGTACGCCACCGAGGTGGTGACCCGTGCCCAGATGTGGGAGGGCATCGCGCGGCTCCTGCGCGAGATCAACGCGGCCCGTCGCGCCATCGTCTATCTGACCGACGACTACCTCGACTCCTTCTGGTGCGTCGGCGAGCTGATGTGCATCGTGTATCTGCTGTACAGCACGTCCAGACGCAACCCCGCGGACAAGAGCCTCCTGCCCCGGCACCGACTGGACGGCGCTCTGCTCACCCAGCACGGCAGTCCCGGTACACGGCCGTTGCGGGCGGCTCTGGACGACATCGGGCTCCCGCTGCCGACGATCGAGCACGTCAAGCGGCTGAGGCTCCTCATCAACAACTGCGATCCGGTCACCGCGGCGCCCGAAGCGCAGATCGCCCCGAGCGGGCCGGCCCGCCCACTCGCCTGGGCCATGAACCGACTCTTCGGCTTCCACGACCCCGAGGTC
Organism: Streptomyces sp. NPDC004838; assembly: GCF_053600955.1. Lineage (NCBI taxonomy): Bacteria > Bacillati > Actinomycetota > Actinomycetes > Kitasatosporales > Streptomycetaceae > Streptomyces > Streptomyces sp. NPDC004838. The sequence goes on along the minus strand of NZ_JBSGAW010000005.1, from coordinate 204,306 downwards.
GTCCAGAAGCGGTTCTGGTCCGACGTACGGATCCCCTGCCCCCGATGCTCCTCGCCCGGCCGGACTCCGGGCGCATTCGACTGGGATGCTTTTCTGGCCGCCCCGGACCGGAATGGCGGGGTGGACGCCTTCGGCTACTTCGGCGTGCCGGAACGGGAACTGACATCGGGCCCGATCCGCTGTCCGGGCTGCGGGACCAGGTGTCCGCTGGTCAACCGCCGGGGCACGCGTGCTCTGTGGATGCCGGTGATGACGACGGAGGAGGACCAGAGCAGGCCGGTGCTGGTCCATCAGCCGGTGTGGGAAGTGGTCAAGGAGTGAGTCCTGGCTTCGGGCCGGGGCCGGACCCCGGCCGGGTTTCGAAGAGGGCCGGGGGCCAGCCCCCAGCCGGGTTTCCAACAGGGGCGGGGCCTGATCCCCCAAGGGCTAGGGTCTGATCCGCTTGGCGCTCCGCCGACCATCCGGCCAGGGCCGATGGCCGGGCTCGGCCGTTCTTACGGGGCGGGGGCGGGGGCGGGCACGCACCGGTGTCCGCCTCAGCCTCGCGGCAGACCCCAGGGCAGGACCAGCCCGTCGCCCACCCGGCGCGGGACCACATGCAGATGGAGATGGAACACGCTCTGGGTGGCCTCGACGCCCCGGCTCGTGATCACATTGCACGGTCCGCACTCGCGCGCCAGCTCCGCGGCGTGGTACATCGCCGCCGCCGACACCCCGGGATCCGCGGCCATATCGATGACATGGCGGTACGGCACGACGATGAGGTGGCCTTCGGTCACCGGCGCGCGCGGGATGAGCGCCACCGCCTCGGGCCAGCGCCGTACGACGGCGGGGTGGGCGGGTTCGGCCAGCAGCGGGCAGAAGGCACAGCTCTCCGGCCCCGCTGCCGGATCCCCCTCGGCCGCCGGGACCGCCGGATCGGCCGCATTCGCCGGACCCCCCGGACCTGCCGGACCCGGACCCAGCGGATTTGACGGAGCCCTCGAGGGTTTCGGACCTGCCGGAGCGTACGGGTTCCCCACGGCTGCGCCGGACGCCCGGCCCGGACCCGGAGCGGACGCGGGTCTCTGTGCCCGGCTGTTCGCCGCCGGGTGGGACGTGTCGCTCACGACATCCCTCGGAGGTCCGCGGCGTTCCAGGCCGGCAGCGAGCGCAGCCGCCGCGCCAGGTGCCTTGCCGGGGGGTGGTGCGGAGCACGCTCCAGCGCCGTGGCCAGGAGCCGTAGTTCGCCCAGTGCCGTCGCGGACTGGGTCTTCGAGGCCGCCTGGAGGGAGCGTCGGCCCATTTCCACCGCTTCCTGGATCTCGCCCACCTCGGCCAGCGCCCGCGCGGCCCGTGCCCCGAAGAGCGCGCGCACGCGCCGCCCTTCGATGTGGTTGGCGCGACCCAGCCCCCGGCCGAGCAGCTCGGCCGCCAGCCGGGGCCGGCCGAGGTCGAACCAGCACCAGCCGCGCGCGAACTGATCGGCGTCGCCGATGACCGCCGAGCCGAGCGGGAGCCCGTCAGGTGACTCGTCCGGCTGGTCGCCCCAGAGTTCGCGTGCCTGGTCCAGGGCGCGCATGCTGGCGACGGCCTCGCCGCGCAGCGCGTACCCCTGGGCGGCACGCTGTGCCGCGAAGGCCCGTACGCGTCGGCCGTACCGGTCGTCGTGATGGACGCGCTCGGACAGTTCGACGACCTCGTCGGCGCGGCCCGCGTACAGTTCCAACTCGGCCTGACGCACCTTGCTGTAGCCGCGCAGATCAAGGAATCGCGCTCGCGACGCCAGCTGTCCGGCCTCGGCCGTCCAGCGTCGGGCGGAGGTGTTCGCTCCGCACTCCTGGGCCATCCAGCCCGCGAACTCGGCGGTGTGCGCGGCAAGCCGGAGCAGCGAGCGGTCCGGGGTCCGGCCGGCGAGCGCGGTCTCCCGGAGCGTCTCGGCCTGTTCGGCGACGGAGGGCAGCACGATCCGCGCGGGCACCTGCCGGCCGAGTTCCCTCAACCGTGCCGCCGACGCCCGGAACACGGTCGCGACGGCGGCGGAATCGCGGGGGTCGGCTATCCAGGCGGCCTCTCCCACGCGCCGCTTCTCCTTCGCGCGTCGACCGTCCTCCCCGTCCGGATCGGATGGAGTCGGATATTGAGACACCCCGGCGCTCCGGGCACCCGCCGCTTGCGGCCCGGCGGGTCGCGCGGGCACCTGTCCGTGACCCTTCCCGCTCCCGCTTTCCGATTCCGGGAGCAGGGCCAGCAAGCGACCTCGGCCGTCCAGCACCTGGTCACACATGCGTGCGAACTCGACGCTGGGGCGGCGCAGCCCGCGCTCTATCCGGCTGAGATCTCCGGGATTCCACCGCAACTCGCGCGCCAGCGCGCGCAGCGTCAGACCCTCCTCGTCCCGGAGCCGTCGCAGTTCAGTGCTGAAGCTCGGCGCTTCCCCTGGGCTGTGGCTTTGAGTGATTTTTCTTGCCATGAACGTTGCCCCCCGGACTGGCTGAATTCGGCCAGATTATGCCCGGCCGGACCGGGTCGACACCGTCGTTCGGCGGGATTCACCGCCGCGCTGGTGACGCGGCTCGCCGACGCGGGGGAGCCCGGCAGCGGCCGCGCGTCGGCGCCGAGTGACCATGGCGGCATCTCGAGTTCAGCCTCGGCGGGCCGCCCGGAGAGTCGGCGCTCCCCGACGGCGGTCCGTGCTCCCGACGGCGGTCCGTCCCTTCACCGAGAGGCCCGCGAGGCTGATCACGTGTCCCATTGAGGCGGGGTCAGGAGGAAGTCGCGGCCTCCGTCCGTCCCGGATAGGTGTGCTGCCAGGGCTGGAGGTCCTCGAACACCGCACTGGCCGCGAGCACGTCACCGTCCTGCTGTCGACGGCCGATGATCTGGAGCCCCACGGGCAGCCCTTCGGCGGTCAGCCCGGCGGGGATGGAGGCGGCGGGGTTGCCGGTCATGTTGATGAGATAGGTCAGGCACCAGCCGAGGAGCGGCTCCACCAGTTCGCCGTTGATCTCGTGCGGCCCCTTGGTCTCTCCGTTCGTCGCGTTGAGGACGGCCGTGGTGCCGACCGTGGGTGTGAGCAGCAGTTGGTGGTCATCGAACACTCCCTGCAGGACGTCGTAGACCCGCGTCCGCAGCATCTGGTCCCGTGAGACGTCGGAGGCGGACATTCGCTCCCCGGCGGCCACCGACTCATGGAGTTCGCGCGGCATGTCGTCGGCGTGTTCCCCGAGGAGGTCCACGCCCTGGGACCTGAGATTGTGGACGGTCTCCATGTTCTGTACGGCGATATGACGGTTGAACAGGTCGCTCAGCTCGCGGTGGCTGAACCCGAGATCGATGTCGATCTTCTCGACCTTCGCCCCCGCGTTCTCGAAGACCCGGACGGCGCGTTCCACGATCGCGGCGACTTTCGGATCCACGGGATAGGTGCCGAAGTCGGGACTGTAGGCGATCCGCCAGTTCCGCACATCGCGGTGGAGGTCGCCGGAGAAGTCGGCGGGGAGGCCGAAGCTGAAGGGGTCACGGGGGTCGGCCCCGGAGAGCACTCCCGTTCCTATGGCGGCGTCCCGGACGGTACGGGTGATCATGCCCTCGTGCACGAACGGGCTCACACCGCCGAAGGCGTTGGGCCGGATGACCGCCGGCACGCGCCCCGCGGAGGACTTGAAGCCGTAGACCCCGCAGATGGCGGAGGGGACCCGGATGGAACCCCCCGCGTCGGTGCCCTCGGCGAAGGGCACCATGCCCGCCGCCACGGCCGCCGCGCTGCCTCCCGAGGAGCCACCGGCATTCCGTGTCACGTCGAAGGGGTTGCTGGTGGGGCCGAACATCGGGTTGTCCGTATGGCCGCGGAAGCCCAGCACGGGGGTGTTCGTCTTGCCGACGATGATGGCGCCGGCCCGCTCCATCCGCTCCACCCAGACGCAGGAGAAGTCGGGCACATAGCCGGCGAGAGCACGCACCCCGCCCATCGTGGACGGCCAGCCGGGCTTGAAGTCGAAGAGGTCCTTCATCACCGTCGGCACCCCGTGGAACACGCCGAGGTCCGCACCCAGGGCGGCGCTCATCACCGCCTTCTCCGCGGCGCGCGCCCGCTCCCGGGCCTCGTCGTACGCCTTGTGGATGATGGCGTTGATCTCCGGATTGCGGTCCTCGATCCGGGCGATGACGGTCTCCATCAGTTCCACCGGGGACAGCTCCCGCCTGCGGATCCGGTGGGCCAGCTCGCTCGCCGGTGTGAAGTGGATGTCCTGCGCGGTGGTCATACGGTCTCCTTGAGCCGGGCCAGTGCCTCGTGTCCGTGAACGGCCTTGCCGTCGATCATGGTGACGAGGACTTCGATGTCCTTGATGGCGTCTTCGGGGCAGGTCATGGGGTCGTCCGAGACGACGATCAGATCGGCGAACTTGCCGACCTCGATGGAGCCCAGATCGTCTTCCTTGAAGAGGGCGTGGGCGCCGTTGGTCGTGAAGAGGCGGATGGCCTCTTCACGGCTGATGCGCTGGTGCGCCCCGATGACCTCGCCGGTGAGACCGGACTGCCGGGCCATCGACTGCCAGATCGTGAACATGTTGTTCATCGGGCCCCAGTCCGTCTCCTGGCAGACCGGGAGTCCGGCGTCGAGCCACCAGCGCAGGGGGATGGCGTTCTCCGCGAAGTCCCCGCCGCCGAGACGGCCGATGAAGACCTCGTCGACCTTGCCCCACAGGAAGTTGGTCGTGGTGGTGGGGACCACGCCGAGGCGCTTGAACTCGGCCATCTGGGCCTGCGAGGGGAACTCGCAGTGCTCCAGAACGAACCGGCGGTCCGCGATGGGGAACTCCTTGTCGGCGGCGTCGAAGGCGTCGAGCACGATCTGGATGGCTCTCGTGCCGGCGGCCGCCGTGTGGACCCGTACCCCGTGCCGCGCCGCCATGCCGATGACGGCGCGGTAGGTCTCCTCCGGAACCAGTGGATCGGGGTTGATCATCGTGCCGTCCGGGCCTCGGTAGGGCTGGTGGGACACTCCGGTCCCGTGCCAGTGCGGACCGTCGACACCGATGCTGATGCCGACGAACCCCAGGTGGTCGTTGCCGAAGCCCTCGGTGCCGGTGAAGGAGACGGTGCGGATCATCCGCTCGATCTCGTCCAGGGGCCGGGTCGCGTCGATCTCATGGGCGTAGAAGATCCGCAGGGGCAGGTCGAGCTCGGCGAAGGCCCGTGCCTCCTCGGGAACGGTGAGGTGGTTCTCCAGCAGTGTGGTGGTGCCGCGGGCGAGGAAGTCCGGCGCCATCAGCCGGATGCCCTCGCGGATCGACTCGTACGTCGCCGGCGGCACGAAGGGGGTGATCCGGTCGTAGAAGCGGGACGGGTTGTAGATCGGCTGCATATTGTGCAGTTCACCGGTGGGGATGCCGGTCTCCGGATCCCGCACCACCTCGATGCCGTCCAGCCAGTACGACTCGTCGGTGACCGAGACGCCCTCCATGCCCTCCCCGGCCAGCGCCTTGGCGAAGGGCTCCGCGTCGAGCAGTCCGGCGAGCCGCAGCGCGAGCGTGTTGAAGATCGCGTTGTTGGGGACGCGGTTGGTGGGCGCGGTGATGTAGACGGGGTGGTCCGGCGCGACCGCGTCCAGATCGTGCCGGTTGGGGAGGCGTCCCTCCGCGATGCACTCGGGCACCCGGAAGAAGTACGGGTGGTCGCCGACCGGGGTGGTGACGATCGGCTCACCCTTCGGAGTGGTCGCGGCGGCCTCCGCGATGCGGGCGCAGATCTCGGCGATCGAATCCGCCCCGTCGAGATTGAGCAGATGCTTCTCCTGGCCGAAGAGGCCGAGATGCCCATGGGTGTCGATGAAGCCCGGCAGGACGGTCCTGCCGCCGAGGTCGGTGACCTGGGTGTCGGGGCCGATATACGGCCGTACGTCGTCCTCGGTGCCCACTGCGACGATCCGCCCGCCGGTCACGGCCAGGGCGCGCGCCGAGCTGAAGTCGGCGTCGACGGTGAGGATGTTGCCATTGGTCAGGACGGTGTCGGCCGGGGGAGTGACCCCATGGGCGTCCAGTGGTGATCCAGTCACGGGCGGGCCCTGCTCTCTTGCTCGGCGGATGGGTGGCTCTCGTAGCGGAGGACACGTGGTCGCCGGGACGTCCGGCGGGGCCACGGGACCGGGTGTGCGGCCGGGCGGCCGCGAGTGGCATGGGCGATGAGCGTGGCCGGGCATGACCTGGCACCGACATCGGGAAGTGATCCGAATGAACCTAATGATTAGGTTCATTTAGAGCGTGCCTACCGCCAGCATCCGCTGTCAATCCCCCTCAGGGCTTTTTGGTTATACTCGTTCCATGGCGCTGTCTGGAAACGCTCCAAAGGCCGACACTCTGGCCAAATACATCGAAGATCTGATCGCCCGCCGACGACTGACGCCCGGTGACCGCATCGCGACCAAGGACGAGTTGCGCCGGGACAGCGGAATGGCGCGCGCGACCGTGAACGAAGCGGTCAGGCTCCTGCAGGCCCAGGGCCGGGTCATCCTCCGCCCCGGCCCCGGCGGCGGGCTGTTCGTCGCACCCACGGACCCGGTGGTCAGACTCGGTCAGACCCTGCTCACCGTGCACAGCGAACCGGTGAGCGTCATCGACGCCCTCACCGTGCGCGACGGCCTCGAACCCGTCGTCGCGCGCGACGCCGCGCGGTTCCGGAGCGCCCGGGACATCGCCGATCTCCGCGTCCTCATCGACGCGATGGCCGAGGCCGTCCACGACCCCGCCCGCTTCCTGCGGGCGAACTGGCGACTGCACGAGCGGATCGCCCAGATCGTGCGCAACCACATCCTGCAGACCATGTACCTGGGGCTGGTGCAGTTCATCCAGGACCAGGCGGCGGACGTGGTACCGCACCACACCCTGGAGGAGCACGCGAAGTACAAGCGGCACCGCCTCGACATCCACATCGATCTCGTGCAGGCGATCATCGCGGGCGACGTCGCAGCCGCGGGCAGAGCCGCCGAACGCCATGCGCTCAATCCGATGACCACACCCGCAGACGAGGTGGCGGCGGCCGCGAACCCCCGGACGGACCCCGACATCTCCTGGGGGACGGTCCCGGACGCGGGCTGGCAGCCGGACCGCGATCAGGCCGCGGGCACACCCCGCATGGCGGAGCCCCACACGACGGAGCCCCGGCCGTCGGAGGCCGGGGCACCGCCTCACCGTCCCAGCGCGTAGTTCAGCCCGCCCCGAGGATCGGCCGCGGCCGACAGAAGGCCGTTCGGGGCGCGGCCGACGGCGCACATCCGGCCGAGCGACCAGTCCGGCACCCGCAGCACATCGTGCCCGCGCGCCGCGAGCCGGGTGAGCACACGGTCCCCCAGCCGCTCCTCCGCCACCAACTGCCCCGGACGCGCCTGCCGGGGGTAGAAGGAGCCGGGAAAGTGCGCGCTGTGGAACACCGGAGTCTCCATGGCGGCCTGGAGGTCCCGTCCGCCGGTCACATGCCCCAGCAGGAACAGCAGTTGCCACTGGTCCTGCTGGTCCCCGCCCGGCGACCCGAAGCCCAGCACCGGCCGCCCGTCACGCAGCGCCAGCGTGGGCGACAGCGTCGTACGGGGTCGGCGGCCGGGCACCAGCGAACCGGCGAGCCCTTCCTGGAGCCAGGTCATCTGCAGCCGGTTGCCCAGCGCGAAACCCAGTTCGGGGATGACCGGCGACGACTGCAGCCAGCCGCCGCTTGGCATCGCGGCGACCATATTGCCCCAGCGGTCGACCACATCGACATGCACCGTGTCACCACCGGTCGCCCCCCTCCCACCGGCCGCGCCCCTTCTGTTCCCACCGGCCGCGCTCCCGGCACCGGACCCGGCCGCCGCCGTCCCGAGGGTCGGCTCGGCGGTGGTCACATCCGCCGTGCGCCCCGCCGCCGTCGCCGCCAGGTCCGGCAGCCGGGGAGCCCGCCCGCCGGGCGCGCCGGGCCGCAGCTCCAGCGACGCCTCCTCGCCGAGCAGCGCACGGCGCTCGTCCGCGTACCCGGAGGAGAGCAGCTCGGACAGGGGCACATCGGGCCCGTCCCCGTACCACGCCTCCCGGTCCGCGAAAGCGAGCTTCGCGGACTCGGTCACCACATGGACGAACTCCTCGGTACCGGGGGCAGGATCGAGCGGTTCCAGCAGCTTCAGCTGCTGGAGCAGGACCGGCCCCTGGCTCCACGCACCGGGTTTGCACACGGTGTATCCGCGGAAGTCGACGCAGGCGGCGGCCTCGTATCCGGGACTCCACCGCGCCATGTCCTGACCGGAGAGGAATCCCGGGTGCCGCACTCCCGTCGCGTCCGGCGTCGGCCGGCTCGTGAAGGAGTCCACCGCTTCGGCGACGAAGCCCTGGCTCCAGGCGGACAGCGCGGCGTCGAGCTGAGCCTCACGCCCCGACCCGGCGGCCTCCCCTTCGCGTACGAGCCGTTCGTACGTCATGGCCAGCCGCTCATGGGTGAAGAGGTCACCCGCTTGCGGCGCCCGCGCCCCGCTCGGATAGACCGCCGCCGAAGAGGGCCAGTGCGTGGCGAAGACCTCGGACATCGCCTCCATCGTCCCGGCCGCCGCCGCTCCGAGCGGGTAACCCGACCTCGCGTATCCGACGGCCGGTTCGATCACCTCGCGCAACCGCATGGTGCCGTGATCACGCAGGAGCGTCAGCAGCGCGGGTGTGGCCCCCGGCACCGTCGCGGGCAGCAGCCCCGATCCGGGGACGAGGTCCATCCCGAACCCGTGGAACGCCCCGATCGACGCGGTGGCCGGAGCGGGCCCCTGCCCGCACAGGACGGTGGCCGACGAACCCTCGCCACCGGCGAAGATCACCACCATGTCCCCGCCGGGGCCGCTCTGGTGCGGTTCCACGACCTGGAGCGTGAACACCGCGGCGGCCACCGCGTCGAAGGCGTTCCCGCCGCGTTCCAGCATGGCCATCGCGGCTCCGGAAGCGAGCCAGTGCGAGGAGGAGACCATGCCGAAGGTGCCGGAGAGTCCGGGTCGCGTGGTCGTCCCGGAAGGCAGGGTCATCGGGCCGCGCCTTCCAGTCCCTTGCCGGGCCGCGGTGCGGGCGCGGCGCCGCGCCCGGGGCGGGGGTCCTCACCGAGGTCCCGCTTGTGCGTCTCGTTGAACGCCCACACACAGATCAGGCTGATCAGGGACATCGCCACCAGATAGGCGGTGATCGACCAGGAATGGTCCGCCCACTCGTAGAGGGAGGCGGCCGCGATCGGCGCGATGGCACCGCCCAGCAGCGCGCCGAGCTGGTAGCTCAGCGAGGCCCCGCTGTAGCGCACCTTCGTGGTGAACATCTCGGCGAACAGGGCGGGCTGGGGTCCGAGCACCATCCCGGAGAAGGTGTTCATCACCGTGACGGCGACCGCGATCAGAGCCGTCGAGCCGGTGTCGATCAGCGGGAAGAACGCGAACGACCAGAGCAGACAGCCGACCGAACCCGCCAGATAGACCCGGCGTCGCCCCAGCCGGTCGGAGTAGTACGCCGACAGGGCGATGGAGGCCGCCAGAGCACTCATGCTGATGAGGATGATCCACATGATCCGCTGCCTCGGCAGGTCCAGAACAGTGGTCGAGTACGTCAGCAGATAGACGATCACGATGTACGCGATCGCGCTGTTGCCGATGAATGATCCGGCCGCCAGCAGTACCTGCTTCGGGTACTTGAGCAGCAGTTCGGTCAGCGGCAGCCGCTGCTTCTCCTCGCGTTCCCGCGCCTGCTGGAAGTACGGGCTCTCGGCGACGTTCATGCGGACCCACAGCCCCACCAGCACCAGTACGGCGCTGAAGAGGAACGGCAGCCGCCATCCCCAGTCGGCGAAGGCGCTGCCGGGCGCCACCCTGGCCATGACCAGGAAGGCCATGTTCGCCAGCACGAGACCGGCGGGAATCCCGAGCGAGATCGCGCTTCCGTACAGTCCGCGCTTGTTCTTCGGGGCGTGTTCGACGGCCATCAGCGCCGCTCCGCCCCACTCCCCGCCGAGGCCGACGCCCTGGAGGAAGCGCAGGAGGACGAGGAGGACGGGCGCCCAGATCCCGATCTGGGAGTACGTCGGCAGCAGGCCGATGGCGAAGGTGGACAGGCCCATGAGCAGCAGGGCGACCACCAGGACGGTCTTACGGCCTACCCGGTCACCGAAATGACCGAGGATCACACCGCCGAGCGGGCGGGCGCCGAAGCCCACGGCGAAGGTGGCGAAGGAGGCGAGGGTGCCGACGAGCGGGGAGAGGCTGGGAAAGAACTGCGGGCCGAAGACCAGGGCCGCGGCCAGACCGTAGATGTAGAAGTCGTACCACTCGATCATGGTGCCGACCATGCAGGCCGTGGCGACGCGGCGCGGGTTGCCGGCCTGCGCGGGCGCGGGCGTGGGCGTCGGCGTTGACGTGGGCGTGGGCGTTGATGTGGGCGCGGGCGGCGGGGTCGCGCTGACGGGGTCTCGCATCTCGAACCTCCCGGATGTACCGGACCGGATGAAGGATGAGGGGGGGATGACGGTGTGGGGAGCACTCGCCCCGGCGTGGGCTTGTGGCGTGGGCCGGGGCGGTGAAGGGGTTGGTACGGCTCCGGGCGGTGGCGGTGGCGGAGCGGGTACGGCGTCGCGGCAGGTGTCCCCGCTCGGGGTCACCGGCTCTGCTCAGGGGCACCGGCCCTGAAGGCGGTTTCCAGGGGTGGGCCCTCACGACGGTTCGTTCCGTCCTCCCGACCGCGCGGCCATGGCGGTGTGAGCCCTGGCAGGCACGGGCGGACAGACGGGCGCACGGGGAGTGCGCGGTCGGGTGGGCGTGCGGACGGGGTGGGTCCGCACGCCGGAGGGCGTGGGTGGGACAAGGGGGCAACGGTCCTGCCGGGACCGGAAGCCGGAAGCCCCCTGCCGAGGCCGCGGAGAAGGCCGGGGGGAAGGCGATGGAGAGGCTGACGGAGCGGCGTCAGCCGATGGGGTCGGCCCGGCGGGCGTCAGCCGAGAAGGCCGCCGGGATCGTGCACCGCCCGGCCCGCCAGCAGTGTCAGTTCCACCCGAGTGCCGGGCAGTTCATCGATGTCGCAGGTCAGCGGGGAGCGGTCGAGGACGATCAGGTCCGCCGCCGCGCCGGGCTCCAAGGTGCCCAGGCCGGGTGAGCGGAGCACCCGCCCCCCGTTCGTCGTCCACATGTCGACGGCCTCACGCCGGGTCACCGCGTGGTCCGGCGTCGCATTGCCGCGCCCGCTGACGGCGAAGGTGTGCGTCTGGGCGAGCTGCATCTGCTCGAATGGGTTCTTCGGCCCCCAGTCCGTGCCGCACGCGACGGTCAGACCGGCCCGGAGGAGGCGGTTGAGCGGCCCGGCGTCGCGCCAGATGTGCGGGCCGATCCGCTCCCCGTACATCTCCCCCTTCGCCCAGGCGAACCCGGGGCAGGTGGTGAGGTCGAATCCGAGGCGCTGGTAGTGGCGGGCCTGGGGCTCGGTGATGACGGGGGCGTGCTGCACGATCCACGACCGGCCGGGCAGCCGGGAGCCGATGTCCGGAGTGTCGAGCACACCGAGGATGGTGTCGTGGTCGGTGAGTCCGGAGGCGAGGAAGTTGGCCCGGATGCCGTGTTCCAGACAGAACCGAGCGAACGCCTCGATCTTTTCGGGTGAGATGAACTGCGTCCCCTTGGTCGGCCGCCCGTACGGATCGTCGTACGGCTCCGGCATCTGCATATGTCCCGGCCAGCACGGAGCACCCGAGGCCGCGAGGGTCAGTCCGGTGACCCGCAGCAGGTCGTCACCGTCGTCGAGCGCCTCGCGGCCCCGGACCATCGACTCCTCGAACTCGGCCATGGTGAACGGCTGGAAGGGCGGCCGGGCGCAGTTCTCGACTTCCATGGAGACCGCGACTCGGGTGGTGAGCGCGCCCTCCGCATGGAGTCGGCGGTAGCCGTCGAGGAAGGCGGGGGTCATATTGTGCGGTTCGTAGACGCTCGTCACACCGAGTGCGTTGTACGAGGCCATGGCCGCGCGGGTGACCTCCGCCGGGTCGGCGGTCATCAGGGGCAACTGTCTGAGGATCTGCGTCCAGAACGGGTCGAAGTTGTAGATCTGGTTGACCGATCCCCGCAGGATCCCGGTCACCGAGCCGTCTCCGCCGTCGGACGGGCCGGGGTACTTGTCGATCCAGACGTCGCACACCCGGTCCGGGATGAAGTCGGTGATGCCCACGCGCCGCAGGCCCGCGGTGTTGAAGGCGCAGATGTTCGGGGTGACCGGCGCCCACGCCTGGATCAGCACGGGATGCTCGCTGGTAGCCCGGTCGAGCACCCTGCGGTCCGGCAGCACTCCCTCGGCGAGGTCCCGGTAGGAACGCCGCAGGAAGTAGAAGGGTTCGCCGACCGGTGTGGTGATGATCCACTCGCCGGGGGGCGTCGACCGCGCGCGTTCGGCGATGCGGGCGACGATGTCGGCGTGGTCCACCGCGTCGGTGAGATCCACCAGCGGTGCGAGCTGGGCGGCCTGCTGCATCATATGGGGGTGGATGTCGATCAGCCCCGGCATGACCGTTCTGCCGTGGAGATCGATCTCCGTCGTCCGGAGTCCGGCATCGCGGAGCAGGTCCCGGCGGTCGCCGAATGCGAGGACCCGGCCGTCGTGCAGCAGGATGGCCTCATGGGCGCCGGGGTCGGAGCCGAGCGGATGGATCGTCCCGCCGTGCAGGAGCAGGGTGCGGCCGTCGTCCGGCCGTCTTCGCGCGTTCGCCATGGTCACTCCTGTGTGCCTGCGGGAATCACATGCCCGAATCCGAACCTATGACCTGGATCGTGGATCTGCTTCAGCCGGCGCAGGCGCGTGTACGACTCCTCGTCGAAGGCGCGTCTCACCTGCTCGGGGGCTATGTCGGCGCCCTGGAAGTTGAGGAGGGTGCCACCGGTGTCGCAGGCGGCCATGGCCCGTATCACCCGCGCCCCCGCCTCGGGCACCTCTCCCGCGCCGTCGTGGCGGCCGGATCCCTCGGTGGCGAGTTCGCCCACGGTGAGCAGGACGAACTCGGCGTTCCGGCCGCCCACCGCGTTGGGGCTGGACGGCGTACGGCGGACCGCGCCGCCGAGCTGGCGCAGCTCGACCATCCCCAGGGGCAGTTCGGCTCCGGGGCCGGCGACGCTCAGCAGCGCGTCGAGGTCGGCCGTGGAGGGGAGGCCGAGCATGGCGCTCCGCTCCCAGAAGGCCAGCGGGACCGGCGAATCGTTGTGGATGGAGCCGATCGCCGTGTACGGCATGTCCCCGACCTCGTCCACCAGGATGCCGCCGACCCGGCGCATCGGCGCGAGCAGCGGTTCGGCCGTCCGCTGATCCCCCAGATACGCGACGCGCAGATGGACGACGAACCTGCCCCGCAGGGGCTCCGGGATCTCCGGGGCGGCCGGCAGCCGGAGCAGTGCGATGGAGGTGGTGATCTCTTCGGGCAGGTCACGGGTCCAGTCGACATAGGTGTGCAGAGCGTCGGCGGCGGATTCGGCGCGGTAGTAGATCCCGCCGCCGTGCAACCGGGCGACGGGGACGAGGCCGAATTCCATCGCGGTGACGATCCCGAAGTTGCCCTTGCCGCCGCGCAGGCCCCAGAACAGTTCGGGGTCGGTGTCCTCGTCGACCTGGAGCACGCTGCCGTCGGCCGTGACCAGTTCGATCTCGCGGACGTGGTCCGCCGCGAATCCGTACGCCCGTGACATCGGTCCCAGGCCCCCACCGAGGGTGAATCCCATGACCCCGACGCCGGGGAAGGAGCCGTTGAGCGGGGCGAGTCCGTACGGTGCGGCGGCCTCGACGACCTCGGACCAGCGGACGCCCGCCGCCACCCGTGCCGTACGGCGAAGGGGGTCGACGGTGACGCCCTTCATCCGGCGGGTGCTGATCAGGACGGCGTCGGCGGCGTCGTGGACGAGCCCGTGTCCGGTGGACTGGACCGCGACCTTCTGCTGCCGCCCGGCCGCGAACCGGACGGCGGCGGAGACGTCGTCGGCGGTGACCGCGCCGACGACGGACTCGGGGCGGGGGTCCCAGGCCCGGTTGAAGCCCAGGACGTCCGCGGTTCCCGCCCATCCCGCCGCCCGGCCGACGGGCCGCCACACCGGGCAGTCGACCAGGTCGGCCAGGGCTCCTGACGTCATGGCCGGCCCTCGGGGCCCACGACCGGGTTCCGCAGGACTCCGATTCCCTCGATCTCGACCTCGACGACATCGCCGGGGGTGAGCAGTCGCGCAGGGGTACGGATGAAGCCGACGCCGGCCGGGGTGCCGGTCGCCACCACGTCTCCGGGACGGAGTGTGGTGGTCTGGGAGATATAGGAGAGGATCCGGCTGATGGGGAAGATCATCTCGGAGGTGTCGGCGGACTGCACGACCTCGCCGTTGACCCGGGTGGTCAGTTTCCGGCCGGACCAGCCATCCGGGCCGCCCCACTCGTCCGCCGTCACCACGGCCGGGCCGATGGGCCCGCTGCGGTCGGGGTTCTTGCCGAGGGTCCACTGCGTGGTGTCGAACTGCCGTCCGCGGGCGCTGACATCGTTGAAGCAGGTGAATCCGAGTACTCCGCGCAGGGCGTCCTCCTCGGAGACGTCGGTCAGCGTCTCGCCGATGACGACCGCGAGTTCGCCCTCCCAGTCCAGGCCGGGTTCGGCCGAGGGCACGGGGACGGCCTCGCCGTCGCAGATCAGGGTGGACTCCCAGCGGCCGAACACGGTCGGGTGGTCCGGGACCTCGGCGTTCGCCTCGTCGGCGTGGGCGCGGTAGTTCAGTCCGACGCAGAGCACCTTCGCGGTCGCCGGAACGGGCGGCGCGGGCTCGGTGTCCGTACCGGGCTCCACCCAGGACGAGGGTCGCTGGCGGGCGGCCTCCAGCAGGCGGACGGGATCGCTGTAGAACGCGTCTGCCAGGGCGATCGGGGAGATCCTGCCCGCGGAGTCGACGGCGCCGATCCAGCGGTCGCGGCCGTCGCGGAATCCGATGAGCCTCATAGGTCAGGCCCTCTCTCAGTCATCGATGTGGTTGGTGCGGTTGATGTGGTTGGTGCGGTTCGAGGTGATCAGTGTGTGAGGAACCGTGGAAGGGGCCGGTGCGGGTGACGCCTGGCGATGTGCGCGATGCCGGGTGACGTATGCGATGCCGACGACGTACGGCTCAGCGGTCAGGCGAATCCGGCCGCCGGTCCTTCTGCCGGACGACGGCCGGGACCGGCGTGCCGACGGCGTCGGAACGGAAGCGCACTTCACCGAGTCTGTTCAGCGGGTGATGCGGGGTGATGCGGGGTGATGCGGGGTGACGTGGGGTGACGTGGGGTGATGCGGGGTGATGCCAGTGATGCGGTCGCGGGAGGCTGGGTGTGCCCGGCCCGGCCCCGCGGCCGCCCGGCCCGGGTCACCCGGCGGAGTCGCGCCCCACCGGGGTCTCGGCCCGCAGCACCCGTATCGCCCGTGACACCGGCACCGCCGACGCCACGATCGCGAGCAGCACCGCGGCCGGACCGCTCCACCCCGGCCATGAGCCCAGGAGCAGTTCGTCCAGCGACCACCGCCCCGGTCCGGCGAACCCGATCGACGCCGCCATGACCGCCAGCAGGAAGGGGTACTCCCCGCCGCCGAGCGTGTTCCAGAAGACGCCCGCCTTGGCGATCATGGAGAGCGCGGCGACGAGCATCGTCCCGGTCGCGACGGCGACCGCGAGCGGGGTACCGAGTCCGAGCAGCAGGAGCACGCCCGAGACCGCCTCGCACGCCACGGCCAGCTGTGTCATCCGCCGGCCGGGCCGGTGTCCGAGCGCGTCGAAGAACGCCGCACTGCCGGCCGGCCCCGGCCCGCGGAACCAGCCCAGCGCCTTCTGCGCGGCGTGACAGAGGAGAACGAGGCCGAGGGCCAGGCGCAGTATCAGCAGTGCGGTGTCCATGGCGTCTCCCTCACATCAGGGCCGGATCAGGATCCGGCGACGTGTTCGTCGGCGGCCACGTCGATGCCGCGGAGCAGTTGCGAGTCGACGTATCCGTCGGCACCGTGTTCGGCGACCGAGCGCCGTACCTGCTCGACGAGTTCCTCGGCGGGGCGGGTGAAGTCGAGTGCTTCCAGGTATCCCTGTTTGGCCGTCAGCCCCGTGGGCCAGTACACCTCGCAGCGGTTTCCGTCGGGGTCGAAGAAGTAGACGCCGATGGCATTGCCGTGCGTGACCGTGTACTCGATGCGGACATCGTGCTCGCGGAAGCGCCGGTAGAACGCGAGCACGTCCTCAAGCGTCGGGCAGCGGAATGAGATCTGCTGGAGCAGCAGCACGTCATCCCCGGCCGTACGCCCGCCGCAGAGCAGCACCTCATGGTGCTCGATCTCCGGCCGGGAGCTGAGGAACACCATGCCGTGGGCGCTGTCGTCGTCGGTGACCTGCAGCCCGAGGACATCTCGGTAGAAGGCCAAGGACCGATCCATGTCACGGACATGGATACCCACATGCGCCAGTCTCTCGATTTTCGCCATGACAACCACCTAAGGGTCTATTGGTTAGGCTCTATTAGCTTCCACATCACCATGATCTGTTGTCAAGGGGTCCCTAATGAGTATACGTTTTTGCTGTCCGCCGTGAGGTGGACACGAGCCGAGAGGACAGCAACTGTGGCACGCAGACTGGTCAATCCCCCCGAGATGCACCCCGCGCCGACCTACAGCCACCTGGCGATCGCCGAGGGGCAGAAGATCGTGTACTTCGCCGGGCAGGTCGCGCTCGACTCGGACCTCGCGGTGATCGGTCCGGACGATCTGCACCAGCAGGTGGTCGCGTCGATGCGGAATCTTCAGAAGGCCATGGCCGCGGCGGGCGTCGGCTGGGACGACATCGTGCGCCGCACGATCTACACCACGCGCCCGCACGAACTGGCGACGATAGGCACCGCCGTACGCGAGGTCACCGGCGACGCGGCGAACCCGCCGCAGACGATCGTGGGCGTGACGGGACTTGCGCTTCCGGGGCTGATGGTGGAAGTCGAGTGCACGGCCGTGCTCGACTGACGCCGACGCCAGCCGGCGTACGGCTCCGGCAGGCCCCGGGCCTCTGAGCCGGGCCCCTGAGCCGGGCCCCTGAGCCGGGGACCCAGCCGGGCCCGAGTCGGGTCCCCGAGTCGGGCCTCGGTTCCGGGGGTGTGCCTGTGAGTGTTCCGGGTGGCCGGACGACCGCCGGGACGGTTCGCGCGGGAATTCGCGCCTGACGGTCGCCGGACCGGAACGCGCGCGGATTCGTCGGCGCGGGCCCGTCACGGGCCGACGGCCGTCCGGTACGCGCCACCTGGTGGCGGGGTGCTAGGGCGTGCGGGGTGTCAGGGTGTGCGGGGTGCGTGGTGGACGAAGTGCTTGATCTCCTGGAACTCCTCCAGGGCGCGTTCGCCGTTGAGGCGGCCCCTGCCGCTCTGCTTGAAGCCGCCTTCTTCCATCTGGTCGACGATGACGGCCCAGGTGTTGGCCCAGACGGTGCCGGCGTCGAGTTCGCGTCCGACGCGCAGCGGCCGGTCGGCGTCTCGGCTCCAGACGGAGGCGGCGAGTCCGTACTCGGTGGCGTTGGCGCGGGCGATGGCGTCGGCCTCGTCGTCGAAGACCTCGAAGGTGGCGACGGGGCCGAAGACCTCCTCCTGGACGATGGGCCGGTCGATTTCCGTGACTTCCACCAGGCTGGGGCGGACGAAAGCGCCCTTGGCGAGGGGGCCTTGGGTGATCCGGCCGCCGCGAACGAGGATCTTGGCGTAGGCGGAGGCGTCCTCGACGATCCGGTGGACGCGGTCGGCGTTGGCCTGGTCGATCAGCGGGCCCATCTCGCTGTCCGGGTCGGTGCCGGGGCCGACGCGTACGGCTTCCAGCGCCGCCGTCAGGCGGGTGCGCAGCTCGTCCGCGATGCCGCGCTGGACCAGGATCCGGCTGCCGGTCATGCAGAACTGGCCGGTGAAGGTGGTGACGGCTTTGGTCAGTACGGGAACAGCGGCGTCGAGGTCGGCGTCGTCGAAGACGATCATCGGGGTCTTTCCGCCCAGCTCCAGTGACATCCCCTTCAGCGAGGCGGAGGCGTCGGCCATGATGGCGCGGCCGACGCGGGTGCTGCCGGTGTAGCTGATGACGTCCACGCCGGGGTCGGCGACGATCAGCCGTCCGCCCTGGCTGCCGGATTCGGTGAAGGCGTTGAACACCCCGCGCGGCAGGCTGCGGGTGGAGGCGACGATCTCGTACAGCAGGTGGTTGGTGAGCGCGGTCTGGCCCGGCAGTTTCAGCACCACGGTGGCTCCGGCGGCGAGTGCGGGGGCGAAGGAGCGCACGGAGAGGATGACGGGGGAGTTCCAGGGGGCGATCACCCCGGCGACGCCGACGGGCTGCCGCAGGGTCATGGAGTAGAGGCCGGGCTTGACCTCCGCAGCGCGCCCGGATTCGGTGAGGGCGAGTGCGCCGTAGTAGCGGATCTTGGAGATCGTGAGGTCGACTTCCAGCGCGGCCTCGGAGGGGATCTTGCCGTTCTCCCGCGACAGCAGGGCGACCAGTTCGTCCCGGCGCTCCGCCATCCGGTCGGCCATCTCGAACAGCGCCCTGGCGCGCAGATCCCGGTCGCGGGCCCAGTCCCCGGTCGTGAACGCTTTCCGGGCGGCGTCGATGGCGGCCGTCGCCTCGTCGCGTCCGCCGTCGGCGTAGGTGCCGAGGACCTCACCGGTCGCCGGGTCGGTGGATTCGCCGATGGTGTCGGAGTCGGTCCAGACGCCGTCGATGAAGTTACGGGCGTGCAGGGTTCCTTCGGTGGTCATGACGGATGTCTCCAATGGGGGTGGTGTGCTGTGTCGCCGGTGCGTCGCCGGACTGTTGGGTGCGGCGGTGCGGGTGCGGCGGGGCGCGGAACCGGGTGTTCCGGCTGGATCGGGCGCGGTCCGTGAGGCCGTGGATCCGTCCGGTCCGCGGATCCGTCTGGTCCGTGGATCCGTCTGGTCCGTGGGTTCGTCCGGACGGCTGGGCGGGGCGGTGCGGGGTGTGGCGGGGAGCCGGAGGCGTCGGGAGAGTTCATTTGGCTGGCTGGTCAATGAACTATGTGCTCGGTGCGTCACGGCTGTTTCCTGGGTGGTGATCAGGGCTCGGGGGTGCGGGGTGGTGTCCCGTCTTCTTCGCCCCGGCGCGGCGGGTGCGGATGCGCTCCATGAGGAAGAGCCCGCCGATGCCCGCCCCTGTCCAGACCGCCAGGATCGCGGCGGCTCCGACGACGCCCTCGCCGTGGAAGTAGGCGACGCCGTTGACGGCCCGTACGCCAACGCCGACGGGCAGGAGGGAGGAGAAGGGCTCCAGCCACACGGGCAGGAACTCGGGTGGCAGGCTGCCTCCGCTGGTGGCGTTGCCGACGGTCATGAAGAGGACGGCCGCGGCGCTCGATCCGAGTACGCCGAGGGCTCTGACCAGCAGCATGGTGGACGCGCCGACCGCGAGCGCCACGAGTGCCACGAGGGCGGCGACGCCCGCGAACGGTGCGGGCAGGACGCCGAACGCCGAGACGACGGCGGCCACCGTCAGCCCTCCTATGACCCCGAAGGCGGCGAGGGCGGTCAGCCGTCGTCGTATGAGGAGCCGCGGCGCGAGCTGGTACGTCATGATCCCGTACAGGTAGCCGGCGAGCACCAGGCCGAAGGTCGTGTAGAAGACCGCCAGGCCGCGGGTGTCCCTGGGGGACGGCGGAACGACGTCTACCGCCTCGGTCTCCCCGCCGCCCTGCCGTGAGTGCCCCAACTCGTCGAGGATCAGCGCTGTGACGGACGGCCCGTGGGCGCCCGCGTACAGCAGACGGTCGCCGTCGCGGCCGGGTATCAGCGCGCCGAAGACCTCCCCGCGTTCGACGGCGTGCCGGGCGGACCGGGCATCGGGTGCGGTCCGTACCCGGAAGGTGCCCGCGGGTGACTCCTCCAGATGTTCCCGGAGGGCCGCCGCGTCGCGGGGTCCGCCCACGACGGCGACGGGCAGATCGCGGGCCACGGGTGCGTGGAAGGCGGAGAGATAGACGCCGATGAAGATCGCTCCGACGGTCACGGCGATCGTGACGGGCAGCAGGACTGCCCGCAGCCCACTCCGTGACTGCTCCGGGCCGGCACTGTCAAGGGGCGGCCCCGCGGCCGGGGCCTCGTCCCGCCGGGAGTGAAGAGGAGTCCGCCGGGACTGAAGGGGAGCCCGCCGGGAGCGAAGGGGAGGGGGAGGTGTCTGGGGCATGGTTCCGCTTTCTCACTGATGCCCCGGCCGCTGGGAGGAGGAACCCGAGCGGGGCGGCCGGTGGCGGGAGCTTTCCGGTGTCCATTTCCGTCGGCCGGGCGGTCGGCGAGGGGAGCCGCGCCCTGCCCTCGGGTGCGGGCACCCGCGTTCGCGGGGACGCCGGGCAGGCTGGTTCCCGGTCGGGTTGCCGAGGGTGTTCTTGTTCCATACCGAGCCAAGGTCTCTGGCATTTTCCCTGATCAAGATAAGTCTAGGTTGCTTTTTAGTTCGTTCGCCAATGAACTATATGCGATGAGGTGCCGCTGTGCCGCAGGTTGCTTCCGGGGTGGGTCGAGAGGCGTCCGTGGGTGCTTGACCCTCGTTCGAATGTGTGCATATATTTCGTTGCGCAACGAACTATATGGGCTCGACGGCCCGGCCCTCCGTAGCGGCCGTCCGATCGCCCGGAATCTTCCACCCCGATTCCGCGCCCCTTCGGGCGTCAGAGGGATCACCGCCCCGAGAACGGCCGACGCCGACCCCGGAGCGCATCCGGTTTGGAGAAACGATCATGACGACAGCTCAGGGTTCCCGGCTGGGCGGTCCGGACGGTCCCGTCCTCGCGGTCACGGCCGCCGTGGTGCGCGAGACGGGCGGCCCCTTCGTGAGGGAGGAGCTGACTCTCGACGCCCGCCTGCGCCCGGACGAGGTTCTGGTCAGGGTGGTCGCGAGCGGTGTGTGCCAGACCGATGTGCACGTCCGTGACCAGCATCTGCCGACGCCACTGCCCGCCGTGCTGGGTCATGAGGGCGCGGGTGTGGTCGAGCGGGTGGGGGACGCGGTCACCACCGTCGTCCCCGGTGACCACGTGGTCATGACGTACCAGTCGTGCGGCCACTGCCGCCCCTGCCTCAGCGGTTTCCCGGCGTACTGCGCCCGGTCCTTCCCCGCGAACTTCGGCGGGTCCCGGCTGGACGGCACCAACGCCCTCCGGGACGGCGACGGCGCCGAGGTCCACGGTCACTTCTTCGGCCAGTCGTCCTTCGCCACCCACGCGCTCGCGACCGAACGCAATGTGGTCAAGGTGGACGACGATCTCCCGCTGGAGCTCCTCGCACCGCTCGGCTGCGGACTGCAGACCGGTGCGGGAGCCGTCCTGAACTCACTGCGCGTACCGGCGGGGTCGTCCCTCGTCGTGATCGGCACGGGCACAGTCGGCCTGGCGGCCGTCATGGCGGCCAAGGCCGCCGGCGCGGCACCGGTCATCGCCGTCGACATCGTGCCCGAGCGGCTGGAACTTGCCGCGGAACTCGGTGCCACGCACACGGTCGACGCCAGGGAGGAGGACGTCGCCGCGCGGATCGCGGAGATCACCGACGGAGGAGCCGACTACGTCCTGGAGATCACCGCCCGGCCCGGGATGCTCACCCTCGCCGTGAACGCCCTCGCGCCGCTCGGCACCGCCGCCCTCATCGGCGGCGCGCCCGCCGGAGCCCGTGCCGAGGTCGACATGAACGCGCTGCTCGGCGGCCGGACCGTACGCGGCATCGCCCAGGGCGACTCCATTCCGCAGCTGTTCATCCCCCAGCTCATCGACCTCTACCGCACGGGCCGTTTCCCCTTCGACCGGCTCATCACCACCTACGACTTCGACGAGATCGACGAAGCCGTCGCCGACACGCGCAGCGGAGCCGCCATCAAGCCCGTACTGCGCGTCGGGGAGTGACACCCCGCCCCCCACCCCCCGCGTCCGCGCGACCCGCACGGCGCTCCAACCCCCTGAAGGACACAGCACCATGACCGACTTCCAGAAGCCCGGCACCCCCACCGACCGCCACCAGCTCGGCGCGGCCGGGATGCCGCTCAACACCCTCGCCGACTACCGCCCCGTACCCGCCGACGGCTACGGTGCCCTCTTCCTGCCCGACCGGCTCGCGAAGGGCTACCACGTCGAGGAGATCCACGACGGCGCGTACTACGTCACCTCGGGCGCCTACGACACGATGTTCGTCCGCACCGGCAACGGCGTGGTCGTCGTGGACGCCCCGCCCCTGCTGGGAGAGAACCTCAAGCGGGCCATAGCCGAGGTCACCGACGAACCCGTCACCCACCTCGTCTACAGCCACTGGCACTCCGACCACATCGGCGCGGCCGGGATCTTCGCGGCCGACAAGCCGCAGGTCATCGCCCACGACTACACGCGCGAGATGATCGAGCGCTGGCCCGACCTCGGCGGCGGACGCCCGCTGCCCACCCCCACCGAGACCATCACCGCCAGCGACACCCTCGACGTCAACGGCGTCCGCTTCCACCTGGACTACCACGGCGTCAACCACACTCCGGGCAACATCTTCATCTACGCACCGCAGCAGAAGGTGCTCGCGGCGATCGACATCATCAGCCCCGGATGGTCCGCCTTCAAGCACTGCGACGCCTCCGAGAACATCCGCGGCTGGGCCGAGGCGCACGACTGGATCCTCCAGTACGACTTCAAGGGCGTCGTCTCCGGCCACGTCAACCGCTACGGCACCCCCGAGGACGCCAAGGCGTCCCGCGACTACACCAACGACATCGTCACCTACGCCAAGGAAGCCCTCGACAACGGCGAGGAACTCGAATACATCGAGCGCATCGGCTTCAGCAACGCCTGGGTCCTGTGGGAGAACTACTTCAACGAGATGACCAACTACGTCACGAAGAAGACCCTGGAGAAGGTCACCGACAACGGCCAGACCTGGGCCCAGCGCCTCGCCGGAGCCGACGTCATGACCAAGTACCACGCCTACTCGGTCCTTGAGGCCCTGCGCCTGGAGTACGGCATGGTCTCCGGCTTCGAGAAGCTCATCCTCCCCCGCGCCGAGTCCTGACCCGGTCCGTGCGCTGACCCGGTCCGTGCACTGATCGGTACGTACGCTGACCGCTACGGGTCCGGACCCGCCCGCTCCGCAGCGCCGACCGTTCCGAGCCCCGACCGCTTCCGGTGCCGAGCGCTCCGAGCGGGGCAGTACGCCAGGGGTGGCCCGGCAGTACCGGACCGCCCCTGGCTCTCATCCCTCTATCATTCGTTGTGGAACGAAACAGACGAGGAGCCATGAGCGTCATCACCGACGGCACCGCAGAGAGCCGCCCCCCGGCCGACCGGCGGGCCGGCTCACCGTCGCGCGCGCTCAGCCACACGGAGCGAGCGGTCTGGCTCGGCTTCCTCTCCACCCACCTCAAGCTGCTGCGCAACCTCGACGGCGAGTTGGTGGCGGAGGCGGGGCTGTCGATGTCCTCCTTCGAGGTACTGCTGACCCTCGCGGAGTCACCGGGCGGCCGGGTACGGATGAAGGACATCGCCGCCTCCCTGCTGATCAGCCGCAGCGGCCTCACCCGCATCGTGGACGACCTGGAACGCAAGGGCCTGGTCACCCGCGAGCGCTGCCCCGACGACGCCCGCGGCTTCGACGCCGTCCTCACCGAAGCGGGCCGCAAGACCTACCGCCGCGCCCGCAAGGTCCACCAGACCAACTTGCGCGGCGAATTCCTCGACAAGCTCAGCGACGAACAGCTCGACTCACTCGCCGACATCTGGCGCACCCTCGGCTTCGACGACCGGGCCAACGCCTGCTGATCGTGCCTGTCGCGGCGTAGACACCCTCCGCCTCGACGCCCTAGCCCCAGCCCCAGCCCCAGCCGTCGGCCCCCCGCCGACGGCCCCCCACCGCCCGTCTCCGTCGGCTGATCCTGCCGGCTGATGCCGTGCGTCGAGCCCGCCGCGACCGCTGCCGCATACCGTACGACTCCGTGAGGAATGGGGGCATCCATGTCGGAGTTATTAGTTGAGCAATCAACGATTTATCTGTGAAAGCGAGACCTCTCCATGGCCTTCGAACTCGGCCTCTACCATTTCGGCGAACTGACGCCCGACCCGGTCACCGGCCGTCCGCCGGCCCCCGGCGTACGGCTGCGCCAGCTCGTGGAACAGGCGAAGGCCGCGGACGAGGCGGGGCTCGACGTCTTCGCCGTCGGCGAGCACCACCGTACGGACTTCGCCGTCTCCGCACCCGCCGTCGTCCTCGCCGCGATGGCCGAGCACACCCGTGACATCCGCTCCCCAGCGCCGTGACCGTCCTCAGCTCGGACGACCCGGTCCGGGTGTTCCAGCAGTTCGCGACCCTGGACCTGCTCTCCGGCGGCCGGGCCGAGATCATCGCGGGCCGCGGCTCCTGGCGATCATCGGGGGGAACTACCGCCAGTTCGCCCCGTTCGTGGAGCTCTACCGGCAGACCGCGGCCGAGAGCGGCCACGACCCGGACCGGCTGAAGGTCTCGGTCAACTCTCCCGGCTTCGTCGCCCCCACACACAAGGAGGCCATCGAGGTCTCGCACCCCTACTTCCAGGCGGGCTGGATGGCCAACCACCACCAGCGCGGACAGGGCGTCCCCATGCCGAAGCTCGCGTACGAGGCCCAGGCGTCACCCTCCGGAGCCTTCTTCCTCGGCAGCACCCAGGAAGTCATCGACAAGATCATGGCCCAGCACGAGGTCTTCCAGCACGACCGGATGATGATCCAGCTCGGCTTCGGCAACCTGCCCCAGAAGGAGATGCTGAAGGCGATCGAACTCCTCGGCTCCGAGGTCGCCCCGGTCGTACGCCGGGAGATTGCGGCCCGCACCCCGGCCCCCCACACCCCGGCAGCCCACACCCCCGAGGGCGTGACCCGTGCCGTACGGGAGGCCGCGTCATGACCGAGCCCCTGAAGGTGGTGGCGGTGGTCGGCAGCCCCAGCACACCGTCGAAGACCACCGCGCTCGCCGAACTCATCCTGGCCGCGCTCGCCGGGCACACCGCGATCACCGGGCGCGTCATCGAACTCCACACCCTGGGAACGGCCCTCCCCGCCACCCCCGACCGCGAGTCGGCCGACGGACCCGTCGAGGAAGCGCTGCGCGCCGTGGAAGAAGCGGACGTCGTCATCGCCGCCACACCGGTCTTCCGCGGCTCCTACCCCGGACTGTTCAAGCACTTCTTCGACCTGGTCGGCCAGTACGCCCTGGCGGCCAAACCGGTGATGCTCGCAGCCACCGGCGGCACCGAACGCCACGCCCTGGTGATCGAGCACGCCCTGCGCCCGCTGTTCGGCTTCCTCCAGGCGTGGACCGCACCGGCCGGTGTCTACCTCAGCGCGGGCGACTTCGACGGCACGACCATCCTCAACCCCGAGGCGTACGAACGGATCGACATGGCCGCCGCCGACGTCGTGCCCGTGGCGCACGCCCTCGCCGCGGTCCGCGCGGCGCACGCTCCACAGACCGCGTCGGCCTGACACCGTCCGCCCGCCGCCTCGCTCGCCCCTTACCTTCAGCCAGCCCGCCAGCCCGCCAGCCCGCCAGCCCGCCAGCCCGCCAGCCCGCCAGCCCGCCAGCCAGTCCGACCGGCCGTCGCGCGTCGGCGCACCGCCCCGCCGTCGGCCGGCATGGCCGGTCACCCGGCTCAAGGGGTGGGGATACCGCCCGGCGTGCGGGGCGGGCGTCCGAACCGGACCGGAACCCCGGGGGAGTAGAGCACGCTCACAGGCTCACCGACCGGCGCGGGCAAGCCCGCCGCGGCCACGAGGCTCTCGTCGCAGCGGAGCAGCTCGGCATGGTGCAGCGGCCAGCGGGGGTGGGTGTTCGGGAGGTACAGCGAGCGCCCGAAGAACACGCTGTGCATGCCCCAGCGGGCGGTGAGGAAGTGTTCGAGTTCGGACGGTTCCTCGACCAGTCCGCCGACCCGTACGGCAATTCTGCTGTCCGCGCCCCGGGGACCGGGCCAGCGCCTGCGGCTCGTATAAGTGACGGTGTCGCTCTCGCGGCGGACCTCCATCCTCGACCAGACGTAGGGGAGGCGGAACGCGGCCCGTCCGACGGCCACGGGAAGCAGACGGGACGCGTCGAGGGAACGGAAGACCACGCCACGCCGACCGTGCGCGTCCACCGAGTACAGGCGGACATTGGTCTCCGGAAAGGAACCGAGGTAGGGGATGCCGGGGAGGCGGAACCAGCCCACCCGGTGCATCCGGAAGGCGACGAGCCCGATGTACGTGACCCCGTCCAGCGTGTCCGGTCGCGCCCCGGCCGGCATCAGCGGCGCGACGACGGCGGGATCGGCGGCCCAGTGGAGAAAGGCCAGATCGAGCCAGGACTGGGTGAGCAGGGGGCGGTCCGCCGCATGGGGCGGGTCGGCCGTTATGGGTTCGGGGTCCACGTCGAGCTGCGGCGGCATCGCGCCAGTATGCCAGGGCACGCCGCGTGACCGCCCTCGGCGTCGTGGGGCAGGCCGTCGGTGACCGGGTCATACGGGACGCTGGCACGGTAGTCGACCCGGTTCGCACGCCGGTCCGGCACACTCGGCCGGTCACCTGTCGAACGGCCGCCGCGCGTGAACCCCCGGACCGCCGTACGCGCCGCCTCCGCGCACGGGGCCCGAGGCCCCCACTCCACCCGACCGGCTGCGGGGCCGCTGCCGAAAGCGACTCCCTCGTACCGACCTAACCCCAGCCCCACTCGACCGCAGGCGTTTCACCGCCCTGCCCCTTCATAGTCGCGGGCTTCTTTGACGAGTCCTTCACCGGCGGTGTGCCGGAAGGTCGCGATGTGCACAGTGGGGTCGCACTCCGGCCCGTTCGGGGAGTACGGGCGCAGGGTGCCCGTGGCCTGTTCGTCGATCACAGCCCTGGACTCGCCCGCACGGGTGGCCGTGAAGCGTACGGAGACCGTCTGCTTCTCCTTCGCGTCCGGCAGCACGACGTGCAGGATGTGCGGCGCGGCGGGCGAGGGGACCGGTTCCTCCGCGGTCCACCGCTCACAGATCTCGTCGGCGCACAGTCGGTAGGTCGTGCCGGGCGTCTGGTCGTACGTGACGGAAACACCCGAGTCCGCGCCTATGTCGGTGCAGTTGACACCGCTGGCGCAGCCGGTGATCGCGAGGAGCGAGACCGCCGCCGCGTACCTCGGCCAGAGCCTGCCCCGGACGCCCCGGACGCCCCGGACGCCCCGGACGTCGCGGACGTCGCGGGCGGGGAGCGAGTGACGGGTCACCGACAGTGGCGACGGTGTCCCCGGAGCCGAACTCATCGGACACACGGGGGAGTCGGGCGCACCGCGATCGGGGTGGATCGACGGTACGAACCGGAGCCTCGCTCGTCGGCAGGTTGGCGATCACGTGGGGGTACCCGCCTGACGTTTCGCGTGGTGCGTCGCAATAACCGCATGGACTCCACATCCTGTCGGGATCGGCACGGCACTTCACCTTGTGCCAAGCCCACGCCCGCGTCAACGGGAGGCGCGTGCCGGGCTGTTCGGTGAGCCGACTCCTGCTGGGGCCGTCGCCGGGCTGGAAGTCGGTGTCGTCGGCCATGATGCGAATGTGGCATCAAAAATGCCATAGAGCCGACGGCCCGAACCGCCGCACACGTCAGACGGCCCCCTCCGCCGGGAGGGGGCCGTCTGGTAGGGCCGTTCAGGGGCTGTTCAGGCGTGGGTCACGGGGATGGGTCAGGCGCGCTCCGCCCTGCCGGCGTGCGTCGGTCCCGTGGTCCCGGTGGTGTGCCCGGTGCCGGAGACCGTCGTACCGGACTTCCGCTCCTGCCGGGGCTCTCCGGGCGCGCCGGGCTCCCGCTGGGCCGGAGTCCTCCCGTCCGTACCGGCCGTACCGTCGGTCTGTCCTTCCGCGGACCCCTCGGCCGACCGCTTCAGCGACTTCTTGTCCTTGTCCTTGGCCTTGACCTTGCCGTGCGTGGTGCAGCGGCTGTCGGTGCTCCCCTTCGGGCAGTTGTTGCCGGGCGTGGTGGAGACCACGGTGTTGTCGAGGCGCAGGTCGCCGAACGGCCGCTGGAACACGGTGACCGAGAAGGTGATGGTCGCGGTCTGGCCGGGCGCCAGGGTGCCGGACCAGGCCAGCACGGGCGAGTTGAAGGTGACGGAGCCCACGGTGGCCGAGGCGTCGTTGTTGAAACCGGCGTCGTCGAGAAGACCGGAGAGGTCGTCCGTGAAGGAGGCGTTCGTGGTCGCGCCGCCGTTGTTCGTCACGGTGATGGTGTACGGGACCTTGTCGCCCGGCCGTACGGTGGAGGGGCCGTTCTGCTTCTTGGTGATCACCACGGACGAGACGTTGGTGGTGAAGGTGCTGGTGTTGTTGTCCGGGTTCGGGTCGTCGTTGTCGCCGGTGACGGTGGCGGTGTTGACGATGCTGGTGGCGCCGGGAGCGGCCGTGCCGGTCAGTGTGACGGTGGTGCTCTCGCCGTTGGGCAGGCCGTTGGAAGTGCAGGTCAGGACGCCCGCGGCGATGGAGCAGCCGGGGGTGCTGGTGGCGGCGTTGGCCAGACCTGCCGGGATGGTGTCGGTCAGGGTGTAGCCGGTGGAGTCGTCGGGGCCGTTGTTGGAGACGGTGATCTGGAAGGTGATCTGGCCGCCGGGGCTCACGCTGGCCGGGCCGGTCTTGGCGGCCGCGAGGTCGGCCTCGATCGGCGTCACGTTCGTGGTGAAGGTGCTGGTGTTGTTGTCCGGCTTCGGATCCGGGTCCTCACCGGTGACCGTCGCCGTGTTGACGATGCTGGTCGCGCCGGACTGGGCGGTACCGGTCAGGGTGATCGTGGTGCTCTCGCCCGCGGCCAGCGAGACGGCGGTGCAGGTCAGCGTGCCGGCGCCGATGCCGCAGCCGGCGGTGCTGGTGGAGGCGTCCTGGAGACCGGCGGGGATGACGTCCTTCACGGTGTATCCCGAGGAGTCACCGGGGCCGTTGTTCGTGATGGTGATGGTGTACGTGACGGTCCCGCCGGGGCCTACCGTGGCCGGTCCGGTCTTGTCCGCCTCCAGGTCCACCTCCGTCGGCGGCACGAACGGGATGATGACCTCGTTGCTGGTGTCGTCGGCGGACTCCCCGTCGGGCGCGGTCGCCGTGACGGTCCCCGTGTCGGTGATGTTCCCGGCGGTGACGTCCGAGGACTTCGTGGTGTACTCCGCGGTGCAGTCGACCGAGTCACCGGGCTCCACCGGGCCCACCGGGCAGTTCACCGTGGGGGCGCCCGGGCCGTTGTCCGTCACCGAGATGTTGCTCAGCGGGACCCGGCCGTCGTTGGTGACCGTGAACGTGTAGTTGATCGTCTGCCCGGCCGCGCTGAAGTTGGGCTGGTCCGCGGACTTGGTGACCGTGACCGAGCGGAGTGGGATGACCACCTGGTTGCTCTGCCCGGTGACCGTCGCGCCGCCGACCGTTCCGGTGGCGACCGCCGAGTTGGTGATCGTCCCGGTGACCGCGTCGGCCGTCGTGGCTACGTAGGACGAGGTGCAGGTCGTCGACGCGCCCGGGGCGAGCGTGGTGTCCATGCAGGTCACCGTCGGTGCGCCGGGCCCGCTGTCCGTCACGTCCAGATCGGTGAGCGGTGTCGCCGCGGTGTTGGTCACCGTGTACGTGTAGTTGATCGTCTGGCCGATCGCGAACGTCGAGGCGTCGGCGGACTTCGTGATCGTCGGGGAGCCGGGGGCCACGACCGTCAGCGTCGCGGGGCCGGGCGGGTTGAGCCCGGTCACCGTGATGTCTGCTGGCTGGTTGACGTGGGCCCCGAGAGAGGTCGAGGTCACGTCGACCGTGACCGTGCAGGAACTGGCCCCGGCGGCGAGGGCGCCGCCGCTCAGGGCGATGGAGTCGGATCCGGCGGTGGCGGTGACGGTGCCCCCGCAGGTCGTCGAGGCGTTGGGAACAGCGGCCACGTCCACCCCGGCGGGGAGGGTGTCGGTGAAGCCGAAGCCGCTCTTCGCCGCCAGGTCGGTCGTGTTGGTGACCGTGAAGGTGACGGTGGAGGTGCCGCCCTGCGGGATCGACGTGGGGCTGAACGCCTTGTCGAGCTGCGGCGTCACATCGAGGATTCTGAGGTTGTCGAACGCGTGGTCGTTGCCCAGGCCGCTGCCGTTGGCGTTGGTCATCTTGATGCCGACGGAGGAACCGGTGAAGAGGACCGAGTTGTTCGAGGGGAACGAGCCCGCCTCGATCGCCCGCGGGCCGATCATGTACGTCTGGCTCCGGGGGTCCGTACAGGGGTTGATCGGCGAGGTGGTGAGCGGAATATCGGGACCGTTGCCCGTCGCGAAGAAGTTGAGGAGCGGCGCGGAGACGTTGCAGTTGACCGCCGCCGCGTCCACCGAGAAGGTGATGAAGCGGTTGGAGGTCGGCAGGGGGACCGGGTTGACCGTCTGGATCTCGACCAGGTTCGCGCCGGGGTTCGCGCCGTCCGTGTACGCGGAGACCACGTGGTTGTTGTTCGGGGCGGAGGAGCCCGCGACCTGCCCCAGAGCGGCCGCCATGAACTTCAGTTCGGCCATGCCGACCGAGGACTGGGCCTGGCATGCGGGCTGATTGGCGCCGGACCGGTTGAGGATGATGCCATTGCAGTTCGCGGCGCTCAGCCACGGCGGCGCGGCGGTGTACTTGGCGTTGACCGGTGCCGCGCCCGTGTACGCGGGAAGCAGGATGGGCGTCTGGCCGGTGCCGTTCTCGAAGTCCTCCGCGTAGACCACGGTCGGCGGCTGCGGAAGGCCCGGTGTGCCGGGCACCGTCGCGCTGGCCGTGGAGGGGAAGGCGACGCCGAGGGCGACCGCGTGGGCACCCAGGACGAGTGCGGTCGAGAACAGGGCGCCGAGGCGGCGCCGTCTGCGGGGAGAACCACGCATGGTGGGAAGGGCTCCGTTCGTCGGGATCATCTCCCCCCCCGGGGCACAGGAGTACCAGCTCTCCCCACGCCTGCCGCCCGAGCCGCCGTCCGACGCCTGGCGCGTCACTCCGTGGGCCCACGGCGGAACACCGATTGGCTCATTGCGCGAGCGAGTCCAAGGCTGAGGCCGCTCAGCCGTCCGCTCACGCCGTCCCGGAACCGGAGACTTCTGTTCCAGCGCCACCGCGCCGCCCGGCGGCCGGTCGTGCGGCGGCGGGACGCGAAGAGCCTCCGTCAGTTGCCCAAACGGACCGTCTCGAAGGGCACTTCGGCCGACTGCTGCCGATGCGGTACCGACGCCTGGTAGCGACTGCGAGGCCCTGCCCCTGGCAGTCCCACGTACTGATCCACTGGGCCATGGCGGACGGAACGAGCCGTGAACTCACCCAGGAATCCGCGCCGACTCGATGAACTGAAACGAACACCATTCATTCATAAGGGCGTTAAAGGCGATGAGCGGATCGGTTTGGAGTGGGTGGTGGGCCGGCGGCTGAGCGGGTCGTGTCGGGTCGCGTGTGATCTGGCGAGTGCGCACGTGATCTGGCGAGAGCCGTGGCGAGTTCTCATTCGATCCGCCGACGGTCCGGGCGAACCTCTGGGCTCAGGGGGCCCATGTCGTGTACGGGAGAGGGATGACGCAGATAGTTGATCCTCAGTCCTTCAACCGGTTCGCCCGCGATTACGATCGCTTTATGAGTCTTCTCCCGGGGCGGAACACCGCCTGGCTGCTCGGGCTGGGCTTGAAGGGCGAGCGTGCCTTGGATTCCGGACTGCGGTTCGGGGCGCGCGGTTGAGGCCCTGGCGGACAGCTTCGAGGAAGTCGTCGGTCTGGATCTGAGTGCTCCCCTGATCGAGAACGCCAGGGCCAAGAGGGCACGGCCCAACGTGCGCTACGTGGTGGAGGACCTGGGGACGCCGGAAGGCGGGGGAGCGTTCGGCACGGTCGGTCCGGTTTCGGTGATTTTCCGCAGCCAGGCGTCTCTCTTGATTTCGTTCATTTCCTTTCCGTGGGGCTCGTGGACGGATGGCGGTAGTCGTTATCCGTCTGCCGACCGGGTGTCGAGCCCTCCGCGTAATAGGAAATAGCCAAACGCTCGGCAGGGGCTCTGGCATTCCGCGCGGTAAATCGCCTCGGGGATCAGCGGGGGATGCGAGCGACGATCAGTAAAGGTGATCGTATGGTTTGCAGTTCTCGAATGTCATCCTGTATACCGTTCCGCTTTGCATTTCAGGTGTGTCGAAGTGAAGATGATCGCCTCGGGCCGCATACTCGTGGAATCGGAGGGAATGGATGGACCGCCGGAGCGACCAGTCTTTCGCCGAAAGGCCACTCACTGATGAAATCGCCGATTCCCATGTCCCGGCTCCCCGTTGCACCGGTCCGGCCGGGCGTCCCCCCGAGGCAACGCCGTACACATCGGCGCGCTGTAGGGCGCCGCACGCGGCCGCCCGAGGCGGTTCCCGGCCCGCCGACGCCCACGACGGGTCGGCTTCGAGGGGCAGGGGCCCCGTCAAGCCGGACAGGAAGGGTTCGGCGAGCCGGTATGACAGTTGTGTCGAGAATGGCCGATTCGGTCAGTCTCTGCCCGTATCAGGACATTCTTTTCCGTTTCATTGCCTCGGGCATGCTTTCGCTTGACCCTGTGCAGGGGGCGAGCCAACCGCCTCATCGCAACCCTCAACGGGCCGTGCCCGGCCCGTGAGGCCGGTCCGCAACGCCATGGCAGAAGGAGTCTCTGCATGATTCGCCTTTCCAAGACACTGTCTTCAGGGTGGTTAGCAGTGGTGGGGGCCACCGCACTCATCAGTGTGTCGATGTCCGCGCCGGCGGCGTACGCCGCGCATCTCTCCTGCGGTCAGACAGTCACGACCAGCGTCGTTCTCGACGCCGACCTGCTCAACTGTCCCGGCGATGGTCTGGTCGTCGGCAGTAACGGCATCACCATCGACCTCAACGGACACACCGTCGACGGCGTCGGCCTGGGCGTCGGGATCCGCAACAGCGGGTTCGACAACGTCACCGTCACCAACGGCAGCAACACTCCCGCCGAGGTGCAGGAGTTCGACTACGGAGTGAGACTCAACCCCGGCACGTCAGGCGCCATCGTCGAAGAACTCACCATCCAGAACAACGAGTTCTCTGGTGTCGAACTCGACGACGCCGACAACAACAACCGTGTACGCGGCAACCTCATCGACCGGCAGTCCAAGAGGGGCGTCACGGTAACCGGCGGATCGAGCGACAACGTGATCGCCGACAACACGATCAGCAACAACCAGGGCGAGAGCGTCTTCGTCCAGAACTCCACCGGCAACCGCCTTGAGGGCAATCAGATCACCGGCAGCGGTGACGCCGGCCTGGTCCTGGAGGGCTCCAGCAGCAACACCCTGCTGACCAACACCGTCGGCGGCAGCAGCGACGGCGCGTTCGTCCTACGGCTCGGCTCGAACAACAACCTCGTCCAGAGCAACTCGACCACCCAGAACGCGGATGCCGCGCTGACCGTCTCCGGTTCCACCGGCAACCGCATCCTGTCCAACACCTTCCAGGGCAGCGGCGACAGCGGCATCTTCCTCCAGTCCTCCGACGGCAGCACGATCACCGGCAACGACGTCAGCGGCAACACCGGCGGCATCGAGTTGAGCGACTCCGACAACAACCTGATCCAGTCCAACATCGCGAACGACACCACCGGGGACGGCATCAGTCTGGAGCGCTCACTCAACAACCTCCTCGAACTCAACCAGGCCAACCGCAACGGCTCACAGGGCATCTACGTCGTCGGAGACGCGGCGGCCGGAACCGGCAACCGTCTGGTCGGCAACACCGCCAACGCCAACCTCGGCGACGGCATCTTCGTATCGAAGTCCGTCCACACCATTCAGACCAACACCGCCCGTGGCAACGGCAGCTGGGGTATCTACGCCGACTCGGGCAACGTCGACGGCGGAGGCAATCTGGCCAGCGGCAACTCCAAACCCGGCCAGTGCACGGGCGTCGTCTGCACCCCCTGAGAACCGCTGACCACGCCCGTCCGGCGGACCTGTCGGCAACACGTATGAGATGAGCCCCTCACCGACCGCACGGCCGCCCGACGGCCCACGGCCGGTGAGGGGCACCGCACCGCCGTGCTGATGCACACCACGCCGACCCGTCCTCAAGGAGGCCGTCGGCCGGGCGCGAGCGCTCGCGAATCACCCGATACGCCAGTGCGGCCCCGATGCGCGGGGCACGGCGGTACGGGACCGGAATGGCAGGTGCCTTCGCGCTGTGCGCGAACGGACAACGAGTGTGCACGAAACGACAAGGACATCCGGATCGCGGGCGAGAAGAATGATCCGGATCACCGAGTCGGGCGGCTCGAGAAGCCGGAGGAAGCGCGTGTCCGTTCAGTACAGCCGTCGGGCGGCCGCCCCGCCCCGGCAGCGGTCGGCACACGGGATCGCCGCAGGCCGACCGGGGGCACTTCTCGACAGTCGCCGGGGGCGGTTCCGCAGCTGCCTCCGGGATCTGATGCTGCCCTCTCCCCGTCCCCGTCCCCGCGAGGGCGTCGATTCCGCGGGAGGCGGCCCCTGGTACCGACCGGAAGGAATCCTGTGCCGCTGCGACGACTGCTGGTCCTGCCCGTGCTGGCTCTGACGGTGAGCGCGGTGGCCGCCCTCGCCCCCGGACCCACCGCGACCCCGGCCACCGCCTCCACCGCGACCGAGGACTCCGCCCCTGTCGCGGGATCGTCCCCGCCACAGCGGCTCGTCTGGGCGGGCTGTGGCCCGGACACCCCGGCCTCGCTGGAGTGCGCGACGCTGAAGGTGCCGCTGGACTACAGGCGCCCCGGCGGCCGGAAGATCGACATCGCCGTGTCCCGTGTCCGGACGAGCGTTCCGGAGAAGCGCCGTGGTGTCCTGCTGTTCAATCCCGGGGGTCCGGGTGGACCGGGCCTCACCTATCCCCTGATGATGCAGCCGACCCTCCCGAAGGCCGTACAGGACCGTTACGACCTCGTCGGCTTCGACCCGCGCGGCGTCGGACGCAGTACTCCGGTGGCCTGCGGTCTGACCCAGGACGAGGCGTGGCGGCAGAACCATCCGTACCGGCCGGAGCAGTTCGACGAGGTGGTGGCGTGGGCACGCAAGGTCGCCGAGAAATGCCGCGCCTCCTCGTCGGCGGACCGGATTCCGTACATCACCACCCGGAACACGGCACGCGACATGGATGCCATCCGGGCGGCCCTGGGGGAGAGGAAGATCTCCTACATGGGCCTCTCCTACGGAACCTACCTCGGGGCCGTGTACACGCAACTGTTCCCTCATCGTGCCGACCGCTTCGTCCTCGACAGCCCGGTGGGCCCCGGGCTGGTCTGGCGGGACATGTTCCGGGAGCAGGTCAGGGCCGCGGAGCACGCCTTCACGGCGTGGACGGAGTGGACCGCCGCACGGTCGGCCACATACCACCTGGGGAGCACACCCGACGAAGTCCGCGAGACGTTCTGGGGCCTGGTGGCACGGGCGGGCCGGGAACCCGTCGAACTGGACGGCGTCCGGTACGGCAGTGACGAACTCCGGAGCGGAACGGCTTCGTGGATCCACCTGCCCCGGGAGGCGGCGGAGTTCGTCGCCGGGATCAGGCGGGCCGCCGAGGGACACTCCGGTCCTTCCGTCCCCCCGCCGCCCACCATGCCGGACGTCCCGCTCGACGAGTACGGCTCGGCCGTGTGGTCGCTGTTCTGCGGTGACGTGACGACCGGCTGGCCCAGGGATCCGGAGCGGTACCGGCATGACGCGATCCGAGAAAGGGCACGCAATCCCTTGATGGGGGACTATGCCGCCAACATCAAGCCGTGTGCCTTCTGGGACCGGGGACTTGAGCCGGCCACGGTCGTGGACAACAGGGTCGGAGCGCTGATCCTCCAGCACGAGTGGGACATCGCGACCCCGCCGGCCTCCGGCCGGAGCCTGAGCCGGGCGATGAAGGGCTCGCGGCTGGTCTTCGTCGAGGGCGGCAGGGGCCACGGGGTGTACGCAGGTGACCCCGACCCCTGCGCGATCGCCGTGGCCGACGCGTATCTGACGACCGGGAAACTGCCGTCGAGGGACATCACCTGCCATGCGCCCGACCGGCAGTCCCCGCGGGTCTCCGGGCGTTCCGCGCCGACGGCCTGGCTCCGAACCGCCCTGTCCGCGGCGGCCGTCCACCACTGGTGAATGTCACGGTGACGGTAGACGCCGGGCTGTCGCCGTCGAGACCGACGGTGAGGCTCCCGTAGCGCTCGTGGATGCTGTAGCCGAAGCCTGCGTGGGAACCCGGGGCCGAAGCCTGCGTGGGAACCCGGGTTCGCCGGCGAGGGCGTTGTCGAAGCGTGTGCCGCCCATGACCACGGGCTCGACCTCCCAGCCGACGCGCGCCCCGGTGAGGGACGTGATGTCGGTCAGCGGCCCATCCTCGACTCCTCTGGCGGCGGATCCGGTGTCTCGGTTGCTCTGTAACGGGCCTGCCACGGCGCTGTCCTGATGGGGAGACGGGTGCGACGTTCAGCTCTCCGCTCGCCTCATAGACATCAGGAAGCGCGCGGCGGCGGACACACCTCGGCGCCCTGCTTCACCCGGACCGCACACCATCGCTAAGGATCTCTTGATGAACCGTCACCTGCGCAAGGCCGCCGTCACCGCCGCAGCGATCAGCGCCGCGCTGCTGATGGCGGCGTGCCAGAACGGCACGAGCGACAAGCCGTCGGGCAAGGGCGACGCGACGAGCACGGCCGGCACTCCGGCGGCAGCGGAGAAGGCGTCGGACACCAAGAACCAGAAGAAGGGCGTC
The DNA here is from genome assembly GCF_053600955.1 of Streptomyces sp. NPDC004838. Classification (NCBI taxonomy): domain Bacteria; kingdom Bacillati; phylum Actinomycetota; class Actinomycetes; order Kitasatosporales; family Streptomycetaceae; genus Streptomyces; species Streptomyces sp. NPDC004838. The sequence continues at coordinate 167,596 of NZ_JBSGAW010000005.1, read as the reverse complement.
AGCGGTTCGTTCAAGAACGGCAAGGTCACCCTTCTCGCGCCCGGCAAGTACATCGTGTCCGTCCCGGGCAAGACCGACCAGCAGTTCCTGGTCGCGTACGAGACCGAGGTCTACGGCGCCGGTGTCATCTGCGGCGAGGCGGGGTCCAAGGTCGACGCTCCGTGCACGCTCGACCAGCTGGAGGCGGCCGCCGGGAAGGGCGCCGTGAACGCCGATGTGGAGCTGAGGAACGGCATCGCGACCCTGGTGACCGAGCGGCGCGCCGGCCAGCAGGGCAACGGGTCCTCCGGCTCCGGTTCCTCCGGATCGGATTCGGGCTCGTCCTCCGGAACAGGCTCCCGTGACACCGTCGTCGAGGGAATCAACAAGGGCAAGGGCGTCAACGGAACCTGGTTCGGCAATGTCTCCTACCTGGCGCCGGGCAAGTACACCGTCTCGGACATGAAGGGCGTCGAGCAGCAGTTCCTCCTCTCCGACAAGACCATGATCTGGGGATACGGAGACGTCTGCGGTGACAGCAACACGGGCGAAGGCGGCCAGGGGGGCATCCAGTGCAACGAGGCCGAACTGGAGAAGGCCGCCAAGAAGGGCTTCAGCGCCGAGGTGGTCATCCGCAACGGCATCGCCACCACCATCACCGACGACCACTGAGCAACAGCCCACGGCATCGGGGGCCCGCGGAGGACGACTCGGCACTCACGGGCCCGCCCCGCCGCGCCGAGTCGTGATTCAGCGGCCTCCTACCCGAGGGTGCTCCGGACGGCGCGATACACACCCGCTGATGTGCCGTCAGCCGGAATCCTCCGGAAATGAACCGAAGAACGGCCGGGGAAACCACCGAGCCACTCCGAAGGGGCGGAAGCCCGGTTCCAGCCGCACTCTGCCGAGGAATTCGGCCACCGGCATGTCGTAGCGGCGCCAGTCCTCCGGCTCATAGTCGTCGGCCATCCGGGCGACGATCGGCCAGTCATCCGGGTCCGACACGTCAGCAAGCCAGAAGAACGTGTCCCCTGGTTCTCCCGACCCCAGGGAATCAGTCCGGTCCCCAACTCGGCCACGGCCGACCGCGTCATAGCCGGTCCGGGTGTGGACGTCCAGGTCGTTGTGGCGACGGGGCGGCCCACTGGCCGGGCGGCCCGCTGACGGGCGCGCGGCGCAGTGAGCGGGGGTGGTCCTCGACCCTCGCCGTGCTTCTAGAATCCGGTACACAAGGGGGCAGGGGAGGGTCCGTGGTCAGAGCGCTCGTAGTCGGCATGAGTACCTTCGACGAAAGCAAGCGACTGCCCGACGACCCCTTGGCCCGGCCCCCACTGGCCCCCTTGCCGTCGGTGCGAACGGTCGCACCGGAGCTGGCCGCCCTACTCGGCCGGCATCCCGGAGTGTCACTGCACGCCGACAGCCCTCGCCTCGACCTCGTGCACGAAGACCTCCAGAACCTCTGGGAGTTCACCTACGACGACTGCGCGCGAAACGGCACCGGGCTGATCGTGCACTTCATCGGGCACGGCATCAACGGCCGGGTCGGCAACTCCCTCTACCTGGCCGCCAAGAACACCGATTCCCGCCGCCCCGACCGTACGGCCGCCGACATCGGTGCGTGGCTCCAGGAAGTGGAGAACACCGACGGCGGGCCTCCCGTACTGTTCCTCCTCGACGTCTGCGGCGCCGGCCGCGCCCCCCTGCAACAGTGGATGCACGGCCTGCCGGCGGATCGCAGACGTGCTTGGGTCATCGCCGCCTGCGCCGAGGACCGCAAGGCATACGGGGCACGCTTCTCACAAGCCACCGTCGCCGTCCTGGAGCGGCTGCGGCTCGGCTGGCTGGACCTGTCTCCCGGTCTGACACACGTGCCGGTCGAGACCTTCGCGCAGGAGATCGACCGAGAGCTGGCCCGCCTCGCACGCACACAGGGCGGTCCTCCCCAGAGGGTGTTACGGACGGCACACCCCGAGGCCGACGTCCCGGTACCGCCCTTTCTCCGCAACCCGGGTTTCCGCGAAACCCCGGCCGGCCGGTACCAGCAGCATCTGGAGAACGGCCTGTGGCAGTTCGCGTCCGCCGTCGACCCCGCGCTCGACCCCTTGCACTTCGTCTCCCGCGCCTCCGGAACACCGCACCAGCAGAACATCGCGGGCCGCTGCTTCTTCACCGGCCGGCAACGGCAGTTGGCGAAGCTCAAGGAGTGGCTGGAGGACGACCGGGCGCCGCGGACCATGGTGGTCACCGGCAGTCCCGGATCCGGGAAGTCCGCCCTGCTGGGTGTCCTGGCCTGCCTGGCGCACCCCCAACTCGCCGAGGTGTCCCGGACGATCCGTTCCGTCGTCCCCCGCCATCTGCGCTTCGACCGGCATCCGCTGCTCGCCGCCGTCCACGCCCGGCAGCGCGACCCCGCCGCCGTGGTCGCGTCCATCGCCCGCCAACTCGGCCTGAGCAACGGGCCGGTGCGAGGCTGGACGATCGAGGGCATGCTGGAACAACTGCGCCACCGGAGAGCGGGCACGCCGGCCGTCGTGATCGTCGACGCCCTGGACGAGGCGTCGCTCGACACGGAGCTGCTGCGCACGGTCCTGTTGCCGCTGGCCCAGAAGGGCGCCGACGGCGACCGGCCCCCGGTGTGCAAAGTCGTGATCGGGGTGCGTCCTTGGTGGGACAGGTTTCCCGAACTCGGGCCGCGGTCGTCGTATGTGACGGACCGCGTCGACCTCGACCGTACCCCCCGGGAGGAACACGAGTCCGATCTCCGCAACTACCTGGCCGACCTCCTGGAGGAGGCCCCCGGCTACGTCGGCCGCCCTACGGCCGGGCTGCGGGACGACGTGGCGAAGGCGGTCGCGAGGAGGCTGTCGGCCGTTCCGCACGGCGGTGGCTTCCTGCTCGCCTCGGTGTTCGCGCACTACCTCGGCGAACACGACACCGCGCTGGAGGCGGACGAGGCGGTCCGGCGCGTCCCCGACGGCCTGCCCGGCATGCTCGATCTCCATCTGGGGGTGCTGGCGAAGGACCGGCCGGCCATCCACGCCGTGCTGCGCGCCCTCGCCCACGGCCGCGGCCAGGGCATGCCCCTGGAGATCATCCGTGCCGTGGCGGAGGCGTTCACCGCTCCCGGACAGAAGGCTCCCGACCTCGCGGACGTCAAGCAGGCGATCGAGGCGGCCGCGTTCTACGTCCGCTCCGGCAAGGACACCGACGGACGCCGGCTCTACCGGTTCTTCCACCAGAGTCTGTCCGACCACCTCGCTCCGGCCTCGTCGGACCACGGCGCACTCCTCGACGCCCTGGTGGCCACGGTCCCCGGAAAGGACGAACGCGGCGACCCGGCGTGGGACCTGGCCCTGCCGTACGTACTGCGGCACGCCGCTGAGCACGCGGTGGCCGCCGGGCGACTGGACGAGCTGCTGAAGTCGCCCGCGTTCCTCGTGCACGCGAGCCCCACGGAGCTGCGCGCGCAGTTGCCGCACGCCCGCTCCCTACGGGCCCGGAACACCGCACGGGTCATCGAATCGGCGCTCGCGCCCCAGAAGGACCCCTGGGTGCGCTGGGAGTGGCTGCGCAACAGCGCCGTCGGCGCGGAGGAGAAGTGGCTGGAGCACGGCCTCGACGCTCTGCGCAGCCCGGACAGCCGGCCACCGGATCCGCTCGTCCTCCAGTGGGGGTCCCAGTCCCGGGAGACGGAGCGCGCGCTGAGCCACCCCGAACGGGCGGTCTTCGTCCCGTCCGACGAGGGACCCGTCGTGGTGACCGCGCACGCGGGGGGCGGTGTACAGGTATGGGACACCAGGACAGGAGGGCTGGTGGACGAACTCCGGGTCTACGGCCAGGAGGTCACCGCGCTCTCGGCCGGGACGTCCGACGACACCCTCCTGGTCGCCGTCGGCACCGCGGCGGGCGAACTGACCGTATGGCACCTGGACGATCGGCGGATCGCCTGGTCGGATTCCCTGCCCGCCCCGGTGACGGCCATCGCCTTCGGCACGCTCCGCGGCACCCCGGTCGTGGCGGTCTGCGCGCGGCAGGAGCTCTACCTGTACACACGGACCGGCGAACGGCTGTGGCACGTGGACCTCCTCTGGACCTGGTTCGACGCGAGTGAAGGCGACGAGGAACACCCGTACATGCTCCAGATGGAGCATGCCGCCTCGGCCGACGTGGTCGCCCTCGCGGAACTCGACGGCACCCCCACGGTGATCGTGGGCACCTCGGTGGGCACGGTCGAACTGTGGGACGCCGACGGTGGCGACCATCGCAGCAGACGCGTGCACTCCGCCTCCGTGCACACCCTCCTGCCGAGCCGGAACGGCACCGACCGCACGGTCGTCACCTGCGCGGACGACGGTGTCCGCGTCCTGAACATGGACACGGGCACCGTGCTGGACGTACCGGACTCCGCAGGCATGAACCAGGTCACGGCGCTGCTCGACATCAACGGCGAGGAGCATCTCGCGATCGGACGGGCCGAGCGGGTCGAGGTCCGTTCGCTGCGGAACCCGGCGCTGCCGGGCGGCCTCGTGCGGTCCCACCTCCACCCGGCGGGCACGAGACTGCGGGCCCTCGCCGGTGACGGTGCCCGGCTGCTCGCGGTCGCCGAGTCGAAGTACCACGGGGTCATCGTGCTCAACCGCATCGACAGTGCGGAGCGGCTCGCCCCCTGGGAGGGACACGACGACGACGTGATCTGTGTCGCCATGACCGGCCACCGGGACCGGCAGTTCGCGTTGAGCCTGGACGTGAGCGGTGCGCTGCACACCTGGGACACCGAGGACGGGCTCTGCCTGTCCACCGGCCGGTATCCGTACGCGGAGTCGGCCACGGCGGGAGTCGTGCGGGACCGGCCTGTGGCCTTCGTGGGCGACGTCAGGGGGACGGCTCGGGCCGTCGACATGACGGACGGCAGCGTCCGGCACTCCTGGCGCTGGTCCGTACGGCCACGCCACCTGTTCTGGACCAGTCTCGGGGGCAGACCCCTCCTGGCTGTCCGCGACTTCACGGGCAGCCTGTACCTCGCGGACGCCGAACACCCCGAACAACTCCGGCGGGTCGACGTCGGACAGCCCTTGCCCGTACTCATCCGCACGGAGCTGTCGGGTCTCGGGAACGACGGTCCGGGTTTTCCGGAGGTTCCTGTATTCCAGGAGGAGCCACAGGTGATCGCCGCCTTGTACGGACTGCACGAGGGGGAGCCGGTGCTGGTGCGCGGGCTGGAGTCAGGGTGGGTCACCGGACACTTCACCGCCGACCGGCGCCCGGCGTTCTCCTTCGAGGCCACCGACCTGCCGCTCGAGCGGTTGCACGTCGCACGGCGCGGCGGGCGCATGCGGGTGGTGACCGCCTCCTACGACGGAACCATCCGTGCCTGGGCGCCATTCGACCGATCGGAGCCACTCGGACAAGTCCGGGTTCCGGGCGGGACGGGCCCGCTGGCGGTCTCCTCCTCGGGGATGCTCGCCGCGTCCGGATCGCGCGTCTCGTACTTCGACTGGTCCGCTTCAGGGGAGGAAACAAGGTGACACAGCACGACGTGGTCGTCGTTCACGGCGTACGGAACTGGCTGCCGGGGGTCCCCGTGACCGAGGCCGCGGCCGTGCTCGCGGAGAAGTGGGCCGGGGCCCTCGCGAACGGCTACCGGGCGGCCGGCCTCGGGCACGTGGCCTCACCGCGCGTTCATGCCGCCTACTACGCCGATCTCCTCAACGACGCCGAAGCACAGTCCGTGGTGGACGACGTGGACGATCTCAGTGCCGACGAACAGGCTCTGCTGTTGGCCTGGCTGCGTGCGGCGGGTCTGCCGGAGGACCCGCCCGAGGGGCAGGCATTCGGCACGATGCCGGTCCGTCAGGCGCTGGCATGGTTCGCCCAGCGAGGCTCCGCGTCGGCCGAGCGAACGGCCCGGGTGGCCGTCGCCCTGCTGCCCGAGGTGTACGGCTACCTGGCTTCTCCGGCGCGTCGAAAGGGTGCCCGCCGCGTGGTCGCGGACGCGGTGCAGGCGTCGGGGGCGAAGGTGGTCATCGCCCACTCGCTCGGTTCGATCGTCGCCTACGAGGCATTGCACGCCCATGCGCTGCCCCAGGTCGAACTGCTGGTGACCCTCGGATCGCCGCTCGGGCTGCCCGGCGGCGTGTTCGAGATGCTGGATCCGACGCCGCGAGACGGGCGAGGCAGCCGACCGTCCCGCCTGGCGCGCTGGGTGAACATCGCGGACCCCGGTGACCTGGTGGCCGTCCCCCGGCGACTCGGCGACCGGTTCGACGTCGACGCCCACCACGAGGAGCACATCGCCGCGGTCGACTTCCACATGCTGGACCATTACCTCGGCTGCGGTCTGGTCGCCGCGGCCGTGGTGCCGTACCTCTCCTGAGAGGTACGGCGCGTCCGCGCAGGCGTCCCGACCGCGGCCGAGGTACGCCGTGTCTGCGCAGGCGTACCGACGCGCAGGCGACATGCCTCGGTGTCCTCGAAGGCTCCGCCGGGCTTCTTCGATCATCAGCGGGCCAAGAGCCTTTCGTACGACGTCACCAGGGCACAGGCACGGCTCAAGCGCGAGCGGTGCCGGTACCCCTGGTTCGTCGTGCCGCGCCCCTGCCGCACCCGATTCGAGTCATCGGCGTCGGTCCTCGTCGCCTCGTGCGCAGGGGGTGTGCCCACGAAGGGTGATGACATCCGTGGCGTCCCAGACGCCGGTGTCGCGATGGGAAACTGCGATGATCGTACTGGGCAGTTGCCGTAGCGACTTCACGATGCGCTCTTCCACTGCCGTGTCGAGTGCCGCCGTCGCCTCATCGAGGATGAGGATCGGTGCGTTCTTCAGAAGGGCGCGAGCGATGGCGACGCGTTGGCGTTCCCCGCCGGAGAGCGCGCTTCCGTGGTGTCCGACGTGCTGATGGATGCCGTGCGGAGACCGGGTGACGACGGTGTCCAGTTGTGCCGTTCGGGAGGCTTCGAGGACCTCGTCGTCGGTGGCCGTGGGGTTGCCGAGCCGGATGTTCTCGGCGATGGTGCCGTCGAACACGATCGGATCTTGAGGGACGTAGGCGATGTGCGCGGCGAGGTCTTCGTAACGCAGGTCCGTCAGGGCGGCTCCGCCCAGTGTCACCCGCCCCTGCTCGGGGTCGTCGAAGCGCATGAGCAGGTTGAGCAGGGTGCTCTTGCCGCTTCCTGTCGGGCCGGTGATGAGCACCCTCGCCCCTTCGGGGATGACGGCGGAGACATCGCGGAGCACGGGCGCGTGCGAGACGCCCGCGAGTTCCAGTTCGTGGCCCTTGCGCGGGGCGCTCCGCGAGGGCTCCGGCAGAGTGGGCGCGCCGGTCACGGTGCCGTACTGCCGGACCGTGGTGCGCAGGTCGTTCACCGTCAGGCCCGCGAGGGCGAGTGCGTCCAGCGGTGCCGCGGCCCGCCCGGTCAGGATGACGAGGGCGAGCGCCGCCGCGGGGTCGTCGATTCCCGTGACCGCGAGGAGCACGACGACTCCGGCGAGCGGAAAGGCGCCGGCGAGGCCGGAGACGAGGGTCGCCGGTGCGGAGGCGTTGTTCGTGCGCGCGAGTGCGGCTTCCTGAGCCCGCCAGGTGGCCGTGAGGCGGGCGACGGCTCGCTCGGGGCCCGCGGCCGTCCGGAGCAGTTCGAGATGATCGACGAACTCCAGTGACGCCGTGGCGGCGGCTTGTTCGGCTTCGCCCCGGTCGGCGTCCGCCCTTGCCAGGGCGCGCTGGGCGACGCTCTGCGCGACGAAGGCCACGGCCAGGAGCGCGCCCACGAACAGCATCGCGGACGGCCCGTTGACGATCCCGATGCCCGCGAGCAGCAGCAGGGGGATCAGCGGCGACAGGATGAAGGTCTGCAGCTGATGTGCGGGCACGCTCATCAGCGTCGGGATGGCGCGTCCGGCGACGGTCCCGGTCAGTGCGCGGTTGGTCTCCGTGAACCAGGAGAGCCTGGCTCGCGCGAACGCGGTGCCGAGCGCGTCGTAGAGGTCGCCCGCGAGCCGGGCGCCGGTGAGATAGCCGCTGCGCGAGACCAGCACGGTCGTCGCGACGGCCACGGCCGCCGCGCCGAGCACCGGTCCGGGCGGCTGTCCGTTCGTCATGGCCGTGGCGAGTGCCGTGTACGCGGCCGCTTCCGCGACGGCGACGACCGCCCAGCCGAACGAGATCCGGATCAGTCGCCGCTTCGCCGCGGCGGGCAGTGCCCGGGGCGGGGGCGTGATCATCGACGTCCTCCGGTGGTCGTGAGGTGCCCCTCGGTGAGCGTGAGTCGTTCGTCCGCGGCCGCGGCGAGCCGGAGGTCGTGGGTGACGATGATCAGCGTCTTCCCTTCGTCGGCGAGGAGCCGCAGCTCGGCCATGGCCCGGGCGGCTGTCCGCTCGTCGAGTGCGCTGGTGGGTTCGTCGAGGAGGATCACGGGCGCGTCGGTGAGGAAGGCCCGCGCCAGTGCGACGCGCTGTCTCTCGCCGCCGGAGAGGTTTGTCGTCTCCGTTCCGGGCGGGATGTCGAGCTGTGCCCGCCGGAGCCCTTCGGTGAGGTCCCGGTCGTCCGTGTCGGGAGCGGAGAGGCGGAGGGTGTCGCGGACCGTCCCGGGGAGTACGTCGCCGCCTTGCGGAACGAGGAGAACCGGTCCTGACGGCGCGTGCGCGGATGACCGCGCGGTCGAGGCGGGCGGGAGGACGACAGTCCCCGCGGTGGCCGATTCGAGTCCGGCGACGACCCGGAGGAGTGTCGTCTTGCCGCTTCCGCTGGGTCCGGTGACGGCGGTGATCGTCGACGGCTCGAAGGTATGCGTGACGTCGTGGACCAGGACGTGTTCGGGGTTCCCGACCGTGAGGCGGACCAGGGCCGTTCCCGTGGTGGTCGCCTCTTCGCCGGCTCGACGCGAGGAGAGCGTGACGGTGGGTTCCCGGAACACCTCGGCGATGCGGTCCGCGGCGGCGCGGCCCGCCCGGACGTAGTCGAGCCCATGGCCGAGGCGCAGCGCCGGGGTGACGGTCGCCAGGCCGAACAGCAGCATCGCGGCGAGCGTCGCGGGTTCCTCGCCGTGGCCGACGGCGTACGCGACGGCGTAGGTCGCGGCTGCTTGGAGCAGGGCTCCCGCGACGGCGGCGAGCGTCGCGACCCGTCCCACCCAGCGGACCATTCCCGTGGTGAAGTGCCGGGTCGCCGCCGCGTATCCGGCCGCCGCGCCGCCCTGGGCCCCGTAGACGCGGCAGATCCGGACTCCGCGGGCGTGGTCGTCGACCGCGGCGACGATGTCGCTCATCACCCGGGCGCTCTCGGCCCCGTGGCGTGCGGAGGTCCGTGGGACGACGAGCAGGTGGTAGCAGGCGGCGAGCAGCCCCGGGACGAGGGCGAGCAGCGCGGCCGGCCCCGCGACGGTGAGGAGGACGATCGCGCTCGCCAGGGGGACGACCGCGAGCGTCGCGGTCTCGGCGGGCAGGTGGGCGACGGTGTGATGCAGCGCCGCGATGTCGTCGGAGACCAGGCGGCGCAGCGCGTCACCGCCGCGCCTGGCCAGAGCACTCGTCGGCATCCGGACGAGGTGTTCCGCGACGTCGTGTCGCAGGCGTGCCGCGAAACGCGCTTCGCCCCGGTGAGCCGTCCATGAGGACACGGCCGACAGCAGTCCGCCGGTGATCCACGCGGCACAGGCCCGGACGGCGTACGCGGGCGTCGGGTCGGTGAGGAGCCGTACCGTGAACCAGAGCGCGCCGAGACCGCAGAGCCCGGACAGAGCGGCGAGGAACGCGGCGACGCCGAGCGTCGGGAGGCTGGGAAGCAGCGCACGCGCGAGAGGCGAGCGCCCGGTCGGCCGCGACCGGCTCTCGTGTTCAGGCTTCATGGGCGTCCTCCCGCCGGATCGAACGGTCGCGTCCGACGGTCGCGTCCGATCGGAACGACCTGGGGGGTGCCGGCGACGGGATCGGCGGCGATGAGGCATCGCAGCCCGAAGACGTCCTCGACCAGTTCCGTGGTGACGACATCGGATGGCGGGCCCTCGGCTACGACGGTGCCGTCCTTCATCGCGATCATGTGTGTCGCGTACCGCGCCGCCTGGTTGAGATCGTGCAGCACCGCGACGAGGGTCCGGCCGGCCAGGTGCAGGTCGGTGAAGAGTTCGAGCAGCTCGATCTGATGGGTCAGGTCGAGGAAGGTCGTCGGCTCGTCGAGGAGGAGGATGTCCGTCTGCTGGGCGAGCGCCATCGCGACCCAGACGCGCTGGCGTTGCCCGCCCGAGAGCTCGTCGACCAGGCGCGCGGACAGCTCGTCGACGCCGGTCGCGGCCATCGCTTCGGCGACGGTCCGCTGGTCGGTTTCGGTCCATTGGCGGATGAGCCTCTGATACGGGTAGCGGCCGCGGGCGACGAGGTCGGCGACGCGGATGCCGTCGGGGGCGAGCGAGGACTGCGGAAGGAGCCCGAGCCGCCGCGCGACGTCCCTCGCCTTGTAGGTGTGGATGTCCTGGCCGTCGAGGACGATCCGTCCGTTCGTGGGCCGCAGAAGTCTGGCGAGTCCGCGCAGCAGCGTGGACTTCCCGCAGGCGTTCGGGCCGACGACGACCGTGAACGATCCGTCCGGGATCCGCACGGACAGCCGCGTGTTGACGGGGTGTTCGCCGTATCCGATCGTCACATCCTCCGCGCGTAGCCGGGGACGGTTCGACGGCTGTACGCGCGTCGCGGTGGGGGAAGGGCTCATATGCTTCGTCTCGTTTCGCGGATCAGCAGCCAGATCAGGTAGAGGCCGCCGAGGCAGACGGTGATCAGGCCGACGGGCACGGGCCGGTACGCTTGCGCGATCGCCAGCGAGGACGCGTGGGCGAGGGCGACGAGGGCGGCGCCCATGAACGCGGCGGAGGCGACCGTCACCCCCGGAGTGCGGGTCAGACGGCGGGCGAGCTGCGGCGCGGCGAGCGCGACGAATCCGATCGGTCCGGCCGCGGCGGTCACCAGCGCGGTCGTGGCGACCCCGACGATCAGGAGCGCCGGCCGGGCGCGGGCGGCGCCGACCCCCTGGGCGAGGGCCGCGTCGTCACCCAGTTCCAGCTGTCGTAGCGCCGGGGCGAGTGCGGTGACGCATCCGAGGACGAGCGCTCCGCCGATCAGGGCGGGGACGAGGGCGTCCCAGCCCACGCGGCTCAGTGAACCCGCCGCCCAGAACCCGACGCTCATGGCGTCGTCGATGTCGGCACGGGTGATGAGGTAGGCGTTGACCGATCCGAGCATGGCCGAGACGCCGATACCGACGATGATCAGCCGGAACCCCTGCACACCCCGCCGATGGGCGAGCAGATAGACCGCGCCCGCGGTGAGAAGACCTCCCGCGATCGCCGCCGTCGCCACCGACCAGTAGTGGTGGGAGCCGAGGAGCAGCATCGTGATGACGACGCCGGTGTAGGAGCCGGCGTCGAATCCGATCACGTCCGGCGACCCGAGGGGGTTGCGGGTGAGGGACTGGAAGACCGCCCCGCCGATCCCCAGCAGCGCGCCGAACAGGACCGCGCCGATCGCCATCGGCAGCCGCCATTCGGCCACGATCATCCGGTGGAAGTCGTCGCCTTGCCCGGCGAGCGCTCGTACGACCTGGACGGGGGTGAGCGGATAGTCGCCGAAGCCGAGGGACAGTACCGCGACGCCGAGGGCGATCGTCGTGAGTACCGCGTTGACGGCGAGGCTTCGGAGGCTGAAGCGTGCCGCGACGAGGCCGCCGATCCGGAGGTGGAAGTGCCGGTAGCCGAAGTCGATCGGTTTCGGCGGGGAGGTGGAGCGGTTCACAGTCCGGCCGCCTTTCTACGGCGTACGAGTGCGATGAGCACGGGGGCGCCGATCAGGGCTGTCAGCACGCCTGCCTCGATCTCTCCGGGGCGGGCGACGAGACGCCCGATCACATCGGCGGCGAGGACCACGGTCGGCGAGGCCAGGACGGTGTAGGCGATGATCCACCGCTGGTCCGGCCCGGTGAACCAGCGCACGACATGAGGGACCATCAGCCCGATGAACGCGATTCCTCCCGTGAGGGCCGTGGCCCCGCCCGCGAGCAGTGTGACCGCGGCTATCCCGGCGACGCGGGTACGGATGACGCCGGCGCCCAGCGACGCCGCCTGGTCGTCGCCGAGAGCGACGGCGTTCAGCGCTCCGCCCAGGCAGAAGGCGATCACCAGCCCGACGGCGATGAACGGCAGCACGGAGAGCGTGTCGGCGATCGAGGTACGGGCGATCGATCCGAGCCCCCAGTTCCTGAAGGCCCGGAAGGTCTCCTCGTCCATGAGCATCACCAAGGTCGAGAACGCCGTCAGTACCGCGGCCAGGGCGACACCGGCGAGGACGAGCGTGACCGGTGAGGCGGCACCGCGCCCAGAGGAACCGATCGTGTAGACGGCCGCCGTGGCGACGATCGCGCCGAGGAAGGAGAACCACACATACCCGGTGACGCCCGACACCCCGAACAGGCCCACACCGATCGTGACGGCGAATCCCGCTCCGGCGTTCACGCCCAGGATGCCCGGGTCGGCGAGCGGGTTGCGGGTGATCGCCTGGATCAGCGCTCCCGCGACTCCGAAGGCGATACCCGAGACGATGCCGACGACGGTACGGGGCACCCGCAGGTTCCAGACGATCGACGCCGCCTCGGACCCGTCGGGATCGAACACGTTCCGCCATACGTCCCGGAGAGGGAGCGGATTCGCTCCGAAGCTCACGCTCAGTGCCAGCACACCCGCGAGTACGCCTATCAGCGCCACCAGTCCGAGCAGCCGCCGGGTGTGCGGGAGTCGCTCCGTGCGTTTCCTCTCCAACGGGCCGGAGAGCGCCGCGTCCGTGGTCATGGTCCTCCTCGGTCAGGCGGACGCGGGGCGCGGCAACGCGCACGCCCCGCCCGCGCGGGATGTCAGAGGACGTCGGCGATGAGCGGGACGAGATGCCCGGCCGCCCACCGGTTCCCGATCGGCCCGCCACTGCTGATCGCCCACAGCAGATCCCCGCCGTCATCGGTCTTCGGAGCAAGCTGTACGAAGTTCCCGGAGGACACGGCCTTGAGGTTCCGGAACAGATCGCGACCGGTCAGCTCCCGCATGTCCTTGTCCTGCGCGGCCGCGCTCTGACCGAGCAGCAGCACATCGGCGTCGATCTTCGACAGCAGTTCGTCGCTCACCTTGGCCTCGCGGGAGAACTCCTTTGCCCCCGGATTCTTGGCGAAGCCCAGCCCACCCAGGAACGCCTCCGGTGCCGAACCGGGCCGCGAGAGGTACTGGAGCCCGTTGGCGGCGCCGTAGTTGATCGCCCAGGTCGCCGTGAGCCCTGCGAACTCCGGGTTCTCCTCACGTACCTTCGCGAAGTGCTTCTCGTGGTCGTCGACGACGCGCTCCGCCGCATCGGCGAGATCGAGTACCTTTCCGAGCACACGAACCGAGTCCTGCCAGGGGATGAGCAGTTGCGACGCGGTGTCCGGGCTCGTGACGACCGGTGCGATGGTCGCCAGCCGGTCGTAGTGGTCGGCGAGCTTCACCCCGCCCAGGCCGTCCGTCCAACCGACGGCGACGATGAGGTCCGGATCGCTCGCGGCGATCGCTTCCACCGGAACTTTCTCCCCCATCACGAACTCGTAGGTCGCGATGTCGTCCCCACCGTGCTCGCCGAGGTATCCGCCCTCGCTGACGAAACTGGAGCTGAGCACGGGGGTCACACCGAGTGCGAGAAGCAGTTCCGTGTCGATCGCGTTCGGCACGACCGCCGCGATCCGTTCGGGGCGCTTCTTCAACACGGTCTTGCCGAAGGGCGAATCCAAGGTCAGCGGGTAGGAGGTGCGCCCTTCGGCGGCCGGCAGCCGGCTCGACTTGTCGCCGGCCGACGCCTTCTGGGGTGCCGCCGTGGACGAGCATCCGGTCAGTACGAGAGCGGCGGCCAGCGCCGCGCCTATCAAGGCGGTGAAGCTGCCGCGTCGGGTCATGTTCATGAGTGCCGTTCTTGTCTCGGGAGTGGGGACGGACAGGGCAGGGCTGCCCCGACGGCCGACGAAGGGACGCCGGAGTGAGTGGCGGGACAGTGGGTCGGCTCTGGTGCGGGGGCGTCAGGACCGGTGGGCGCGGGTGCTGTTGGCGTCCTCGCGTTTCCAGTAGCCCGTGAAGTCGATCGCGGACTTGGGCATACGGCGATCGCGGACCAGATACCGGCGGAGACTCTGGATCTCCGACTGCTCACCGGCCAGCCAGGCGAACCATTCGCCGTCCGCCCAGGTCATCGCGCGGACGGCCGCCAGTAGCGCACCGGGGCGCGACACGGCGGACGGGTCCCGTGGGAGCCAGGTGATGTCGACCCCCGCGGGGCCGCGCAGGTCCTGTGCGTGCGTTGCGTGCTCGACGTCGATCAGCACCTGTCCGCGGGTGTCGTCGGGAAGCTCCTCCAGCAGACGCGCGATCGCGGGGATCGCCGTGTCGTCGCCCGCGATCAGCAGCCGGTCGGCGCCCACCGGGATCCCTTGCGTCTTCCCGGGACCGGCGATGTGCATGCGGTCTCCCGGCGCCACCGCCCGAGCCCAGTTCGACGCGACGCCGTCGCCATGGAGAACGACATCGATGTCCAGTTCACGTCCGACCGGGTCGTGACGGCGCACCGTATAGGCGCGGGCGATCGGCCGGCGTCCTTCCGCGAACGTCACACGTCCGTCCTCGATGACGGGCAGGACGGGCTCGCTCTCACCCGGGTACGGAAACAGCAGCCGGATGTCGTCGTCGAAACCCGGCGACCTGAACGCCGGCCACCGCGTCCCGTCCGCGGAGGTGAACGCACCCAGCCGGTCACCGGTCAGGGTCACACGCCGCAGTCCCGCCGTGACGTCGACGATCCGGGCGACGGCCAGTTCCCGCAAGGCCACAGGGATCATGGTCATCGGGCGCGCGGGGACGGACACGGAGAAGCTCCTCGAGAGAACGGGACAGGGCCTGGGGGACAAGGCGTCAGATCGCCACAGGGGCCAGTTATGTAAGGCTAACCTTGCTTGGCGGCCGGTGGTTATCCTGATGTGCACGTTTCATGGACTGATGAACCTGGGATGACATGGCCACACGCCGACGACTCAAGACCGCGCCGACCCCGGAAGTCCCTGCCGCTCGGGCGATCTCACCGGGAAACGTCCGTGAGCCGGCCCTGATCTGGATGCACACGGGCACCGCCCGCGTACGGACGGCAACGGAACGGCATCTCCTCACGACGGGCCAGGGCCTCTGGGTGCCCGCCGGTCTTCCCTACGAGGTCGATGTCGACGCGGGTTCCGTCGCGGTTCCGATCTTCCCCGCCGCGCGCTCCGGGGCGACCGTGATCGACCGTCCTCTCCGCGTCGACTTCCCGGACGGCTGGTCCGACTGGCTCGTCTATCAGTTCGCCCGCAGCCTCGGCTATCTTCGCGGCGCCGCGAACGACAGCGGGCTGCTCGACCTCGTGGCCAACGCGCACCCCGCAGACCCGGCGCACGACCACCGCGGCCCGCTGCCCACCCCGCCGCTGCCCGTGTCGTTCGAAGCCCTTACCGTCGCGCGGACGCTGCTCCAGAATCCGAGCCACAGAGCGGGAATCGATGAGCTGGCACGGTCGGTCAGCATCGGCGTCCGCACCTTCCAGCAGCAGTTCCTGAAGGAGACGGGACTCCCCTTCACCCGGTGGCGCACCGCCGCACGGGTCGCCGCCTCGGCGAGCTATCTCGATCTCGGCCACGACATCGGCTGGACCGGCAGACAGGTCGGGTTCTCCACCCCCGCGGGATTCACGAAGGCGTTCCGCGCGCACACCGGAGTCACCCCCAGCGAGTACAAGGAACAGCGTCGCGACGGACCGGCCGGAACCAGACCGTTCCCGAACCCTCTCGAAGCGCAGATCGACGCCCGCGTGCACAGCGGAGCGGACGGATGGGTCATCGGGGAGCCGCCGTCGATACCGGCGTCGCGGACCTGGAACCGGATCAACGATTTCCATGTGCTCGTCTGGGCCTACCGCGGGACCGCGCGGCTCGTCGTCGGAGGACGGAAGCGCCGGTTGCGGCAAGGCGATGTCGCATGGCTGCCGGCGGGAATGCGTAACAGCATCACGCTCCCGCGCGGCGCGCTCCTGCTCCCGCTCGGCTCCCGTCCGGGGCCTTCGGCGACCTCGCCGAGAGACGTCCTCGTCCAGAGCTTCCCGCCGCAGGCCGAGGACTGCCTTCTGCACACGGCCGTCGCGAACTACAGCTTTATCCGCCCTGAGCAACATGATCCCAACGGCATCACACGACGCTTCCTCGAACTCTCCTCCACGCCGGATCTCTTCACCACCGCCGACGGATCGGTCACCTCCGCCGTCAGCCGGATCATCGAGGAACTCCGACGCGAACCCGCGAGCCGACGCACGCTCGTCCAGTGGGGCACGGAACTCGGGGTGGACGCCAGGACACTCGGTCTTGACTTCCTCGGCGCCACCGGTCAGACCTACGCACAGTGGCGGGCTCAGTTCCGCATGACCCTGGCCCGCCAGTACCTCGAAGAGGGCATGCCGGTCGGTCAAGCCGCACGGACACTCGGCTACGCGGATGCCTCCGCCCTCAGCCGAGTCTTCACACGCGCCCACGGGATGTCGCCACGGGAGTATCAACGCAACGGCTGGCAGCACACCAACGAAAAACTCATCCTCCGCTAGCGGGTCTGTCAATCGAAGCGATTCTCAGTCCCCGGACTCGATCATCTCCCGCGCGGACTATCGGGGACAGCTTCCCGCACACAGAGAACCGATGGTGTAGGTGCCGGCCAGATTTCCGCTGTCTCCGGCGACCGTGCTCCCGATCCGGTCGACGTAGTTGGCCCGGTGATAGTAGTGGAATCTACTTCCGGTGCGGTTGTACACGGAGCGGGCATTGGTCCCCGAGTTCATCCACGAGCACATCGGCCGCGCGTTCGGGGCGTTCTCACTCCACTGGCACCTCTGCCCGGTTCCGTTCCTCTCCGACCAGAAACAGATGTACCCGGCACGGCAGTCGCTGTACGCCGCCACGCTGACGCCGGCGGCAGCAGCGTCCGACGGTGTCGCGTCGGCCTGGGCCACCGGGACCACCGCGAGCGCGGCGCCGATGAGACCGGCGGCGAGAGCCGAGGTGAGTTTTCCGGAAAATCGCATCTTCTTCTCCCTGTGTCGGTGGAGTCGAAACGGCTTCCTGGGGCGGCACACCATGCGATGGAGTCAGCTGAAAATGTCAGGCGGAATTCTCTTCCGTCCGTACCGACATCCTTCATGACCTCGGCGTCAAGCGTTTTGCGGCCGTGATGGTGTGCCCTCCCTTGAACTGAATCCGATGGGAACTCTTGACACCCCGGCAGAGGGGCAAACCCGTGTTCATCTATCGAGTGAGGCGTTATTCGGCCGACTTCCGGAATGGTGACGCCTCGCTGGATCACCCGCGGGGAAGAGGCGGTGCCCGGCCTGGAAGGCCACCGCGGGGTCCTGCCGCCGTCCTTCCGCCGTCCGGTCAGCCGGCGGGCTCGGCGTCGCGCGAGCGTACGGTGACGGGCAGGGTGGCGACCGCCAGACAGGCCATCACCGCCACCACGGCGAAGAACCAGAAGCCCCACGGGTGCCCGAATCCCGCCGACACCAGCGCGCCCGTGATCGACGGGCCGACGATGGAGCCGATGCGGCCCAGACCCGAGGCCGCGCCGAGCGCGGTGCCGCGGATGTCCGCCGGGTAGAACTGGGTGACGTAGGCGTAGAGCAGCACCTGCGCGGAGAAGACGAACGTCCCCGTCAGGAAGATGACGGTGTTGAGCAGCAGATCGCTGGGGAACCGTACGCTCAGACTCCCCAGCATCACCGCCGCCGCGGCGAACCAGAGGAGCGCCGTGCGTTTGATGCCGCGCCGGTCGGCGACGTACCCGCCGATGAGCAGGCCCACGACGCCGCCCGCGTTGAGGATGAGGAGCTGTGTCACGGCCGCCGGTACGGGATATCCGGCGTCGTTCATCAGTTTCGGCAGCCAGGTGTTGAGTCCGTAGACCAGGAGCAGGCCCATGAAGGACGCCACCCAGATCCCGATCCCGGCCCGGAGGTAGGCGGGGGAGAGTAGTTCGGTGAACGGCACTCTGCGGGCCTCCGGGGCCTCCTTCGCCCGTATGAAAGCCTCGGACTCCGGCAGCCGGAACACCAGGACGGCGGCGATGACCAGGCCGGCCACGCCCAGTGCGTAGAACAGCACGTGCCAGTTCTCCGACGCCCAGAGCGCGAGCAGGGAGATGACGACGGCGCCGGTGTGGTAGCCGGTCATGGTCAGGGTGTTGGCCTGGGCCCGCCGGGAGGCCGGCATGTGCTCCGCCATCATCGCCAGCGCCACCGGCATACAGGCGCCCATGCCGATCCCGGCTATCAGGCGGAGCAGGGCGAACATCGCCACCGACGACGCCAGCGGCACCAGGAGGGTGAACACCGAGAACAGGACGGCGGAGGCGATCAGCAGCAGTCGGCGGCCGAACCGGTCGGCGAGCGGCCCGACCATGAGCGCGCCGATCGAGACTCCGACCAGGGACATCGCGGCGACGGTGGTGGCGTCACCGGTGGTCATGCCCAGGTACTCGGTGTCCAGGAGTGTGGGGATGATCGCGCCGAGGATGACGAGGTCACAGCCCTCGAGGAGGACCGTGATCCAGCACAGGGGGACGACCCAGGCGGAGCGCGCGCCGGCAGTGGTGCCCGCAGGTCGGTGCGCGTTCGGCGGAGCGGTGGGTGGCATGAGGGATCCCTTCAACTGCGGTTGCGGGAGAAGCGGGGTGGTGACCTCCGCCGGACGACTGCCGGGACGACTGCCGGACGGCTGTGGGACGGCTGTGGGACGGCTATGGGACGGCTATGGGACGACGCCGGACGGCTGTGGGACGGCCGACGGGCGGCCCGTGGATACGACACACGCGGCGGACGGCACCGCACGCGGGTCGGCGGTGTCCCGCGACTGGCGTCGGCCGAAGCGCCCGGGACGCTGTGTGTGTTCGGCCGGAGGTGTGTCCGAGGCAGGGACGCGGTGTGTCCGCGGTCCGGGGGTGTGTCTGCGGCCGGGACGGGGTGTGTCCGCGGTCCGGGGGTGTGTCTGCGGCCGGGACGGGGTGTGTCCGCGGTCCGGGGGTGTGTCCGGGATCCGGAGGGACGGAGATGTGCCGGTGGCGGGGCAGACAGGAGCGGGCCTGTCTGCCCCCGGCGTCGGTGTACGCGGCTTTCCGTTCGGCGCTTCGGGGAGGGCGCCGACCGGGCCGCCGAGGCGGCTGACCGCCCGGGGGCCGGCCCCCGGCAGTCAGGCGCCCGGGCGGTCAGCGCAGGCCGTCCTGCCCGGTGATCCGGTCGGCAGGGACCCCGCCGATGCGGGCGTTGATACGGCCGCGGTTCGCGTAGACGGCGATCGCGACGAACTCGTCCGGGCCCGGGGAGTCCGCGAGCTTGACGGTGAGGCCGTCGTAGTGCGAGCGGACGTAGAGGGCGTCCTTGTGGGCGAGGGGGATGTCGATCGGCTCGCCGCGCTCGGCGCGCTTGGTGAAGGAGGGGACCCAGGCGAACCCGCCGTCGGCGTGATGGCGCATGGCGTTGCCGAACACGGTGGTCAGCAGCGCGTTGACCTGTTCCTGTTCACCGGCGGTGCCGACGAGGCCGCCCTTGCCGTAGCTCTGGACAGGGGTGCCCAGTGCGGCGCGGGCGCGGCGGCACAGCTCGTCGGCCATGGGCTCGCTGGCGGCGACCAGCTCGCTGAGGTCCTTGACGTACTCGCCGGCGTAGGGGTTCTCCATGATGGCGCACACCGCGACCTTCCGCAGGGGGCCGAGTTCGTCCGACTGGCCCATGACCTCGTTGATCTCGTCGATCTGGGTGTACCAGCGCCTGATGTTGAGTTGCATGTCGGTCCCTTCAGGGTGTTACGCGGTGGTGGTGGAGCCGAAGGTGAAGTCCGTCTCCAGGGCCAGGCTCTGATCGACGAGCCTGCGGGCGGAGTCCCAGTCGTAGCTGTCGAAGACGCGGGCGTCGCAGATGTGCTGGGCGGCGGAGTAGAACATCTCGTACTGGAGCTGGCGGCCGGCGAACTCGGTGCCGACGAAGTCCCAGATGGTCTTGAGCAGTTGGACGCGCTCGTCGGCCGGGGCGGCGACCGACCGGAAGTAGCGGCGGACGTCGTCGGCCGTCTCGGCGGACGAGAAGGAGTCCGCGGAGGAGGGGACGGCGATGAGGGAGCCGCCGGCGAGTTCGCGCAGCCACCGGAGGAGTTCGGTGACGAGCTGGCGCTGAAGGCTCATTCCGGTGTAGATGAAGCGCTGGTCCGGGATGTAGATGTCGCCGACCTTGGTCGGGGTGAGTTCGGCGGCGCGGACCAGGCCCTCGATCTGCGAGGCGATGGTGGCGACGCCGCCGCCCAGCTGGCCTCGCACGGGAGGCAGCTTGTCCAGGCCGTGCAGCTCGGAGAGCTTCATGGCCAGTCCGCAGGCGAACCGCAGCTTGACGCAGAATCGGCTCAGGGCCTGGTAGTTGGCGAGCAGATGGGCCCCGGTGCGGGTGAACTGCTCTCGGGTGAGGGCGACGTCCTTGTAGATGAAGACCTCCTCCCAGGGGACGAAGACGTCATCGAAGACGATCATGGCGTCGCTCTCGTCGAAGCGGGACGACAGCGGGTAGTCGAAGGTGCTCGTGGCGGCCTCGCCGTACGGGCGGCGGGGGTAGAGCTTGACGCCCTCGGCGTTGACGGGCATGACGCACGAGATGGCGTAGTCCTCGTCGCCGGGCTGGAGCGGGACGACGTAGGTGAGCAGGATGTAGTCCGCCATTACCGCGGAGGTGCCGATCATCTGGGCGCCGCGTATGACGATGCCGTCGGGGCGCTCCTCGACCACACCGGGGTAGAGGAAGGGCTCGGGCTGCTGGTGGGCCGGTTTGGAGCGGTCGACCTGCGGCGGGACGATGGCGTACGAGACGTACAGGTCCTCGCGGCGGGCCCGCTCGTAGAAGCGCACCAGGTTGTCGGCGAACTTCTGGCCGTTCCTGGCGAACAGGTGCCGGGAGCCGACGAAGGCGGTGAGCAGGGACGAGACATGGTCCGGGGTGCGTCCCATAAGGCCGAAGCTGGGGGTGGCCCAGCGCTCGTGGTTGCGGCGGCGGGAGCTGAGGGCCTCGGGGGTGGACGGCGGCTCCCAGATCCGGGAGTAGGTCTCGCCGGTTTCGGGATCGGTGTAGCGGGCGTCGGGGTCGTCCGCCATCCGGTCGTAGAGACCGGCCATGACGCCGACCGGGCCGGCGAAGCCCGGGTAGGTGGTGACGTCGTCGACGAGCTTTCCGTCCACGTAGATCTTGCGGCCGTCCTTGAGAGCCGCGAGGTACTGGCTGCCGGTCCTCAGCATGGCTCCTCCTTCTCAGCGTGATGGGTGGTGTGGTGTGTGGTGCGCTGGGTGTGTGCTACGGGGTGTGTGGTGCCGGGCACGGGGGCGGGTCAGGCCATCGAGCCGAACAGCATCCGCTCCCACAGGCGGTGGAGTGCGGTGTCGTCCGACTCCTCCATCCGCTGATAGGCGCGGTTGCAGTAGACGAGCGGACGGTCCCGCTCGCCCAGGCGCATGCTCCGGACGGTGCCGACGACGATGGAGTGGGTGAACGCCTCGTGCATGGCGGACACTTCGAGGTCGAACGAGGCGACGGCACCGTCGATGAACGGCGCGCGGCCGTCCTCGCGGGGCAGCAGCCAGTTCGGTTCGAGGGTCTTGTCGCCGCCTGGGCGGGCGCACTGGTTGGAGATGTTCCGCTGCTCCTCTGCGAGGAAGTTGACGCCGAACCGGCGCTGGCGGGCGATCTCGGTGTGGGTGCGGGTGAACTTGTTGACGCACACGAGCAGGCTCATCGGTTCCACGGACAGTGAAGTGACCGAGCTGGCCGTCATTCCGCTCGCCCGCTCGCCGTCGGCGTAGAAGGTGAGCACGGAAACGGAAGCCGCGAACCGGGAGAGAGCGGTGACGAAGAGGTCGGGCGACTGGGCCGCGATGCCGGTGCTGGGGGCTGTGGACATATGCGTTCTCCTTCACGGACCCAGCGATGAAACGACAGTAAATTAGTTAAGTAACTTCGTCAATGTGCTGCACTGAATTCACGGGGAAGGTGACCGGCGATGACGGCGGACCGGGCGGGCGCGGGTGTGTTGCGGCTGCGTCCGGCCCGGACGGTTCCGTCGGTGACGATCGCGCTGATGCCCGGGATGTCGCCACGCCCGAGGGCGGTGAGGGCGTCGTGGCCCGCCGAGCCCCACGGGGCGTCGAGGACCACGAGGTCCGCGGGCGCACCGGGGGTCAGGACGCCGCCGGGCACGTCCCACACGCGGGCGCAGTTGCCCGAGGCCATCGCCCAGACCTCGGCCGGGTCGGCTCCGGCCAGGGAGGACAGCTCGGCAACGGTCTTGATGACGCCCAGCGGCATGACGCCCGTGCCGGTGGGGGTGTCGGAGCCGATGACGACACGGGAGAGTTCGCCGCGCTCGGCGGCCGTGCGCAGGATGTGGACGGCGGAGCGTACGTTGCCCGCCTGGACGAGCTGGAGCGCCATCGCGGACTCGGTGATCACCCGCTCCAGCCCTGCCTCGGGCAGTGAGGTCGGGCCTCCGTTGATGTGCCCGCACACATCGGGGCGCAGGAGCAGCAGATGGTCGGGGGTGATGGGCTTGCTGCCGGGAACGCTGGCCCCGCCGGAGTGGCACATGACGGTGATGCCCGCGCCCTGGGCCCAGCGGACCTGGTCGACGCCGTCGGCGGGGTCGGCGTACGCGCCGAAGCCGAACTTGGCGAGGTGCACTCCGGCGGCGGCGAGTTCGGCGAAGTCACCAGGTTGCAGGGCGGGTTCGAGGACCACCGACCCGGCGTGCACGCTCATCCCGCCGGGACGGAAGTTGTCGAAACAGGTCTTGGCGGCGATGGCCAGCGCCTTCACGCCGACCGCGGAGTGGGGGCGGCCGGGGGCGTGGATCTCGCCGGGGGAGATGACGCGGGTGATGCCGCCGTGGGTGTAGCTCTCCAGGAAGTCGACGGTTTTCTGGCGGGGGGTGTAGTCGCCCAGGACGACGTGGCAGTGGGAATCGATCAGCCCGGGGGCGACGGTGGTGCCCTGGGCGTCGATGACGACGTCGCAGGAGTCCGGCGGGGTGGGGCTGTCCGCGGCGGGGCCCAGGTAGGTGATCGTTCCGTTCACGGCGATCAGGCAGTCGGCCGCTCGGTCGACGGGTGTGTCGATGGCACCGGTGAGGAGTGTGCCGATGTCGACGACGGAGAGTGTGCGTGACACGGGGATTCCTTTCATGGGCGTGGCGGGATCCGCCGACGGGCCGGATGGGTCCGCCGAGGGGCGTACGTGTCCGGTGCCGGGTCGCCCGGCGGGCCGTACGCATCCGCCGACGGGGCGCGCTGGGGGCGGGCGGGCGGGATCGGGGGAGGGGGTGTGGGCCCGGGGAGGGCGCGGGGTCGGCAGTGCGGTGCCGGAACGGGGTGCGGGCGCCGGGGGAAGGGGGTGGGTCCGGGGGTGCGGTTCCGGGAGGGCGCGGGGCCGGAGAGGGGCGCGGGTTCGGGGGCCTCGACCGCGAGGCGCTCGCCCTCGCGCCGTCATGTCAGAGGTGTTGCGGATCCGCCGGGACGACGGGATGGGTGGTCCGGAAGGTGCGGGACGGTGGGCGGGCCGGGGCGCGCCGTAGCCGTAACGCATGGTGGGCGGCGCCGCCCCGCACTGGAGTCCGCGGGGTCGCCCCGTACGGGAGGGCGCTGTTCATGGTGAGGACCGCCGGGCCGAGTGCCGTATCGCGGAGGTGGGCGCGTGACGCGACGCAGGGCGGATGAAGAGCGCGCTCAGCCGGCGCTCGCGACGTCCACGGCTCGTCCCGGTCGTGCTCGCGGTCGCGCGGCATGGCGAGTTCGGCCTGGCCGATGGGCTGCCGCGGCTGGAGAACTTCGTGTCCGTCATGGCGTCCTTCTCTCGGTCAATGAATAAAATTACCTAGGTTAATTCACTATTTAGATGCGAAGTGGCCCGCCCGGCGCGTCGGCGTCCGGTGTTTCTGTGATGTCGGCGCGGTGGAGCCGCCGGGGCGGGGCCTGCCTGGTGGATCAGACCGACCCTAGGAGTCGGACTCCAGGACGGAGGGGGTTTCGGTCGCGATGAACGCTTGCAGGGCCAGGGCCTGGTCGGAGGTCGCGATGAGGCGCTTCACCAGCCGGTTCAGCTCGCGGAACTCCTCGGTGGTCAACTCGGCGAACTGCCGGTCGTTCACCTGTCGCTGGATCGGGGCGAGCTTGCTGAGCCGACTCATCCCCTCGGGAGTGACGGTGATCCGCTGGACCCGGCGGTCCTCGGTGCTGCGGCTCTTCTCCACGAGCCCCTGGGCGGCCAGTTTCTTGATCTCCATCGTCGCGAAGGTGGGTGTCACCCACAGGTGCTCCGCGATGTCTTTGACCCGGACCTCGCCATGGGTGGCCAGGTGGGCGACGGTGATCAGCGTGGTGTACTGCGCGCCCGAGAGGCCGACCATGGCCGCGTGGCCCGCACGCACGGCGTCGTGCCGCGCGGCCAGCGCGAACAGTCCGTGTGTCAGCTGCCGGAACTCGTCGTCCGTACCGCCCGGAAGGAGTTCGGCGCGTCCGACCGTCAGCGGCGCCCGGACGGTGTCGTCGGGGGAGTCCCCTTCGGTCCGCTGCGGGGCCGGTGTCTGTGTCTTGCTCATCCGGCTCTCCTGGGCGGTGCGAACGGCTGATGGTGTGCGGCGGATGTGTCAGGGCGGGTGTCGGGGTGCCGGCAGCCGCCTGTGTCGTGGGGTCAGCGTAGGAGGCTCGAGGATGTCACGTCAATCACTTGATGAAGTTTATTAGCTATCTGGGTTGATCGCGGTGGTGTCACTCGATGTGCCGTCTCGTACGCTACTGCCGGTCGCCCTGCCAGGCGTCGGCTCCGAAGGTGCCCTTGATCTCGGAGGCGATGGTCGTGGGGTCGACTCTCGCCTGGAGGGCGTAGACAGTGGTCCTTTTCGGACCGCGGACGCTGAGGTGCACAGGGCTGTCGCCCGGGTGGGTGGCGAGGATGTGCTTGAGTTCTTCGACGGTCTGCTCGGTGACGCGGTGCAAGGGGAGCGCGAGCTTTACGGGGGGCATGCCGCCGTTCGCGGCCGAGGAGATGTCGAGGACGGAGAGTTCGCGGCCGAACATGTTCACGGCTCCGTCTCGGTCTTCGATCTTGCCTTTGACGGAGATCACGTTGTCCTCGGCCAGGGCGTGCCGGACGAGCTGGTAGGCGGCGGGAAAGAAGAGGACTTCGATGGTGGCGTCGCGGTCCGCGAGGTTCACGATGGCCCAGTGCTTTCCTTGCTTGGTCATCTTGATCTGGACGCCGGTGATCAGCCCGGAGAGTCGGACGTCGCCGGTGGTGCGGCCGGAGGTGAGCAATTCGGCGATGGAGCAGTCCCGGGCTCGGGCGAGGATGTGTTCGGCGCCGTCCAGTGGGTGCGCCGAGACGTAGAGGCCGAGCATTTCGCGCTCGGTCGCCAGGAGTTGTCGGCGTGGCCACTCTGCTTCGTCGATGGGGAAGTCGAGGCCGAAGGACGGTTCGTCGTCCGCTGTGCCGGTGAGACCCGCAAAGAGGTCGTCCTGCCCGAAGCTTGCCGCCTTCTTGACGGGGATGATCGCGTCGATGGCGTCCTCGTGGATGGCGCAGAGCCCCTTGCGTGGGTGCCGTAGGGAGTCGAAGGCGCCGGCCTTGATCAGTGAGTCCACAGCTCGTTTGTTGAGTCCGGGCAAGGCGATCTTCTCCAGGAAGTCGGGGAAGGAGGTGAACTTCCCCTTCTGGCGGCGGGCTTCGACGATGGCCTCGATGACGTTGTCGCCGACGTTGCGGACGGACCGCAGCCCGAACCTGACATCGTCGCCGACAGCGGTGAACTCGGCGACGGACTCGTTCACATCCGGCTGGAGGACGCGGACGCGGTTCTTGCGGGCGTCGGCGAGGTAGACGGCGGCTCTGTCCTTGTCGTCGCCGACGGACGTGAGCAGTGCCGCCATGTACTCGGCGGGGTAGTTGGCTTTGAGGTAGGCGGTCCAGTACGAGACCAGGCCGTAGCCGGCGGTGTGGGACTTGTTGAACGCGTACCCGGAGAAGGGGAGCATGACATCCCACAGGGCTTTGACGGCCTCTTCGCTGTAGCCGTTGCCGCGCATGCCGTCGTGGAACTTCTCCCACTCCGCGGCCAGGACCTCCGGCTTCTTCTTGCCCATGGCCCGGCGCAGCAGGTCTGCGCCTCCGAGGGTGTATCCCGCGAGCTCCCGGGCGATGGCCATGATCTGCTCCTGGTAGACGAGCAGATGAAAGGTGTTGCCGAGGATCGGTTCCAGCGCCTCCTTGAGTTCGGGATGGATCGGAGTGATCTCCTGACGGCCGGTTTTACGGAACGCGTAGTTGGTGTGGGCGTTCGCCGCCATGGGGCCGGGACGGTAGAGCGCGTTGACGGCGGCGATGTCCTCGAAGCGGCTCGGCTCCATCTGTCTGAGCAGCACCCGCATGCCGCCGCCGTCGAGTTGGAAGACGCCGAAGGTGTTGCCGTCGGCCAGCAGCCGGAAGGTCCTGGCATCGTCCAGGGGGATGACATGCGTGGACGCGTCGCCCTCCAGCGGATCGACCGTGGCCAGGCTGATGCCCCGATTCTCACGGATGTTCTCGATCGCCTGGTCGATCACCCCGAGGTTGCGCAGTCCCAGGAAGTCCATCTTGATCAGGCCCATGGCCTCGCAGGACGGATAGTCGAATCCGGTGATCTTCACACCGTCCGTTCCCCGCATGTGCAGAGGGATGCGATCGGTGAGCTTGGTCTTGGACAGGATCACCGCCGCCGCGTGCACCCCGGTGCCCCTGGTGAGTCCCTCCACTCCACGGGCGGTGTCGATGACCCGCTTCACGTCCTGGTCGCTCTCGTACATCTGCCGGATCTCGCCGGCCTCGCCGTACCGCTCGTGGGAGGAGTCGAAGAGGGCGGTCAGCGGGGCGGACTTGCCGTTCTGGTCCGGCGGGAGTGCCTTGGTGATCCGCTCCCCATGGCTGTAGGGATAGCCGAGGATGCGCGATGAGTCCTTGATCGCGTTCTTGGCCTTGATCTTGCCGAACGTGTTGACCATGGCGGTGTACTCGCCACCGTACTTCTCTGTGACGTATTGGACCATCCGGTCACGCTGGCGGTCGTCGAAGTCAAGGTCGACGTCCGGCGGGTTGATGCGTTCGGGGTTCAGAAACCGCTCGAAGAGCAGGCCGTGTTCCAGGGGGCACAGCTCGGTGATACGGGTCGCGTACGCAACGATCGAACCGGTGCACGAGCCTCGGCCGGGCCCGAGCGGAATCCTGTTGGTACGTGCGTGGCGGCAGATGTCCGCCACGACGAGGAAGTAGGAACTGAATCCCATGGGTCCGATGACCTTCATCTCGGTCTCGAAGCGCTCCAGCACGTGCTGGGGGATCGGATCCCCGTAGCGCATCGCCAGGCCCTTGAGGGCTTCCTTGCGCAGCCACGACTCCTGGGTCTCGCCTGCCGGCACGTCGGGAAACCGCGGCATCTCGTCCACGAAGTCGAAGACCTCGTCGTAGGACTCGATGCGCTCGGCGATCAGCAGCGTGTTGTCGCAGGCTTCCGGGAGCTCCGAGAACAGGCCGCGCATTTCTGCGGCGCTCTTGAGGTAGTAGCCGGAACCGTTGAAGCGGAAGCGACCGGGATCGTCCTTGTTCTTGCCGACGCCGATGCACAACAGGCTGTCGTGGGCATCGGCCTGGTCCTCGGTGACGTAGTGCGCGTCGTTGGTGGCCAGGAGCGGGATGCCCAGGTCCCCGGCCAGCCGCAGCAGGCCCTCACGGACGTTCCGCTCGATGTCCAGGCCGTGGTCCATCAGCTCCATGAAGTAGTTCTCGCGGCCGAAGATCTCCTGGTAGGCCGCGGCGGCCGCTCTCGCCTCGTCGTACTGGTCCAGCCGCAGCCGGGTCTGGATCTCGCCGGACGGGCAGCCTGTGGTCGCGATGATGCCGCCCGGCCGCCGGGAGATCAGCTCCCGGTCCATGCGCGGCTTCCCGGCAGGGAACTGGCCTTCGTAACTGGCCTGGGTGCTGAGCCAGAACAGATTCCGCAGACCCTCGGCGTTCCGCGCCCACATGGTCATGTGGGTGAAGCGGCCACCGCCGGAGACGTCCTTCGACCCCTCACCGTCCTCGCTCACGGCCCGGCGGCCGCCCGGCCCCCAGAACTCCTGTCTCCGGACGAACCGC
The DNA here is from genome assembly GCF_053600955.1 of Streptomyces sp. NPDC004838. NCBI lineage: Bacteria > Bacillati > Actinomycetota > Actinomycetes > Kitasatosporales > Streptomycetaceae > Streptomyces > Streptomyces sp. NPDC004838. The sequence goes on along the minus strand of NZ_JBSGAW010000005.1, from coordinate 139,335 downwards.
GACGACGGTGCCACGTACGCCTCGATGCCGATGATCGGCGTGACTGTCTCGAAGCCCTTCGCCACCTGCGCGAACTCGTAAGCCCCGAACATGTTGCCGTGATCACTCATGGCGATCGCGGGCATGCCCTGCCGTGCCACCTCGCCGAACATCGGCTTCAACTTCTGTGCGCCGTCCAGCATCGAGTACTCGGTGTGATTGTGCAGATGAACGAAGGAATCCGGCACGTGTGGGCCACCCCTGGTGTGAGTAGGAAGCCCCATCCCGGCCACGGGCGTGATGGCGGCCTGACCGGTGGCCGGCCGCGGATGCCGGGAACCATCGGACCGCCGACGGCACCGGTCTCGACTCGACCACTTGCCAACCTTTGGTTGGGCGCATCCATCAAAGCGAGCCGAGTGCGCAGGAATCAAACAACCGTTTTCATGCTTTCAATCAACGATTGGTTGTCTATTTAGGATGGGTGGATGGATATCACCGCCGTGCGCACCTTCGTCGCCATCGTGGACACCGGACAATTCCAAGAAGCCGCGTCCACCTTGTCGATCACTCCACAGGCGGTTTCCAAGCGCATCGCCGCGCTGGAGAAGGAACTTGGTGTCCAGCTGTTCATCCGGGATGCCCGCGGGGCCCGGCTCACCATCGATGGCCAGGCGTTCCAGTCGCACGCCCGGACGCTGCTTCAAGCGGCGGAACGTGCCGTCGCCTCCGTGCGGCCGGGGCGTCGGGCGTTGCGCGTCGACGTGGTCGGCCGCCGCCTCTCAGTGGCGGGTCTGCTGCGTGGCTTCCATCGAGCATTCCCCGAGACCGAGCTGGATGTCGTGACTCTGTACGATTCGGGCGAAGCCATCGCCGCGGTCCGATCCGGCTCGATCGACGCCACGTTCCGCGCGGTGACCATGCCGGGCCGACACATTCCCCAAGGCATCGAAGCCACGCCTGTCTTCGACGAACCGCTCCACCTGTTCACCGGACCGGCGCACGAATTCGCCGGCGCCCCGGCGGTCACGCCCGAGCAACTCGCGGGGCATCGGATCTGGATGCCCGGCAACATGCACGGCACCGAGTGGGCCGCCTACTACGACGAACTCGCCGCCGCGTTCGGCATCACCATCGACTCGGTCGGCCCGGACTTCGGCATCGAGCCCCTGCTGGACACCATCGCGAGCTCATCGACGCTGGCCACCTTCATCAGCGAGCAGACCCCTCTCGTCTGGCCGGCCGGCCACGACCTGCGCCGCATCCCCCTGAAGAGCCCGACTCCCGTCTACCCTCACTCCCTGGTCTGGCGCACGGACAATCCACACCCGGCCCTGGACGCCCTCCGCAGCCATCTCGCTGCCGCATACCCGGGACGCCCCGACAGCGGCATCTGGACACCGAAATGGGCCCAGCCGGCCCAGCCCGAACGTGCATGGCCTACCTGTCCGAATAGCTCAGAACCTGCTCCTGAGCCCGACATACAAGGGAGCTGAGTGGTGGACTGTGCCCGTACTGTGCGGCATCGGTCGCGTCGCACCAACGGTGCTCAAGGGCGACGGGAGCATGAATCCCGTCGATCTCAAAGCCGATCCGGCACGGACAGGCTGGACTCTTCGACCACCGCTCCCGCACCGCCCGGGCCGAGCCCGCGGGCCTTTCGCAGGTGCCGATCTTTCAGAAAAAAGCCTCGGCTTCGGGGCACGACCGCGGCGCCTGCCCTCAAGCCAAGTAAATCAGCACGCCGAAGCCCACCACCAGGAGCAGCACGATCGCACTCACGACCAACCGCCCCAGCATGACCTCCCGATCCAACTTCTTGATCCGCTGCCGCAGTTCCTCGCTGCCTTCCTCCGTGTCCTTGCGCCAACGAGGCTGGAGCACGGCTGTGCCATCGGCGATCGCGTCGGCCACCCGCTGCACGTCGTCGGCGTGGAAAACTGTCCACTCGTGGGAGCCATACGTGCCCGTCGCCCGATCGAGCACCTGCCCGGCGGCCTGGACGGCTGTCGTGTCGGGCTGTTCGAAGACGGTCCGCAGGAGCGTGGTGAACCATGGCTGGGCCGATTTCGGGACATGGCTCAGCAGCAACGCTCAGTAGCGGAAACCCGCTGGTCGCAGCGGCCTCAGATCATGCTCAACGAGCGTCTGATGAATGAGCGTTACGAGCGTCATCTCAGCGTCGAGATATCGCCCGTAACGCCCACATCGCACACCCGTGAAATTGAACGTCAAGAGCCCTTTGAGGCCGGTTCAAGGATCGCCACGCACTCCACGTGATGCGTCATCGGGAACAGGTCGAACGCCCGCAGGGTCCGGCAGCGGTAGCCCGTCTCGCGGAAGTACGCCAGGTCGCGGGCGAGCGCCGCCGGGTCGCAGGCCACATAGGCGATGCGGCGGGCGCCCAGGGCGGCCAGCAGGCGGACCGCCTGGCGGCCCGCGCCCGCGCGGGGCGGGTCGAGGACGATCAGGTCGGTCTCGCTGATCCCGGTGCGGGGGAGGACCTGCTCGACCTTGCCGTGTTCGACACGGACGCGCTCCAGGTCGCCGAGGTTGTGGCGGGCGTCCTCGGCCGCGCGCTTGGAGGACTCGATGCCGAGGACCGCGCCCCGGTCGCCGACCCGTTCGGCGATGGCGCCCGCGAACAGGCCCACGCCGCAGTAGAGATCGAGCGCGGACTCGCCCTTGCGGGGCATCAGGCCCTGCATCACGGCCTTGACGAGGATGTCGGCCGCCTGCGGATGGACCTGCCAGAAGCCGCCGTTGCCGACGCGGTAGGTACGGCCGTCGGCGCGTTCGCGGACGAAGGCGCGGCCGTGGACACGGTGGACCGAGCCGTCGCGTTCGTCGACGCGCAGGACGGAGACGGGCTTGTCGAGTTCGACGAGCGGGAGCCGGCCGCCGGGGCGGGGGGTGAGGACGACCTGGCGGTCATGGGAGCCGGTGGCCGCGATGGCCTCGACCGAGGCCATCTGGGGCCAGTCGCGTTTCTCGACGCCGAGTTCGCTGACGCCGGGTGCCGCGATCAGACAGTGGTCGACCGGCTCGATGTCGTGCGAGCGGTGCCTGCGCAGCCCCGCGTGCCCGTCCTCGTCGACGGCGTACTGCACCCGTGTACGCCAGGCCGGCACCTCGCCCGCGGGCAGTTTGTCGCCCGGCGCGGGCATGACCGTGCCGTCCCAGCCCACCTCCTGCGGGGTGAGGCCCGCGAGCCGCTGGAGCTGCTCGGCGATCACCTCGCCCTTGAAGCGGCGCTGAGCGCCCGGCTTGACGTGCTGCCAGTCGCAGCCGCCGCACTTGCCGGGGCCCGAGAACGGGCAGGGGGCCTCGACCCGGTCCTTCGCCGCCTCGATGATCCGCACGGCGTCGGCCCGCAGGAAGCGCGAGTCCGCCTCGCCCTCGGTTACCCGCGCGACGATCTTCTCGCCGGGCAGGGTGTGGCGTACGAAGAGGACCCGGCCCTCGTCGGTGCGGGCGATGCAGTGCCCGCCGTGTGCGACGGGTCCGACCTCGACCTCGTACTCCTCCCCGACCAGCGATGAATCGGACGCGTTCTGCATGGCGGGGTGGCTCCAGGGGATCGTCGTGCGGAGGGCGGAGGGGGCGCATCGAGTGGGAGTGCGGGCGGGAGGGACAGCCCACCAGTCTACGCGGGCCCCGGAGCGCCGGACGCCGTCAGTCCGGTTCCGGGGCCGGCACCCGATCCGTCCCGCTCCGAGGCCGGAACTCGTCGGTCCCGCTCCGGGACGGCCGCCGTCACTCCCGGTCCGGGCCGCTGGGCTCCTTGGGCCGCTCGCCCACCGGGCCCCGCCGCACCGAACCGGGCGCGTTCCACTCCTGGCGTCTGCGCGCCCGTTTCTTCGCCGCCTCCGACGACTCCAGCTGGTACGGCACCGAGGTGACCATCACACCAGGAGTGAACAGCAGCCGCCCCTTGAGCCGCAGAGCGCTCTGGTTGTGCAGCAGATGCTCGTACCAGTGGCCCACCACGTACTCGGGGATGACCACACTGACGACATCCCGCGGGCTCTCGCGCCGCAGCCCCTTCACGTACTCGATCACCGGGCGGGTGATCTCCCGGTACGGGGAGTCGAGGATCTTCAGCGGTACGTTGATGCCCCGCCGCTCCCACTCCTCCCGTAGCGCCTTGGTCTCGGGCGCGTCCACGCTGATGCTGACCGCCTCCAGCTTGTCGACCCGCATCAGCTTGGCGTACGCGAGAGCGCGCAGCGTGGGCCGGTGGATCTTGGAGACGAGCACGATGGCGTGGACACGGGACGGCCGGACGCTGTCGTCGCTCGGCTCGTCGGGGACCGACAGTTCCTCCGCCACACGGTCGTAGTGCCTGCGGATCGCGGACATCACGGCGTAGAAGATCACCATGCCGAGCAGGGCGACCCACGCGCCGTGCGTGAACTTGGTCGCGAGCACGACCACGAGCACCAGGCCGGTGAAGAAGGCCCCGAAGGTGTTGATCGCGCGGGAGCGGATCATATGGCGGCGCTTCGCGGGGTCCTTCTCGGTCCGCAGATGACGGTTCCAGTGCCGCACCATGCCGGTCTGGCTGAGGGTGAACGACACGAAGACGCCCACGATGTACAGCTGGATCAGCTTCGTGGAGTCCGCGCCGTAGACCCAGACGAGCAGCGCCGCGGCCCCGGCGAGCACCACGATGCCGTTGGAGAAGGCGAGCCGGTCGCCGCGGGTGTGCAGCTGACGCGGCAGATAGCGGTCCTGGGCCAGTATCGAGCCGAGGAGCGGAAAGCCGTTGTACGCGGTGTTCGCGGCCAGGAAGAGGACGAGCGCGGTGGCCGCCGCGAGGAGGACGAAGAAGAAGGTTCCGTCACCGAAGACGGCCGCCGCGACCTGCGAGATCACCGGATCCTGCACATAGCCGGCGCCGACGGGCACGCCATTGCTCAGCAGATCGTGCGAGGGCTGCTCCGCCATCTTGACGTCGGATGCCATCGCCAGGCCGATGATGCCGCAGAACATCGTGACGGCCAGGCCGCCCATGAGGGCCAGCGTGGTGGCCGCGTTCCGCGACTTCGGCTTGCGGAACGCGGGCACGCCGTTGCTGATCGCCTCGACGCCCGTCAGCGCGGCACAGCCGGAGGAGAAGGCACGCAGCAGCAGAAAGACCAGGGCGAAGCCCGCGAGCCCCTCCTCCTCGGCCTTGATCTCGAAGCCCGCGGTCGGGGCCTTGAGGGAGTCGCCGAGGACGAGTCCCTGGTACGCCCCCCAGGCGATCATGATGAAGACGCCCGTCACGAAGACATAGGTGGGGATCGCGAAGAGCTTGCCCGACTCCCGTACCCCGCGCAGATTCATCAGCGTCAGCAGCACGATGATGGCGACCGCGCAGAGAACCTTGTTCTCGACGACGAACGGGATCGCGGAGCCGAGGTTCTCCACGCCGGAGGAGATGGAGACCGCCACCGTGAGGACGTAGTCGACCAGCAGCGCGCTGGCGACGGTGAGGCCCGCCTTGGGGCCGAGATTGGTGTTGGCGACCTCGTAGTCGCCGCCGCCGCTCGGGTACGCGTGCACGTTCTGCCGGTACGAGGCGACCACCGTGAACATCAGCACGACGACCGCGAGCGCGATCCAGGGGCTGAAGCTGTAGGCCGACACACCTGCGATGGAGAGCACCAGAAGCACTTCGCCTGGTGCGTACGCCACCGAGGACAGTGGGTCGGAGGCGAAGACAGGCAGCGCGATGCGCTTGGGGAGGAGCGTTTCTCCCAGCCTGTCGCTGCGCAGGGCCCTGCCGATCAGAATGCGTTTGGGCAGGTCGGTCAGTTTGGACACGCAGAGGATCGTAAGCGTTCGATATGAGACAGGCCCACCCACCACCCCCGCGATCCCTGTGAATATCGGATTCCGCAGGGGGCGAGGGGGGCGCCGCCGCTGAGCGTGTGTAGCTTGGGCCGCTGTCTGAGAGTCTGGAATCTCGAGCATCCTCAAATCTGGGTAAAACCTCGGGGCGAGGGTTCCGGAGTGATACTCCAGGCACGACCCTCGGGCGAGGTCCGGCGGGAAAAGAACAGAAATCCGTAACAACCGCGACAACCGAAACAAGCGCAAAATCCGCGGTAACCGCGGGAAAAAGCAGACATTGCAGCCGGAAGGACGGTCGTGCACATCGTCATCATGGGGTGCGGGCGAGTGGGAGCCGCTCTCGCGCAGACCCTGGAGCAGCAGGGGCACACGGTCGCCGTCGTCGACCAGGACCCCACGGCCTTCCGTCGCTTGGGCTCCGGGTTCGGCGGTCGCCGGGTCACCGGGGTCGGGTTCGACCAGGACACCCTGCGCGAGGCGGGCATCGAGGATGCGGGCGCCTTCGCCGCGGTGAGCAGCGGAGACAACTCCAACATCATCGCCGCGCGCGTGGCCCGCGAGACGTTCGGCATCGAGCACGTCGCCGCGCGGATCTACGACCCGCGGCGGGCCGAGGTGTACCAGCGCCTCGGTATCCCGACGGTCGCCACGGTCCGCTGGACGGCCGACCAGATGCTGCGGCGGCTGCTGCCCTCCGGCGCGGAGCCGCTCTGGCGGGATCCGAGCGGCGGGGTCCAGCTCGCCGAGGTCCACACCTCGTCCGCCTGGATCGGGCACAAGGTCAGCAGGCTTCAGGACGAGACGGGCGTACGGGTCGCCTTCCTCACCCGGATGGGTGAAGCGGTGCTGCCCACCTCGCAGACGGTGCTGCAGGAGGGCGACCTCGTCCACGTGATGATGCGTACGGACGAGATCGAGAAGGTCGAGGCGGCGTTCGCCGAAGGCCCCGAGGAAGGCGGTCACTGATGCGGGTCGCGATTGCGGGCGCGGGCGCGGTGGGCCGTTCCATCGCGGGGGAACTGCTGGAGAACGGGCACGAGGTGCTCCTCGTGGACAAGGCGCCGACCGCGATCTCGGTGGAGCGGGTGCCGCAGGCGGAGTGGCTGCTGGCCGACGCCTGCGAGATCACCTCGCTGGACGAGGCGGCGCTGCAGCGGTGCAGTGTGGTGATCGCGGCGACCGGTGACGACAAGGTCAACCTCGTCGTCTCGCTGCTCGCGAAGACCGAGTACGCCGTGCCGAGGGTGGTCGCGCGCGTCAACAACCCGAAGAACGAGTGGCTCTTCAACGAGTCCTGGGGCGTCGATGTCGCGGTCTCCACGCCACGGCTGATGTCCGCGCTGGTCGAGGAGGCGGTGAGCGTCGGCGATCTCGTCCGGCTGCTGCGCTTCAGCCACGGTGACGCGAACCTCGTGGAACTGACGCTTCCGCCGGAGTCCGCTCTCGCCGGCACCCAGGTCGGCGATGTGGCCTGGCCCGAGGACACCTCCCTGGTCACGATCATCCGCGGCTCGCGGGTGCTGACGCCGAGCACCGAGGAGACGCTGGAGGCGGGCGACGAACTGCTGTTCGTGGCGGCGCAGGCACGCGAGGAACAGCTGGAGGACCTCCTCTCCGTCCGCCGCGAGATGCCGTAGATCGCGGGGGAGCCTTCGCGGTCGGGCCCGGGTCGGTCCGGCTCGGCTCTGGGGCCAGGGCGAGGGCTGGGGCTGGGTTCGGGTCGGGTCTGGGGCCAGGGCTGGGGCTGGGTTCGGGTCGGCCCTGGGGCCAGGGCGAGGGCTGGGGCTGGGTTCGGGTCGGGTCGGGTCTGGGGCCAGGGTCGGGGTTTGGTTCGGGTCGGCTCTGGGGCCAGGGCTGGGTTCGGGCCCGGTTTCGGGTGTGCGATCGGGCGGTCGGCCCGGCTCCGGCCCGGCAGCCCGTCGCGACCGGGCCCACGGCACCGTACCGCCGTCGCGACCGCCCGGCGGCACCGCGTACCGCCGGTCCTCAGCGGTCCGGTGTGTCGTCGGGCCAGACGCCGATGTGGTCCTGCTCCAGCTCCAGCATCACGCGGTCCCGCATGCCCAGCGCCTCCGTGTACTCCGCGGGGAGCTGGAGCCGTCCCGCGCGGTCGAGCATGGCGTACTCGCGGGCGACCACGGATTCCTGGCCCGTGGTGGTGTCGACCTCCGTCCGCCGCAGGATCTCCGTGGAGGTGCGGCCGTCGCGGATGGCGACCGTGCGGCGGACCTCGGAGGCGACGGTCTGATCGTGGGTGACGATCACGATCGTCGTGCCCAGCTCCTCGTTCGCCCGGCGGAACGCCGCGAAGATCTGCTCTCCCGTGTGGGAGTCCAGCTCACCCGTGGGCTCGTCCGCGAGCAGCACGGACGGCTCGTTCGCCAGCGCCACCGCGATCGCCACCCGCTGCTGCTGACCGCCGGACATCTGATGCGGACGGCGGTCCCGGCAGTCCGCGACGTCCAACAGGGCCAGCAGGGACTCCACCCGCCCGGTCCGCCGCGCGCGGGAGCGGAGACCGCCCCCGCCCCGCAGCTGCATCGGCAGGGCCGTGTTCTGCGCGGCCGTCAGATACGGCAGGAGATTGCGGGCCGTCTGCTGCCAGACGAAGCCGACCACCTCGCGCCGGTACCGCAGCCGCTCCTTCGCGCTCATGGCCAGCAGATCGCTGCCCGCCACCTTCGCCGCGCCCGCCGTCGGCTCGTCCAGCCCCGCGAGGATGTTCATCAGGGTCGACTTGCCGCTGCCGGACGCCCCCACCAGGGCCATCAGCTCGCCCTCGCGGACGAGGAGATCGAGCCCCTGAAGAGCCTGCACCTCGACGCCGTCGGCCGAGAAGATCCGTACCAGCCGGTCGCAGGTGATCAGGGCGTCAGCGCCGTAGCGGGGGCCCTCGCGCCGGGCCGCCGCCCGCTGCTCCAGCTCCCCAAGGGTCGCGGACCGCTTCATCGTGTGTCTCCCGCCCTGAGTTCGGTCGTCGAGGTACGCCGGGTGGTCAGCCATGCCTGCGCCGCCGCCACCCCCGCCGCGATCACCACGACGGCGAGCGCGGGCAGCAGCAGGCTGCCGGGGTCGGCGGTCAGCCGCACCGGCACGGGCGAGTCCGGACGCGCCTGCGCCGCCAGGGCCAGCCGGTCCAGTCCCACGCCGGGGGAGAGCAGCCGTATCGTCGCCCAGCCGACCAGTGCGCCGCCCGCCGCTGCCAGCAGCGCGGGCGGCAGACTCTCCAGGATCAGCAGCCGCCGGCCCTGGCGACGGGTCAGCCCCATCGTGCGGAGCCGGGCCAGCAGCGCGGCCCGCTCCGGCGCTGCCTGAAGCAGCGACAGGAGCAGGGCGAGCACCGCGTATCCGGCACCGGTCGCCGTGGCCACCGCGTAGATCCGCTCGGCCCCGCTCTGCACCGGGGACTGGGTGAAACCGTCCCGTTCGGCGGAGCGCAGCCGCACGTCGACCCCGCCGCCGGCGGCACGGGCCGCCGCCGTCAGCTCCGTACCGGAGACGGACGGGCCCGAGACCAGCAGGGTCGTGACGGGAAAACCGCTCGGCAGGCCCGACGCGTCCACGACCACGAACTCGCCGCCGGTCACGGCGGGCGTGGTGTCTCGTACCGCCGTCACCCGTACCGTGAACAGCGCGCTCGTGGGCCCGATCGTGGCCTCCCGGCCGCCCAGCCGCTCCGCCACACCGGGGGAGACGAGCGCGGGCAGCGGCCCGGCGGACCGCTTCCGCAGCTCGTCCGCCCCGAAGCCGCCGAGGCCGGTGCTCCGGGCCAGGCGCGCGTACGCGTCCGGTTCGGCGGCGATCAGGGTGACCCCGGCCAAGCCGCTGCCGCTGTCCCGCAGATCGAAGTCGCGCTCACGGCGCACGGACACCACCTCCCGTACGCCGTCCAGCTTCCCCACCGCGCCGGCGAGGGAGCCCGGCAGCTCCGTCGCCGCCTCCAGCCGGGCGTCCGCGCCCACCGCGAGCAGCGCCGCCCGGTCCCGGGCGTCGGCGATCCCGGCGAGCACCGAGCCGCCGAACGCCGCCGTCGTCAGGGCGAGCAGCAGCGCCAGCAGCGGCAGCGCCGTGGTGGCGGGGGAGCGGCCGGTGCGCGCCAGCGCCAGAAAGCCGACCGCACCTCGCCGCCGGGCCATGGGCAGCGCCGCGATCCTCAGCGGCAGCGGATACAGCCGTACGAGAACGAGCGCGGCGACCATGCCCACCAGTACCGGAGCGGCGCTGACCAGCTCATCGGCCCCCTCCCCGGACGTACCGCGCCGGCGGAGCGCCACCACGGCCGCCACCGCGAGCACCAGCAGCGTCAGTTCGGCCACCGTACGGCGGCGCGACGGCCTGGCCCGTACGACATCGTCGCGCCCCCCGTGCGGCCGGGCCCCGCGGTGCAGGAACGCGGCCCGCAGCGGCAGCCCGGCACAGGCCGTCAGCGCCACCGCCGCCGACGCCAGGAGCGACGGCGTCAGCCGCCCCTCGGGCACCAGGACCAGCGCGAGCCAGCAGCCGAGGGCCGCCGCGGGCACCGCCGGAACCGCGGTCTCCGCGAACAGCCGCCCCGCGATACCGCGCACCGAACCGCCGCGCGCACGCAGCAGGGCCAGTTCGGCGTGTCTGCGTGCGGCGGCCAGCCCGCCCGCCATCAGCAGCACCACGGCCACGACACCGCCCGCGCCGAAGGCGGCCACCCCGACCACCGGGTCGATGGCCGAGACGATGCCTTCGTAGCCGATGAGCACGTCGTCGAGCCCCGATTCGACGTCCAGGGCGGGGGAGACAGCGGCCCGCAGCGCGGCCTGCGCCGGACCGCCCTCCAGGGAGGCGATCGCGGCCCGGACATGCGGCAGATCGTCCACGCGGAGCCCGCCGGAGTCGATCGCGATCCGCCAGTACGCCTCCGCGTCCGTCGCGACCGACAGCAGCGCGGGCCCGGCCTCCGGGGCGAGCAGCAGCGCGCCGTGCCAGTACGGCTGCGGCGCGGGCGGCGCGGGCGTGTAGCGGAGCGTCGGCGTACGCAGGACCGGTTCGACCGACCAGTAGGCGTCCTGCGGGCGGACGGGTTCGACGATGCCCGTGATCTTCACGGCCAGCGGCGTTCCACCGGGACGGGGCACATGGACGGTCGAACCGGGCTCGATGTTCAGGGCGTCGGCGGTGGCCGTCGTGACCGCGCCCTCCACCGAGGCGCTCTCCGCCGTTGCCGCCGTGGCCCGCGGCAGCCGCCCCGAGCGGACGGCGCTGTGCTCGGCGAGCCCCGCCCCCGCGCTCAGTGTGAGAACCGGAGCCCCGCCGTCCAGCTGGGGCATCCAGCGGTCGGTCGACCGTACGGGCGTGGGGGTGCGCACCCCGTACGCGGACTGGCCCGCGTCCGCGCGCAGCGGCTCCGGCAGCGACGCCAGGATCTTCCGGTGCTGCTCCGCCAGCTTCGCCGGACGGAGCGCGGCGGCCCGTTCGGCGGGCTCCGGGCCCCCGAAGTCCGGTGGCACATCGGTCAGCTGGACGCCGCTGCGGTCCGCGGGGGCGACGCTCATCTCATGGCGCAGGCCCGCGCCCTCGTACGCCTCGACTCCGCGCGGGAACGCGGCGGCGAGGAACGAGGAGACCAGCACCAGCGCGAGCGTCGCGAGCGCGGACACGGGGGCGGTCCGCAGCCGGGTGCGGACCCAGGGGGCGACGGCCTTCACTTCACTCGCCTCTCTGCGCGCGCAGCGCCGTCGCCGGATCGCCGCCGCGTCGCAGCGACAGTACGGCCACCACCAGGACCGGCGCGGCGGCGACCGCCGCGAGGAGCAGCGCCACCCGCCCGACGGGCAGTTCCACCAGCACGCCGGGAACGGGCCGGGTGGCCTGGCCGGTGAGCACGATGAGCGGGACGACGGCACGGGTGAGCACCGTGCCCAGGCCCGTGCCGATGAGCAGCGCGAGACCGATGAGCAACGACTGTTCGGCGGCCAGCAGCCGGGCCGCCTGACGACGTGGTGTGCCCAGTGCGCGCAGGACCGCGAACTCGGCCGACCGCTCCCGCAGCGCCCCCACCGCGGCGACGGCGAAGCCGACCGCCGCGAGCAGGGCGGCGACGGCCGCCACCGCGAGCAGCGCCGACTGCGGCCCGGCGCCCAGCGGATCGCCGTGCAGCTCCCTCGCGATCTCGTCCCGCACCCGCACCTGTTCCGGGTCGATCTCGGCCCGCTCCCGCAGCGCGGCCGCGACCCGGCCCGCCTGACCGGGCTCGGTGAACAGCCACCACTCGGAGGGCGCGAACTGCGCGCCGGGACGGTCGGCGAGCACCCGGTTCACGGCCCGCAGATCCAGCAGCAGCGCGCCGCCGTCGAGCGCGGGCTTCCCATCGGCCCCGGCGTCGCCGCTGCCGGGGCCGGTGGTGGGCAGGGCCCGCAGCACGCCCGCGATCCGCACCTTCATCGCGCCGCCCGGCATCGGGACCTCGATCACCGAGCCGACCTTCGCGGCACTGGATTCGAGGAACCGGGGCGTCGCCAGCGCCGCCGGCGCCGGGGCCGCCGTCCGCTGGACGGCGGCCCGGACCGTGACGGTCCGATCCTCGGTCCAGGAGTTCTCCAGCATGGCCCTGCCCGTGTGGTACGAGACATCCAGCGGCGTCCGCGCCGATGTCTCGCCGGCGGTGGCGGCGGGCAGGGCCTCGCGCCGGTCGCCGGGCACGGGCTCGACGCTCGCCGTGGCCTTCGCCCGCCACGCCAGCCCCGGTGGCACGGCGACAGCGCGGGAGACGCCGTCCGCGCCGACCGCTCGCATCCCGCCGATCGTGAACCGCTTGGACGCGATCCGGTCGGGATAGCCCCACTCGTCGAACTCGACCGCGGTCAGTGCCAGCGGACCGGCGGGCCTTCCCACCGGGGCGTCGGCCGCCTTCGCCAGATCGGCGGTCACCGCGTGCGGCTTCCCGTCCGCGCGCACGGTGCCCAGCCCGATCCGGTACGGCACCCCGTACCGGTCCTCGACGGTGGCCGTGACGCTCACGCCCTCCATACCCCGCTCACGGGCGGCGGGCCCGGACGAGCCGTAGGGGCCCTCGTCCGCACCGTGCACGGTGACGTCGAGGACGAGCCGGGCGGTGCCCTCGGGCAGCGTCACCCCCGCCTCCGCGGACCGCGGGGCCGCGGAGGCGGCGTTCAGCTGCCGCCGGGCGGCGGCGTCCGCCAGGTCGTCCCGCAGCCGCAGCCTCGGGCCGGCGACCCCCGTGTCGAGCGCCAGCAGCGTGGCCTGTCGTCCGCCCGAGAGCCCGAGACCGGTCCGGGCGGCCGGTGCGGCGGCCGTGACGCCCGGCATCCCGTCGTACACCCCGCCCTGCCCGAACTGGACGAGCCCGCCGCCCAGCACCCGTACCGGCGCACCGGACCGGAAGTCCGCCTGATCGTCCTGGGAGCGGTCCCACGAAGCGCCCTGCCCGATCGCCAGCATCCCCATCGCCACGGCGAGCACTAGCAGCAGCACCGGGCCCGCGCCCCGCAGCGGCCTCCGGCTGAACTGCCAGCCCGCGAGCGGAGCCGTCAGCCCGCGCCCGCGGGCCGCGCGCCGTTCGGCGAGCCTCGCGGCCGGGGGCAGCAGCCGGAGCGCGAGGACGGTACCCGCGAGCAGTGCCAGCGCGGGCGCCACCACGAGCAGTGGATCGATGCCGAGCCGCCCCTCCCGGTCGCCGGTGAGGGCCCCGCTGCCGGACGTGCGCCGGTCCAGCTGCCAGTAGGCGACCGCGGCGACCACCACCAGTGCGATATCGGCCCCGGCGCGCAGCGGCGCGGGCAGTGCGCGCGGCCGTCCGCGCGCCGTGCGGGCCGCGGTCAGCGCCGGGGCCGCCACGGCCACAGCGCACGCCAGCGCCACCGCCACGCCGACCAGCCAGACCTGCGCGGTCGCCCCGCCCTCGACCCGCAGCCCGATCCCGGCCAGCGGCCCCTGTCCGGCCAGCAGCCCGGTGAGCGGCCCCGCGAGCAGCGGCGCGCAGACGGCCGCGGGGAGCGCGAGCAGCAGCGCCTCCAGCGCGGCGAGCCCGGCGAGACGTCTCCGGGACGCGCCGCGTGCCAGCAGCACGCGGGTCTCGCTCTCGCGCTCCGTGCTCAGCAGGCGCGCCACCAGCAGCAGCGCGTAGGCGGCGAGCAGCACCAATTGCAGGGAGACGATCAGCAGGGTCGCCCGCGCCACCAGCAGCGCCCGCTCCAGCCGGTCGAGCGCGTCGGGCAGCGTGGTCTTGGCGACGGTTCCGCGCTTCAGCTCGGGTTCGGCGCTCAGGAACTTCTGGCTCTGCCGTGACGCCGAGCGCAGCGCGTCGAGCCGCTCCGTGCGGAGCGTGCCGAAGTCGGCGGTGGCCAGCCAGGACAGTCCGGCCCGCGGGATCCGGCCCGAGCCGAAGGCCGCCGCGTCGGTGAGCAGCGGACCGTACGTGGTGAACACGTCCTTGCGTACCCCGCGCCCGCCCAGCTCGTCCAGCTGCCAGTAGGGATCGTTCCGGTCGGCCGGGCGGTAGACGCCGGTGACGCGGATCCGCACGGGCGGACCGCCCAGCCTGCTGCCGAGGGTCATGATCCGCGGCCCCGGCGCGAGCTTCAGCTGCGCGGCCGCCGCCTCGGGCAGGGCGACCTCGATGACGTCCTCGCCGCCCGCCGCCGGCCAGCTCCCGGCCGACAGCCGGACCCGTGTGCGGTCGAGGACGGCCAGGGTGGTGAGATCCGGATCGCCCTTGCGGGCCGTGGGCGGCTGGAGGGATCGCGGCAGGGCGTACGGCACCGAGCGGTCGAACGGCCGCAGCGTCACCGGCAGCCCGTCGAAGGACCGCTGCGCCCCGCGCCGGGCCGCCTCGGTGGCCGCGGTGCCGTCCTCGCCGGTGTGCTCGGAGGTGATGATCAGTGACGCCGCGGCCGCGTCCCTGGTCCGCAGCGCGTGGCGCAGCCCCGCGTCCCCGACCGAGCCGGCGAAGGCGGCGAGCGTGGCCAGGACGGCCGTCGTCAGCAGGATGGCGAGCAGTGCGGCGGCGAGGAGCAGCCGGTGCCCCCGCGCACGGTGAAACAGAAACGCCGTCACCGTCTCCCCCTTGATGGCCCCTGGCGGCCCTGAGCGGGCACTCTCCGAAAGCCCTTCCGGCCCGGATGCTTTCAGAGGCCATGGTCGGGAGAAACGATCTCACGGATGACTTGATACGATCGTGACCGGATTCCGGTACAAGAGCACCGGAATCCGGCATGGTCGCGGCGTACGCGGGAGCCGCGACGGCGCGGTACACGCGGGAGCCGGTACGAGGGACGGCGGCGGCCGGAGCGCAGGCCCATCAGGAGAACGCCGCCACCTCAGCCGCCGCATCAGGGGAGCCGCGCGCCATTCGGACACGGCGAGGAGACGGGAACGGCGGGAAGGCGGGAACGGCCAGGGGGTGCGGGAACGGCCAGGGGGTGCGCGGAGCGCCACCGCCGGCCGATCAGGGGAAGGAACCGCCGCGGTACCGCGGCGGTTCGGCGAGAAGCTACGCCTCGCTCCGCCGGGCCGCCGCCTTGCGCTCCTTCTCGGCCCGCTCCTCCGCCTCCATCTCGGCGAATACGTCGATCGGCGGCGGAGCCTTCGCCAGGAAGACCCATGTCAGATACACCGCCAGCAGGAACGGCGGGATCTTCAGCGCGACCAGGACCCAGCCCAACTGGGTCGTATCGGCCCACCAGTACAGAGGGAAGAGGATCGCGCACTTGCCGAGCAGGATCAGGCCCCACGCCCAGCTCGCCTTCGCGTACGCCTTCTTGCGGCCGGGGTTCCGGGTCCGCCAGGAGAGGTTCTCCTTGAAGACCGGGCCGAGGATCAGACCGATCAGCGGGACGCCCGCGAGCGTCGTGACGATGTACGCCAGGGCCAGGCCGAGCGTGTACAGCATTCCCGGCAGATAGAAGTCCTTCGCATTGCCGGTCATCATCGCGAAGACGACGCCGA
This sequence comes from Streptomyces sp. NPDC004838, assembly GCF_053600955.1. NCBI lineage: Bacteria > Bacillati > Actinomycetota > Actinomycetes > Kitasatosporales > Streptomycetaceae > Streptomyces > Streptomyces sp. NPDC004838. Next base: position 123,579 of record NZ_JBSGAW010000005.1, on the reverse strand, counting down.
AAGCGACCCCGAAGACGCCGCTGAACGCGTGCTTCGGGGTGTCCCGCAGGACCAGGCGGACCGCGACGAGCAGCAGGGAGACCGCGAGGGCGGCGATGGCCGCCGCGTGCAGATTCTTGTTGATCGTGAAGATCGTGACGAACAGCAGTCCGGGCACGACCGTCTCCACCATGCCGCGCACGCCGCCGAACGCTTCGAACAGCGCCGCCTCCGTGACCGCCTTGGCGTCGGCGCTGTTCTGCCGCGGGGCCTGCGGGTTCTGCGGGTCCTGCTGATACTGCGGGTCCTGCGGCGTGCTGGGGGTGGTGGTCGGCTTGTCGACAGACGTCACCGGCTACTCCTGTCCGAGCGGTCGGAGTTCGTATTTGGGGTTGAACAACACCCGGCGGCCGTGGCTCATGGAGATACGCCCCGAGGCTATGAGCCTGCGGCCCGGTTCGATGCCCACGATGGAACGGCGGCCGAGCCAGACGACGTCCAGCGGCGCCGTGCCGTCGAACAGCTCCGCCTCCAGCGCGGGAACCCCCGCCCTCGGACGCAGGGTGACCGTGCGCAAGGTACCAGTGACACGGACTATCTGGCGGTCACCGCACTCGGCGATGCGGGTACACCCGGACAGCTCCGCGTCCTCCCGCAGCTCCTCCGACTCCTGGTCCTGCCGCGAGCTGGACAAGCGGTCGAGCATGCGACGGAACCGGCCGGAAGGCTTCTCCGCCTTGCCGGCCTGCCCGGAACCGGAACCCTCTCCGGAATGGGGTGCACTCATAACGCAAGCGTACCGGCCACCGCCGACAGCGGATCCGAGCCCGGACAAGGGTTCGGGCAGGCCCCCGGCACCGGGTTCCCGCCGGGGCGCGGGCACGGCTCAGGACCGCTCGAAGCGGTAGCCCATGCCGGGCTCGGTGACGAAGTGCTTGGGGTGCGAGGGATCGGCCTCCAGCTTGCGCCGCAGCTGTGCCATGTAGACCCGCAGATAGTTGGTCTCGGTGCCGTACGAGGGGCCCCAGACCTCCTGGAGAAGCTGTTTCTGGCTCACCAGCCGGCCCGTGTTCCGCACGAGGACCTCCAGCAGATGCCACTCCGTCGGGGTCAGCCGGACATCCCGCCCGTCCCGGTGCACCTTCTTCGCCGCGAGATCGACGGTGAAGCCGTCCGTCTCCACGATCACCACATCGTCGTCACCGCCGCCGACCGGCTCGGCCCGGCGGACGGCGGCCCGCAGCCTGGCCAGCAGCTCGTCCATGCCGAAGGGCTTGGTCACGTAGTCGTCGGCCCCCGCGTCCAGCGCCTCCACCTTCTCGTCGGAGGTGTGGCGGGCCGAGAGCACGAGGATCGGCACACGGGTCCAGCCCCGGAGCCCCTTGATCACGTCCACGCCGTCCATATCGGGCAGACCGAGGTCGAGAACGACCACGTCGGGGTGCCGGGCCGCCGCCAGCTGGAGCGCGGTCGCGCCGTCGGGGGCCGCGTCCACCTCGTACTTCCGCGCCTTCAGATTGATCACGAGGGCCCGTACGATCTGCGGCTCGTCGTCGACCACCAGCACCCGGGTCATTGCGGGCCCGCCTTTCTGCACTTCTGTCCGTTCTGCACTTCGCTCCGCGTGGTCGAGTCGTACCGTGTGGCCGAGGTCATGAGGTGACCTCGGCGGGAAGGCCGGGCGCGACCTGATCGTCCTTGGCGGCCGCCTGGAGCGTGAGGACCATGGTCATTCCCCCGCCTGGGGTGTCCTCGGCGGAGAGAGTGCCGCCCATCGCTTCGACGAAACCGCGGGCGACCGCGAGACCGAGGCCGACGCCGGCACCGCGCGGAGCGTCACCGTAACGCTGAAACGGCTCGAATATACGTTCCTTCTCATCGTCGGGGACACCGGGTCCGCGGTCGGCGACCCGTACCTCCACCCGATTGCCGAGAGCGCTCGCGGCCACGGTGACCGGTGTGGCGTCCGGGCTGTACTTGACGGCGTTCTCGACGATGTTGGCGACGGCCCGCTCCAGCAGCCCCCGGTCGACGGCGACCATCGGCAGCGTCTCGGGGATGTCCAGCTCGACGCTCTCGACGGGTACGGCGACGAGCGCCATGGGCACCACCTCGTCGAGATCGGTCACCCGGATGAGCGGGGTGACGGTGCCGGTCTGGAGGCGCGACATGTCCAGCAGATTGCCGACGAGGTGGTCCAGCCGGTCGGCGCCGTCCTCGATCCCCGCGAGCAGCTCCGCCTCGTCCTCCTCCGACCAGGCCACGTCGTCCGACCTGAGCGAGGTGACCGCGGCCTTGATGGCGGCCAGCGGCGTCCGCAGATCGTGGCTGACCGCGGCGAGCAGGGCGGTGCGGATACGGTTGCCCTCGGCCATCCTGCGAGCCTCCTCGGCCTCCCCGACCAGCCGCTGGCGGTCCAGTACGACGGCCGCCTGGGCGGCGAACGCGGCCAGCACCCGGCGGTCCTCGGCGGGCAGCACCCGGCCCGAGAGCGCCAGAGCCATATCGTCGCCGACGGGCATGTCCACATCGGCGTCCTCGGGCCGTACGACCGATCTGGGGCCCACACAGCCCGCGGTGGTCCACGGCTCGACGTCGCTCTTCCGCTCCAGCAGCGCCACCGACTCCATGGCGAACGTCTCCCGGACCCGCTCCAGCAGGGCGTCCAGCGTCGTCTCGCCGCGCAGCACGCTGCCCGCCAGGAACGACAGGATCTCCGACTCCGCGCGCAGCCGGGCCGCCTGATGCGTACGGCGGGCCGCCAGATCCACCACGGACGCCACCGCCACCGCCACCGCGAAGAAGATCACTATGGCGACGATGTTCTTCGGGTCGTACACCGTGAGGGTGTGCACGGGCGGCGTGAAGTAGTAGTTCAGCAGCAAGGAACCCACCGCGGCCGAAGCGAGCGCGGGCAGCAGCCCGCCGAGCAGCGCGGCCATCACCGTGGCGAAGAGGAACAGCAGTACGTCATTGGCGAGACCCAGCGAGTCGTCGAGTGCGTTGAGCAGCAGGGACAGCAGAACCGGCGCGGCGACGCCCACGAGCCAGCCCGCGATGATCCGCGAGCGCCCCAGGCGCGCGCCGCGCGCCACCGGAAGCCCCCGGCCCTTGCCGGCCTCGTCGTGCGTGACGATGTGGACGTCGAGATCGGGCCCCGAGTCCCGTGCGACGGTCGCGCCGACGCCGGGGCCGAAAATGTACTGCCACGCCTTGCGGCGGCTTGATCCGAGCACGATCTGGGTGCCGTTGACGCCCCGTGCGAACTCCAGCAGCGAGGCGGGGATGTCGTCCCCTATGACGTGGTGGAACGTCCCGCCGAGGTCCTCCACGAGCGTCCGCTGCACGGCCAGCTCCTTGGGTGACGCCGAGGTCAGCCCGTCGCTGCGGGCGATGTAGACCGCGAGGATCTCGCTGCCCGACCCCTTCGCGGCCATCCTGGCGGCCCGGCGGATCAGGGTGCGGCCCTCGGGACCGCCCGTCAGTCCGACGACGATCCGCTCGCGGGCCTGCCAGGTGGAGCGGATGTTGTGCTCGCCCCGGTACTGCTGGAGATACTCGTCGACCCGGTCCGCCACCCACAGCAGCGCCAGCTCGCGCAGAGCGGTCAGATTCCCCGGACGGAAGTAGTTGGAGAGGGCCGCGTCGACCTTGTCCGGCTTGTAGATGTTGCCGTGGGCCATCCGGCGGCGCAGCGCCTGGGGCGACATGTCGACCAGTTCGAGCTGATCCGCTCTGCGGACGACCTCGTCGGGGACGGTCTCCCGCTGGCGTACCCCGGTGATCGACTCGACGACGTCGCCCAGCGATTCGAGATGCTGGATGTTCACCGTCGATATGACATCGATTCCCACGGCGAGGAGTTCCTCGACGTCCTGCCACCGCTTGGCGTTGCGCGAACCCGGAACATTGGTGTGCGCGAGTTCGTCCACCAGGGCGACGGTCGGCCGCCGCTCCAGCACGGCGTCCACGTCCATCTCGGTGAACACACCGCCCCGGTACTCCAGCTCACGGCGCTGGATCTGCTCCAGTCCGTGCAGCATGACCTCCGTACGCGGCCGGTCGTGGTGCTCCACGAAGGCCACGACACAGTCCGTGCCACGCTCCACCCGGCGGTGCGCCTCGGACAGCATGGAGTACGTCTTGCCCACGCCGGGTGCCGCGCCGAGGTAGATCCGTAGCTTGCCGCGTCCCATGGCCTCATTGTCTTTCAGGTACAGCCGTTTACGCTCCGAGCGACGATACGGCGAGGGAATCGGGCAAATGGGGCGCGGGGTGGGAGGGGGCGACGTAATTGACGCGATTCTGATGCGGGGCCCTTGGGCGGGCGGCACTTCCAGGTCTGCGCTGCCCTGCCCTTGGCGGGCGGCCTTCCCGCGCTTGCCGTTGGCGGATGGCCTCCCGTGCCTGCGGTCGCCCTGAGCGGGCGGCTTCTCGCGCCTGCCTTTGCCCGGCTGCTCGCTCCTGCCGGGGCGCCCGGACCCTGCCGCCCATGCCGTCGGCGGGCGGCCCCCGCCCTGGCTCCGTGCCCGGCTCCTGTCAGGGCACCGGCCCGGACGCCTAGTGCTGCGGCCGGAGGGGTTTGCCGTGGGCGCGCGGCGTCCGGTGCGGTGCGGCGCGAGGCGGAGGTCCGCGGCTTGTACTCGCCGTACTCTCGCGGTCCGGCAACGCGGCGTGGGGGTACCTCCCCGGGCCGCAGGGCCCGGCATGGGGGTACCTCCCCGGGCCGCAGGGCGCAGGGAGAGTGCAGGGCGTCGCTGGCCGGTGAACGTCTCCGATCACAGCACGAGCGCCTCCGGGCGGGCCGAGGGACATCGCCCCGGACCGCGTGCCTCACCGTCCGGGGAGCCGGGGCGTTGAAGTCCGCGACGCGTTGAGGGCGGGCGGGGCGGTGGTGATCGGCCCCAGGTGGATGCGCGGGGCGTTCGACCAGGCGCACCGGCCCGGCACGGGATCAGGCCGTGGTGATCTCGCCGTCGGCCAGTTCCAGGACGCGGTCCGCCAGGCCCAGGAGCTGGGGGTCGTGCGTGGCGACCAGGGCCGTGACGTTCTCCGCGCGGACCACCGCGCGCAGCAGCTCCATCACGGAGAGGCCCGTCTCCGCGTCGAGCTGGCCCGTGGGCTCGTCGGCGATCAGGAGGGACGGGCGGTTGGCCAGCGCGCGGGCGACGGCGACACGCTGCTGCTGGCCGCCGGAGAGCTCGCCGGGACGCTGCGCCGCGTGATCCGCGAGGCCCACCAGCGCGAGCAGCAGTGCGACGCGTTCCTCGCGCTCGCGGGGCGCGGTCCTGCGGAGCCGCAGCGGGACGCCCACGTTCTCCGCCGCCGAGAGGATCGGGATCAGGCCGAAGGACTGGAAGACGAAGCCGATCCGGTCCCGGCGCAGCTCCAGCAGGCCGTTCTCGCCGAGCCCCGCCAGATCCGTGCCGTCGACGGTGATCCGCCCCTCGTCGGGGGTGTCGAGCCCGCCCACGAGATTCAGCAGCGTCGTCTTGCCCGATCCGGACCGGCCCTTGAGTGCGACCAGTTCCCCGCGCGGCACCTCGAAGGAGACCCCGCGCAGGGCGTGGACCGCCCCCGCGCCGGAGCCGTAGGTGCGGTGCAGGTTCTCCACCCGCACCATCGGTCCCGGCACCGGTCCGTCGGCGACGGCTGCCCCGGTGCTCGTACCGGCACGCTCGGTCATGAACCCCCCTCGTACAGAAGTACGTACAGAAGCGTGTACGCATGCCCCCGCACAGTAAGGGGAAACGGCGATGGGCCGCACTCCCCCCGAGCGGGGAAGCGCAGCCCACCCGGAACTCGGGGCCGAGCCCGCGGTCAGCGCACCTCGGTGATCTCGGGGCCGCGCTGGAGCTGCCCCATACTGCCGGAGAAGCGGGAACTCTCCTGCTCGTCCTGCTGCACGGCCTCGGGCACCATCTGCGCGTCCTCCGGAAGCTTGAGGACGATCGGATCGCGGGGCGCCATCGGACCGTCGCCGCGCACGATGACCGTGTCCCGGAAGATCTGCTCCAGGACCCCCGCCGCCTCGGGCTGCACCGCGCCCTGGCCGGAGATCACTCCGCGCAGGAACCAGCGCGGCCCGTCCACGCCGATGAAGCGCACGAGCTGCACGCCACCGGTGCCGTCGGGCAGCTGTACGGGCACCTGGGCCCGGAGCTCCCAGCCGAGCGGGCCCTCGACCTCGTCGATGACGCCGCCCTGCTGGGTGATGCCGGTGGCGATCTCCTCGCGGACCTCGCCCCAGATGCCCTCCTTCTTGGGCGCGGCGAACGCCTGGAGCTGTACGGCGCTGTCGCGCAGCACGACCGTCGCGGCGACGATGGCGTCACCCGCGACCTCGACCCGCAGTTCCATGCCCTCGACACCGGGCACGAAGAGACCGCCGAGATCGACCCTGCCCTCGGAGGGCTGGGACACCTCGGAGACGTCCCAGGGGCCGTCGGGCCGGGGCGCCGGAGGAAGGTTCACCCGGCGCGGGCCGCCCTCTTCCTCCTCGCTCTCGTCATCGAGTTCGTCGACGACCTGCTCGGCCTCGCCCGCTGCGTCCGCGTCCTCCGCGGAACCACTCTTCTTGCGACGTCCGAACACGTCACTGTCCTTCCCGGTCGGATACGACGGAAGCGTATCGATTCCCACACGTTGAATCATCCGTTGAGCCGTCCACCGCGGCATGACCGCCGGTGGACCCGAAGCCCCCCTCGGCCCGCGCCGAGCCGGGAAGCTCCGCCACCTCGTGGAAGCGCACCTTCTCGACCTGCTGGACGACCAGTTGGGCAATGCGGTCGAACCGCTCGAACCGCACGCTCTCGCGCGGGTCGAGGTTGACCACGATCACCTTGATCTCCCCACGGTACCCGGCATCGATCGTCCCCGGGGCATTGACGAAGGCTACTCCGCAGCGGGCCGCGAGTCCCGAGCGCGGATGCACGAACGCGGCGTATCCGTCGGGGAGCGCGATGGAGATCCCGGTGGGCAGGACGGCCCGCTCTCCGGGCGCCAGTTCCGCGGCCTCACAGGTGACCAGATCGGCTCCCGCGTCCCCCGGATGCGCGTACGCGGGCAGCGGCGCCTCGGGGTCGACACGGCGGATCAGCACGTCGACCGGGCTGCCGGAACCGAGCGGGCTGGGCGTCAGGGACATCAGGGATTCACCTCGAAGGCGCGTACGCGCCGGATCTCGTCGGGATCGGCCATGGTCGCCCGGATCTCCTCCGGCCGGCCGTTGTCGATGAAGTGATCGACCTTGACCTCGATGAAGAGAGCGTTGGCGCGGACGGCGACAGGGCCGCCGGGGCCGCCGATGCGGCCCACGGCGCCGCAGTAGATCTTCCGCCCCGCGACGGCGTCGACCTCGGCTTCGAGGAACAGCACCGTGCCCACGGGAACCGGGCGTACGAAATCGGTCTCCAGCCGGCCGGTGACCGCGATCGTGCGCAGCAGCCAGTTCAGGGAGCCCAGCGTCTCGTCCAGCGCCGTGGCCAGCACCCCGCCGTGCGCGAGGCCCGGAGCGCCCTGGTGGGCGGGCTTCACGGTGAATTCGGCGGTGATACTGACGCCGTCACCGGCCCGCGCCTGCAGCTGCAGTCCATGGGGCTGGTTCTCGCCACAGCCGAAGCAGTGCTCATAGTGCGCACCGAGCAGTTCACCGGGGGCCGGGGCGTCGGGGTGGCGCACCGGGCGTACGGCGTCGGGCGGAGGTATCAGGGCCGAGGCCCTGGGGGCCCGCGAACCGGGGTGCGTGGGGTCTGTCCCCCGGGGATTGGCTGTGCTCACAGGCGCAGACCTTACCCGCGCCGGTACCCCGCGACCGCACCGTGCCAAGCTTGACGCATGCAGCCTTCCGCCCAGCGCCCGGACGCCCCGCGCCATGATGCCCCGCGTTACGAAGAACGTCTGACCGCTCCTCCCCTGTGGTGGGCCGTCACAGCCGTCGCGGGGATCGCGGGCGGGCTGGTCACGCTGCCGCTGGGCGTGCTGCCGATGCTCGCCGGGCTGATCGTCGTCGCCGCCGTGTCGGGGGCCCTGGTCAGCTCGTACGGCTCCGCCCGCATCCGCGTGGTCGCGGGCTCGCTGGTCGTCGGCGACGCCCGCATTCCGCTGTCGGCGCTCGGAGAGCCCGAGACGCTGGACGCGGAGGAGGCGCGCGCCTGGCGCTCGTACAAGGCCGACCCGCGGGCCTTCATGCTGCTGCGCGCCTACGTCCCCACGGCGGTCAGGGTCGAGATCACGGATCCGGCCGACCCCACGCCGTATGTCTACCTGTCGACCCGGAACCCGAAGGCCCTGGCCGCCGCGCTGGCGGGCTGAGGGCAGGGAACGCGGGGGAGTGCGGGCACGCGGGGGATTGCGGGCACGGGGGAACGCGGCCCGTGCGGCGGAGGGGCGAGACGTGCCATGAGCGCCGTGAGCGCGGGGGAGGTCAGTGCTCCAGCTCGCGCGGCTGGTAGCCGGTCTCCAGTGGATGCCTGGGCTGCTCCAGAGGCGGGAGCGGGGCCAGCGCGTCCCACGGAACCTGCCTCGCGCGCAGATCCTTGCGGATGCGCTGCGCGAGCTGCCGGGTGTCCCGGCGGTTGATGACCGCTCCGACGGCCGCGCCGACCATGAACGGCAGCAGATTCGGCAGATTGCGGATCATGCGCTTCATGATCTGCTGGCGCAGCTCACGCTTCAGGCCGCCGCTGAGCGCGGCGTTCTTGTACGTCGACGGCTTGGTGACGTCGATGCCGCGCTCTTCCGACCAGGCGGTCAGATAGACGGTGCTGCGCTCCTTGAGGCTGCCCGGCGGCCGGAGGCCGTAGACCTCGTACAACTCGGCGATGAGCTTCAGCTCTATCGCCGCGACGCTCGTGATCTCCGTCGCCAGCTCCGTCGGCATCGCCGGCGGGATGGGCAGCATCGCCGCGGCGCCGATGCCGGCGCCCACCGTGGCGGTGGCGTTGGCGGCGCCCGCGACCAGCTTGTCGGCAAGCTGCTCGGGGCTGAGGCCGGGGAACTGTCTGCGCAGACTCGTGAGATCGCGCACCGGCACACGCGGCGCGGTCTCGATGATCCGGTCGGCGAGGTAGCCGATGGCGGCCCTGGCGCTCTCCCCGCTCTTGCGGACGCCCTGGCGCACCATTGCCAGCCGGCGGGCCGTTGCCGAGGCCCCGGTCCGGTCCTCCCCCTCGCGGGGGAGGGCTTCGAGTGGGGCCGGCAGGCCCCGCCCGTCGGCTCCCACGCCATGGGGCAGGAGGGCGGCCGAACGCTCGTCGGAGGGCCTGGAGCCATCCGACGGTCCCGGACCGCCCTGATACGTCTCCGGCGGCTTCTGACGCCGGAGACGTCGCTTCCTGGACGGTGTCTCGCCTGCCACGGCCGACCGGACCCTACTCGCAGTCGCGGCAGATCGGCTGGCCGTTCTTCTCGCGGGCCAGCTGGCTGCGGTGATGCACGAGGAAGCAGCTCATGCAGGTGAACTCGTCCGCCTGCTTGGGCAGCACCCGGACGGCCAGCTCCTCGTTGGAGAGGTCGGCTCCGGGCAGTTCCATGCCCTCGGCTGCCTCGAACTCGTCGACGTCGACGGTCGAGGTGGACTTGTCGTTCCGCCGGGCCTTCAGTTCCTCAAGGCTGTCCGAATCGACGTCGTCATCGGTCTTGCGTGGGGTGTCGTAGTCCGTTGCCATGTCGCTCTCCCCCTCTGGGTGTGGTTGCGGTGTCTCCAGCGCACGTAACGCGTGAGAGGCCGGACTTGTGCCCGACCCGAGGCGGAGATTTTGCCTCACATCAAGGTCTGTTACTCAATCGACACCCAACCGGATCCCCCGAGAGTGATCGGGTTGGATGGCGAAGGGGACCGTACACGATCCGAATGCCGCAGCTCACGGGCGCCACCCCGTGTACTTCCCGTCATCTCGACCCCCGGAAACCCGGACTTTTCCCGGCTTTCCGGCAGGGGGCGTGATCACGGAGAGTGGATGGCCCGAAAGCCGATTCTGTGATCGATCACACACGGGCAACTCGGGAGCGTGTCCCGAAAATTCCGCGTAAAGCGAACGAGCGGTGTGGCGGTGAACACCTCCTCAGGCAGGCAGCGTGACGCGCATCACGAGCCCTCCGCCCTCGCGAGGTTCCGCGATGATACGTCCCCCGTGAGCACGCGCCACCGACCGGGCGATCGAGAGACCCAGTCCCACGCCCTTGTCGCTGCCGGTCCGCTCCTGACGCAGCCGCCGGAACGGTTCGAAGAGATTGTCGATCTCGTACGCCGGAACCACCGGGCCCGTGTTCTCCACGATCAGGACGGCCTGCCCCGGCGCAGCCTCGGTGGTCACCTCGACCCAGCCGTCCTCGGCGAGGTTGTACCGTACGGCGTTCTGCACCAGATTCAGCGCGATCCGCTCCAGCAGGACGCCGTTGCCCTCCACGACCACGGGTGCGCACTCCCCGCGGATCTCCACGCCCTTCGCCTCGGCCTCCGCACGGGTCTGGTCGACCGCCCGCGACGCCACCTCCGCCAGATCCAGCGGCTTGCGCTCCACCACCTGGTTGTCGCTGCGCGCGAGCAGCAGCAGGCCCTCCACCAGCTGCTCGCTGCGCTCATTGGTGGCCAGCAGGGTCTTGCCGAGCTGTCTCAGCTCCGTGGGCGCTCCCGGATCGGAGAGCTGGACCTCCAGCACCGTGCGGTTGATCGCGAGCGGCGTGCGCAGCTCGTGCGAGGCGTTCGCCACGAACCGCTGCTGGGCGCTGAAGGCCCGCTCCAGCCGGTCCAGCATCTCGTCGAAGGTGTCGGCCAGCTCCTTCAGCTCGTCGTCCGGGCCGTCCAGGTCGATCCGCCGGGACAGATCGGAACCGGCCACCTGGCGGGCGGTACGGGTGATCTGGCCGAGCGGCGACAGGACGCGGCCCGCCATCGCGTAGCCGAACGCGAAAGCGATGATGCTGAGGCCGAGCAGGGCGAACAGGGACCGCCGCAGCAGATCGCCCAGGGCCGCCTCGCGCTGATGCGCGAAGCACTGGGTGACCACGGCATTGGCCTGATCGGCCGTGAGGCCGGGTTCGAGCGCCGGACACGAGTTGTTCGTCAGCTGGATCCGGCTCTCCGGCAGCAGCTTGAACGGCGGGCTGCTCCCGGCGTGCAGCGCCTGCGCCGTCAGCAGATAGATGATCGACAGCAGCAGGATTCCCGCGATCAGGAACATCCCGCCGTACAGCAGCGTGAGCCGTATCCGGATCGTCGGGCGCAGCAGCGGGCGCACCGGATCCCGGGGGTCCCAGGTCGGCTTCGGCGGCGTCGCGGGCGGCGCGGGATTGGCGGCCACGGATCAGATCCGGTAGCCGGAGCCGGGCACGGTGACGATCACGGCCGGCTCGCCCAGCTTGCGGCGCAGGGTCATCACGGTCACCCGCACCACATTGGTGAAGGGATCGGTGTTCTCGTCCCACGCCTTCTCCAGCAGCTGCTCGGCCGAGACGACCGCGCCCTCGCTCCGCATCAGGACCTCCAGGACCGCGAACTCCTTCGGCGCGAGCTGGATCTCCCGGCCGTCGCGGAAGATCTCGCGGCGGTTGGGGTCGAGCTTGATCCCCGCGCGCTCCAGCACGGGCGGCAGCGGCACGGTCGTACGCCGCCCGAGAGCCCGCACCCGCGCGGTCAGCTCGGTGAACGCGAACGGCTTGGGGAGATAGTCGTCGGCTCCCAGTTCGAGCCCCTCGACCCGGTCGGACACATCCCCGGACGCCGTCAGCATCAGGACACGCGTCGGCACGCCCAGCTCGACGACCTTCCGGCAGACGTCGTCTCCGTGGACCAGCGGCAGATCGCGGTCCAGGACGACCACGTCGTAGTCATTGACCCCGATGCGCTCCAGAGCCGCCGCGCCGTCGTACACGACGTCGACGGCCATGGCCTCCCGGCGCAGTCCGGTGGCCACCGCATCGGCGAGCAGCTGCTCGTCCTCGACGACGAGTACGCGCACGTCTCGTTTCCTTCCTTCGGGGCCCTTCAGCCATGATCAGGGCAGATTCACGCACGGGTTGTGTGCCTCCATCCTGCCCTTTACGCGGGTAAACCGGCCGTAAGGCGGAACCCCCCTCCCCGGCGGCCGGCGGCGCTGATCCGGGAATGAACCGAATTCCTGGAGAGGTTGAGGTTTCTTCGGGTGGTGGCCTGGGGAGGACGACAAGACATCGAGATCACGCCCTGTATGTGGCACACCTTGTAAGTGGCACACGAACCACCTGCCCGGCCCGATGGCAGGGGTGATCACCCTGTCCCCTGCTGCGGCAGCGGGATCCCAGGCACACCCCCGTGCCACCGACCCACGACGAGGGGGCGAACATGGACGCATTCACCGCAGGACTTCTTCAGCGCATCAAGGCTGCGGAGACGGACCTCACGATGGCCCGTGAGACGGGCGACGACTTCCTGGCGGACGTCGAGCAGGCGGAGCTGGACGACCTGCGCCGTCTGGCCGCCGAGCACGGCGTCGAGGTCGGCGCGCTCTAGGCTCTCGGCTCTGGGGGCCGGCCGGGACCCGTTTTCCGGCGATCCGGCTCTTTCCCCGCAATGCAGTTACTTCGATCACAATCATTCATGCCGGATCACTCCGGTTACACCCCGATACCGCCGGTTCGCTCAGGCAATTTCGGCTTTCAGTGATTCCGGATCGTCATTCCGGATTGTCCCGGTATCCGGCAGGGCCCCCGCACCGCTCCCGTGGCGCGGGGGCGGTGCGGAAGCGGTGCGTACGCCCTCCCGGTCACAGCCCTAGCGCGACTGGAGTACTAGTCGTGCCAGGCGCCGTACTCGTCCAGGAGCGTCTGCAAGGGGCCGAAGACGCCCGGACTCGCGGCCACCGTGAGGTCGTACGAGGGGCCCCGGCCGGGCCTGCCTCCGGTGAGGGCGCCCGCTTCACGGGCGATCAGATCGCCGGCCGCGAGGTCCCAGGGGTGGAGCCCCCGCTCGTAGTAGCCGTCCAGGCGGCCCGCCGCCACATCGCAGAGGTCCACCGCAGCCGATCCGCCACGGCGGATGTCCCGCACGCGGGGGATCAGCCGCTGGGCGACCTCCGCCTGATGGGTCCGTACGGCGCTCACATAGTTGAAACCGGTGGAGACCAGGGCCTGGTCCAGCGGAGGCGCGGGACGGCACCTGAGGGGCTTGTCGCCGGCGTACGCGCCGCCGCCCAGCACCGCCCGGCAGGTCTCGCGGCGCATCGGGACCTCCACCACCCCGACGACGGTCTCCCCGTCGCGCTCCGCCGCGATGGAGACCGCCCACGTCGGCAGTCCGTAGAGGTAGTTCACCGTGCCGTCGAGCGGATCGATGATCCAGCGGACGCCGCTCGTGCCCTCCGTGGACGCGCCCTCCTCGCCGAGGAATCCGTCGTACGGACGGCGGTCGGCCAGAAAGCCGGTGATCAGCTTCTCCGCGGCGAGGTCCATCTCGGTCACGACGTCGATCGGGCTGGATTTGGTCGCCGCGACGCCGAGATCGTCCGGGCGGCCGTCGCGCAGCAGCCTTCCCGCCCGGTCGGCGGCCTCCGTGGCGAGGGCGAGCAGTTCGGACAGGAGCGGGTCGTTCGTGGCGGTCACGGAGGTTCCTCACACGGTCGGATCCAGGCGTACGGGCGATGACGCGGTACGGATTCCCCCTCCCGCACACCGCGACGGGCGGGTACGGGCCGGGGACGGACTGCCACGCGACGAGGCCGCGCGGGCGCTGTGGCCGGCTGAACCGGCGGCGCGGGGGCTAGGCGCGGGGGCTAAGGGCTGTCCGCGCCCGCCGCAGCGGGCAGGGGCGTCCGAGCGGGGCAGCAGCCCACCGGGCAGACATCGTGCGACGCGCCCAGCGACCCCAGCGCGCACCGCTGGACCGGGACCCCGCGCTCCGTGGCCGCTCGCTCCAGCACCAGTTCGCGCACGGCCGCCGCGAACCGCGGATCCGCGCCCACCGTCGCCGAGCGGCGCACCGCCAGCCCCAGTTCGGCCGCCTTCGCCGCGGCCTCCGTGTCGAGGTCGTAGAGGACCTCCATATGGTCCGAGACGAACCCGACGGGGATCATCACGGCCGCCCGGACGCCGGCCCCGTGCAGCTCTTCCAGATGGTCACAGATGTCCGGTTCCAGCCACGGAATGTGCGGGGCCCCGCTGCGCGACTGGAACACCAGGCTCCACGGGCGCTCGACGCCCGTCTCCTCGCGGACGGCCTCCCTGATCAGCCGGGCCGCCTCATGGTGCTGGCGCAGATACGCGCCGCCGTCGCCGTGCCCCTCGACCGGGCCCGAGGCGTCGGCCGCCGAGAGCGGGATGGAGTGCGTGGTGAAGGCGAGATGCGCCCCGTCGCGCAGTCCCTCCGGGAGGTCCGCCAGGGACGCGAGGACGCCGTCGACCATGGGGCGGATGAAACCCGGGTGGTTGAAGTAGTGCCGCAGCTTGTCGACGCGGGGCACCTCCAGGCCCTCCGCTTCCAGAGTCGCCAGCGCGCCCGCCAGATCCTCCCGGTACTGGCGGCAGCCCGAGTACGAGGCGTACGCGCTGGTGGCGAGCACCGCGATACGGCGGTGGCCCTCGCGGACCATCTCGCGCAGGGTGTCGGTCAGATACGGCGCCCAGTTCCGGTTGCCCCAGTGGACCGGGAGGCCGAGGCCGTGGTTCGCGAAGTCCTTGCGCAGGGCCTCCAGCAGGGCTCTGTTCTGGGCGTTGATGGGGCTGACGCCGCCGAACAGGAAGTAGTGCCGCCCCACCTCCTTGAGCCGCTCCTTGGGAATGCCCCGGCCGCGCGTCACATTCTCCAGGAACGGGACGACGTCGTCCGGGCCCTCGGGACCGCCGAAAGAGCAGAGCAACAGGGCGTCGTAAGGGGTTGGATCGTGCGCATCGGACATGCCGTCGATCCTGCCACTCGCCACTGACAGCCGGAAATCCGCACCGGAGCCGGGCGCGTTCCGGCAGGTGGCGGCCGTCGGGCCGATGCGCCCGCGGTCGGCGGGGCGCGCACCCGCCACGCGGGCCATGGCACGTACACGCCACGCGGGCCAAGGTGAGCACCGCCCGTCGCCGTGCCCTACCCCCGTACGCCCCGGAGCCGTGACCCGGCCCCTCACCACCGCTCCGACCAGACGAAAAGCTGCGGAATCCGTGGTGCGTGGCGAATACACGGGGACGTAATCTGTCAATGCCATCCGTACGCCTTACCGGAGCACTTCCCTGCCCGGAGAGTGCCCGACGCCGGAGTCCTCGTTGCCCAGTCCCTACCGCGCCATCTTCGCCGCCCCCGGCAGCAAGGCGTTCTCCGCCGCAGGATTCTTCGGGCGGATGCCGCTGTCCATGATGGCCATCGGCGTCGTCACCATGATCTCCCAGCTCACCGGCCGCTACGGGCTCGCGGGCGCGCTCGCCGCGACGCTGGCGCTGTCGGCCGCCGTGATCGGTCCGCAGATCTCACGGCTGGTCGACCGGCACGGCCAGTCCAAGGTGCTGCGCCCCGCCACCCTTGTGTCCGTCGCGGCGGCCTCCGGCCTGCTCATCTGCGCCCAGGCGGGCGCGCCTGACTGGACCCTCTTCGTCTTCGCCGCCGGGGTCGGCTGCGTCCCGAGCGTCGGCTCGATGATCCGCGCCCGCTGGGCCGCCATCTACCGGGATTCCCCGCGAGAGCTGCACACCGCGCACGCCTGGGAATCGATCATCGACGAGATGTGCTTCGTGTTCGGCCCGATCATCTCCATCGGACTGTCCACCGCCTGGTTCCCGGCCGCCGGACCGGTGATGGCCGGGGTCTTCCTGCTCATCGGCGTCTTCTGGCTGACCACCCAGCACGCCACCGAGCCGACGCCGCACCCGCGCGAGCACCACGGCGGCGGCACCGCGCTCCGCTCCCCGGGACTCCAGGTCCTGGTGGTCACCTTCGTGGCGACGGGGGCGATCTTCGGCGCGGTCGACGTGGTCACCGTGGCCTTCGCGGAGGAGCAGGGCCACAAGGTGGCGGCGAGCCTGGTGCTCGCCGTCTACGCTCTCGGCTCCTGCCTCGCCGGACTCGTCTTCGGACTTCTCCACCTCAAGGGCCGGGCCGGGCGCAGATGGCTGGTGGGAGTGTGTGCGATGGCCGTGAGTATGATCCCCCTCCAACTGGCCGGGAACCTCGTGCTCCTGGCCGTGGCGCTCTTCGTAGCGGGCCTGTCCATCGCGCCCACGATGGTGACCACCATGGCCCTCGTGGGAGAGCATGTACCGCGCGAAAAACTGACCGAGGGCATGACGTGGACCAGTACCGGGCTCGCCGTCGGGGTGGCGCTCGGCTCGGCAGCGGCGGGGTGGGTGGTCGACGCCGCCGGGGCGCGCACGGGCTATGCGGTGCCCACGGTCGCGGGTGCGCTCGCGGTCGTGGTGGCGTTCCTTGGGTACCGCCGGCTGAGCAGGCCGGTGCCGACGCGGGAGGGGCAGCGGGGCGATGAGCACCAGCAGGACGAGCGGCACGAAGAACGCGACGCGAATATGGCGTAACTGGGCGGGGAACGTCGCCTCCCGCCCCGCACGGGAGGTCTCCCCGGCATCGGCCGAGGAGGTGGCCGACGCGGTCCGCGGAGCGGCCGAGGACGGTCTGACGGTGAAGACGGTTGGCACGGGCCACTCCTTCACGGCCATCGCGGCGACCGACGGCCTGCTGATCCGCCCCGATCTGCTCACCGGCATCCGCCGGATCGACCGTACGGCGATGACCGTGACCGTCGAGTCCGGTACGCCCCTGAGACGGCTGAACGCGGCCCTCGCGCGCGAGGGGCTGTCGCTCACCAACATGGGCGACATCATGGAGCAGACCGTCGCGGGGGCCGTCAGCACCGGTACCCACGGCACCGGCCGTGAATCCGGCTCCATAGCCGCGCAGATCACCGCGCTGGAACTCGTCACCGCCGACGGCTCCCTGCTCACCTGCTCCGCGTCGGGGACCGACGAGGAACGCGCCGTCTTCGCCGCCGCCCGGATCGGTCTCGGCGCGCTCGGCGTGGTCACCGCGATCACCCTCGCCGTGGAGCCGCTCTTCCTGCTGACCGCGCGCGAGGAACCGATGACCTTCGACCGGGTCACCCAGGACTTCGACGCGCTGAACGCGGAGAACGAGCACTTCGAGTTCTACTGGTTCCCGCATACGGGCAACTGCATCACCAAGCGCAACAACCGCAGCGCGGGCCCCGCTGCCCCGCTCGGAACGATCAGTGGCTGGATCGACGACGAACTGTTCTCCAACGGGCTCTTCCAGGTGGTCAACTCGCTCGGCCGGGCGGTGCCGGCGACGATCCCCACCATCGCCGGGCTCGCCAGCCGCGCGCTGTCCGCGCGGACGTACACGGACATTCCCTACAAGGTGTTCACCTCTCCGCGCCGTGTGCGCTTCGTGGAGATGGAGTACGCCCTGCCCCGCGAGGCATGCGTCGAGGCGCTGCGCGAGGTGAAGGCGATGATCGAGCGCTCGCCGCTGAAGATCAGCTTCCCCGTGGAGGTGCGGACCACCCCGGCCGACGACATCGCGCTCTCCACGGCCTCGGGCCGCGAGAGCGCCTACATCGCCGTGCACCTCTACCGGGGCACGCCCTACCGCTCGTACTTCACGGCGGTGGAGCGGATCATGATCGCGCACGGCGGACGGCCGCACTGGGGCAAGGTGCACACGCGGGACGCGGAGTACCTCGCCGGGGTCTATCCGCGGTTCGGCGAGTTCACGGAGCTGCGGAACCGGCTGGACCCGGACCGGCGGTTCGGGAACGACTATCTGCGGCGGGTGCTGGGCGACTGACGCGCGTCTGTTGCCGTGTCCGTTGCCGGTGCCGTGCCCGTGCTCGTGTCCTTTGCCGTGCCGGTGGCGTTGCGGGTGCGGGTGCGGGTGCGGGTGCGGGTGCGGGTGCGGGTGCGGGTGCGGGTGCGGGTGCCGGTGCTTGCGTCCGCGCCCGTTCCGCTAACCGCCCGCCCCCGTTCCGGTCCCTGTGCCCTGGTCCGCACCGCTGCCCGTGTGCGTGTCGGTGCCGGGGGCGGACGGCGTCGGAGCGGGCGGAACCGTCCCCGGCGCGGCCGGCTCCTCGGGAGCCGGTTCGGCCGGTTCGGCCGGTCCGGGCTGTGAAGGGCTGGGCGCCGGACCGGTGGGCTCGCCGCTCCCGTCCTGTCCCGGAGCCGGTGAGTGGTCGCCGTCCGGGCTCGGGCTCTGCTTCCGTTCCGGGGTCCGGTCGTGATCGGGGGGGCTCGAAGGGGTGTCGGAGGGCGCGGGCTTGTCGTCTCCGCCGCCCCGGACGACCGAACCGACGGTGGTGCCCCGGCTTCCGTCGAGCCCGGAGCCGGAGAGCAGTTCGTATCCGGTGATGCCGCCCATCGCGACCCCGAAGACGACGGCCGCGGCGATCAGCGGCCGTTTCCAGCCCCGGACGCGGGTGCCGTGGGTGGTGGCGTCGCCGTACTGCCCGAGCCCGCCGTCGTCCCCGCCGCCCGCCGTCGGCAGCGCCCGGGTGGGGCTCTCCCCGGACCGGGGCGGTGGCGGTGAGGGCGCGGCCGGGGAGACCGGCACCTGACGGAAACCCGGCCGGGCCGGAGCGGTGGCCTCCCGCAACTGCTCGCCGGTACGGCTGAAGAGATGCTGGAAGATGGAGCCGCCGCAGGTGGCCACCACGCTGACGACGCCCGCGCCGATGATCGTGCCGTAGACCCCGAGCCGGGAGGCGAGCACCGCCGCCGCGACCGCCGCGAGGGCGCTGCCGGCGACTTGGGGGACGCTGAGATCCAGCCGCTTCTCGCGCGGTTCCGCCTGATCGTCCCGGTCCCGGTCATCCCGGTCTGGTCCGGTATCCGGCCTCTGATGCATCTTCAGTCCCTGCTCGCCTTTCCTTCACTCCCGTACGCATGAGGGACAAATGGGCGAACTGATTAGTTCCCTTTGGGAAGATTCTGTGAACCAGAACACCCGCAACCCATGTCCCGGCGGTGAACCGTCACACCCGTCGACAACTGGGCTGGCGCGGCAGTCCACTCCGATGGCCCGAATGGAGTACTGTGGCGAGCCCTGGGCCTGGGAACCCTCATGGGTGTCCGGACCTCGGGAAGGGGGCCGAAAGCGGCGCTCGAACCGGCAGCGCCGTGATATCGCACGGATATCTGCACTCAGAGTGACCGGGTGGTCACACTGGGTGGCAAACGGGTAACCTTGCCATAACGGCGATCAAGGGCCCGTGCCCGACACGCCGGAGCAACTCGGCAAGGTTGTGGCAGGCTGCACCCGGGCAGGCCACACTCGACTAGCGGAAGCAGCGACGCACAGGTGACGTCGGCAGGCACCACCCGGGAGGTCCCCATGCCCGAACTGCGTGTCGTGGCCGTCTCCAACGACGGCACACGACTGGTGCTCAAGGCTGCGGACAGCACGGAGTACACCCTTCCGATCGACGAGCGGCTTCGTGCCGCCGTTCGCAATGACCGCGCCCGCCTCGGCCAGATCGAGATCGAGGTCGAGAGCCACCTTCGCCCCCGGGACATCCAGGCACGTATACGTGCGGGAGCCTCGGCCGAAGAGGTCGCCCAGATGGCCGGCATCCCGGTCGAAAGGGTGCGCCGCTTCGAGGGGCCGGTGCTGGCGGAGCGCGCGTTCATGGCCGAGCGGGCTCGGAAGACCCCCGTACGCCGTCCCGGTGAGAACACCGGACCGCAGCTGGGCGAGGCGGTGCACGAGCGGCTCACGCTGCGCGGCGCCGAGAAGGACACTGCTCTGTGGGACTCCTGGCGCCGCGACGACGGCACCTGGGAGGTACTGCTGGTCTACCGGGTGGCGGGTGAGCCGCACTCGGCGAGCTGGACGTACGATCCGCCGCGCAGGCTGGTCCAGGCCGTCGACGACGAGGCGCGCGCGCTGATCGGCGAGACGGACGACACGATCACGGCCCAGGAGCCGAGCTTTCCCTTCGTGCCGCGGATCGCGCGGCTGCCGAGGGACCGGCCGCTGGACCGGGCCCTCGACCGGCAGTCGGACCGTCCCGCAGGGGGCGGCGCAAGCGGCCCGTCGGGCGGTCCGGAGGAGACCGGCGGGGAGCGCGACTCCCTGACGAGCCTTCTGGAAGCCGTGCCGAGCTTCCGGGGTGACATGGTCGTACCGGAACGCCCGGCTCCGCCCGAGCCGGTCCCGGAGCCGGTTGAGGAGCCCGAGGCGGAGGAGCCGGTGGCGCCCGCCGCGTCGGCGGGTGCGGGTTCCGCGTACGCGGATGTCCTGATGCCGAGATCGGTCGCGGGCCATCGCGACCGCCTCACCGGTACGACGGACCGTCAGGCGGAGGCGGACGGTGTCCGTCCGGGCCGTCGCGCGGCGGTTCCGAGCTGGGACGAGATCGTCTTCGGGACCCGGCGCAAGAAGCAGGACTGACAGAGCCGGCCCGGACGGCCCGTGCCCCGACAGGGCGCGGGCTGTCGGGGCGCTGAGCCAGGGGAAGGCTCCCGGCCTCGGGGTGACGTACTCCGAGCGCGCGGGGGCCTTTCCATGTGGTCGACTCCGCTGATGCCTGATGCCTGATGCCTGATGCCTGATGCCTGACGCGCGTGCGGTTGCCGGGCGCGGTCCGTGCCGGGGTTCCCGTAAGAGCCGGGCGGTGTTCTCGCCGGTGGGCGGAGGCCGCTCTTCTCAGGACCGGCCGTCCGCCAGCCGTTCCAGACGGGAGTGGAGGGCGTCGACATGATGCTCCGACTCCGGCTTCATCAGCACGCTGCGCAGGACGCGGGCCCCGTCCGCGTCCGCGGTGATCTTCGGGTGACGGGCGGTGAAAGCGGGCGCGGAGGCGCGCAGGGTGCTGATGAAGACCGGATCGTCCTCCGTCATGCCCTGCCGCAGCATGCGCTCCGACGCCGCGTCGATCGCGGACAGGGTGGCCGGCGCGGCCGGGTTCACGACGGGAAAGTAGGAGACGATGTCCAGCTCGGGGGCCTGATAGACCTCCAGCACGTCCGACGCGTCGATCAGTTCCACCCAGCGCAGCGCCGCCCGGCGGCCGGCGGCGAGGACCTGGCCGAGGCCGTCGGAGGTGAGCGGCAGCAGCCGGAAGGTCAGCCAGAGGGCGGCGGCCGAGGCCCCTGCCCGTGAGCACTCCAGGCTGATCTCGCCGAGGTGGAGTTCCTTCGAGGTGAAGTACGTGTACGGCGAATCGTGCAGATAGAAGCGGCCCACCTCGGGGTCCGCGAAGATCACCGCTCCGCAGCCGTACGGCTGGAGCCCGTGTTTGTGCGGATCGACCACCACCGAGTCGCATCGGGCGATGGCACGCCAGGGCGCGTCCGGGAGCCCGGCCGGGCCCGCCGCCCCGGCCAGCAGCGTGAAGAAGCCGCCGTAGGCCGCGTCGACATGGACGCGTACGCCGTACTTCTCTCGGAGCGGCAGCACCCGGTCGATCGGGTCGATCGCGCCGAGGCCCGTGGTGCCCGCGGTGACGACGACGGTACCCACCTGTCCGGTGCGGAGCAGCGCCTCCAGGGCGTCCAGGTCCATCCGGCCCCGGTCGTCGGTCGGCACGGCGTGGCCCTCCACGCCGAGGACGCCGCACATCCGGCTGTGCGTGTAGTGGGCCTCGGCGCTGTAGGCGACGCCCTTGCCGGGGTGGAGTTCGCGGGCGACGAAGAGGGCCTCCAGGTTGGCGACGGTCCCGCTGGTGGTCAGATGGCCGAGGTGGGTGGTGAAGCCGAACATGGAGGCGAGCTGCTGGACGACCTCCTTCTCCATCGCGGCCGTGGCCGGACCGCCGTCCAGGGCATGGTTGTTGGGGTTGATCAGCATCGCCGTGGTGTAGCCGACCACCGCGGCCGGATGCGGGGGCTTGAGCATCTGGCCCGCGTAACGGGGATGGAAGAAGGGGTAGTTGTCCTTGAGTCTCTCGGTGAACTCTCCGAAGACCTCGGCGAAGCGCTGGTCGTCGACGGCGAGCGAAGGATGCGTCTCGTACGGTCCGAAGCCGGCCGCCCACCGCTCATGGGAGCGGGCCGCTTCGCCGAGCCAGTGCTGCAGGTCCATGATTCCCTCGTGTTCCTCGTGCGGGTGCGGGTGCGGGTGCGGGTGCGGATGCGGATGCGGATGCGGATTGGGTACGGGTACGGGTTCGGGTGCGGTTCAGAGCATGTGCGCGTACTCGTGGAACTCCCAGTCGGTGACGGCGCGTTCGAATCGGGCCAGCTCCGCGCGCTTGAGCGCGAGGAAGACCTCGGTGAAGGAGGAGCCCAGCGATTCGGTGAGCGAGGTGTCCCGCTCAAGAGCGGTGAGGGCGTCGCGGAAGGTGGCGGGGACCGGCGGGCCGCCGGGAGCCATGGCCGGGGGAGGGGTGAGTTCACGTGCGATCCCGTCCCGGCCTGCGGCCAGCAGGGCCGCGAGGACGAGATACGGGTTGGCCGCGCCATCGGCGACCCGGACCTCGATCCGGGTGCCGGACCCACGCTCGGGCGGGATTCGAACGTAGGCGGTCCGGTTGTCGTGGCCCCAGTTGGCCGTGGTGGGTGCGAGGGAGTCTGGGGAGGCCAGGCGCTTGTAGGCGTTGACCGTGGGATTGAGGACGGCGCTGAGCGCCGGCGCGTGCTCCAGTACGCCGGCCAGGAAGAAGCGTCCGAGGTCGCCGAAGCCGTCGGCGGCGGCCGGGTCCGCGAAGAGAGGGGCGCCCTCGGCGTCCACGAGTGAGATATGGACGTGCTGTCCACTGCCCGCCTTCTCCGAAAAGGGCTTGCCCATGAAAGTGGCCCGAAGCCCCCGGCTCGCGGCGATCTCCTTCACGGCGTACTTGAAGAGAAAGGCCCGGTCGGCGGCGTCCAGGGCGGGGCCGTGGGTGTGGTTGATCTCGAACTGCCCGCCGCTGAACTCCTGGTTCCCGGTCTGGACGCCGAGCCCCAGCGCGCGGCACTCGCGGATCAGCAGGGGCAGCAGCAGATCGGGGTCGTACGCCGCCCCGACCGCGTATCCGGCCGTGTCGCGCTCGAAGTACCGCCGCCAGCCGAGAGGGGCGGACGGGTCGGGGGCCAGCAGATAGAACTCCAGCTCGGGGGCGGCGACGGGGTGGTGTCCCGATCGGACGAGCCGGTCCACCTGGCGGCGCAGCAGGCCGCGCGGGTCCAGTGGCAGGGGGGCGTGCGCGTCGGCGGTGCCGACCACGTCGGCCAGGAGGTACGCGGTTCCGGGGACGTGGTCCGGGACGGCGAGGGTGTCCGGGTCGATCCGGGCATGGGCGTCGGGCCAGCCGCTGCCCGAACTCTCGGGCAGGTCCACGGGGTTTCCGGCGAGGTCGGTGACCATGACGGCCTGACAGAACGAGAGCCCCGGTCCGCCGAACCGGGTCAACTCGGTGACGTGGACCTCCTTGCCGCGGGCCACCCCGTGCAGATCGCTCCAGAGCACGCGGACGAGATCGATGCCCCGCTCGGTGAGGTGGTCCGCGAGGGCGGCGAGGTCGTTGGGGGTGGGGCGGTCCGGCACTGCGCGCTCCATTCCGGTCGTTCGGGCGATGGGCATGGCCCTTTGCTCGGTCCGGTTGTCCAGTGGCGTGTACGCCGAGAGTATGTTTGGGGTCAAACGTATTGGCTCCACGGCGGGCTGGCAATACTGCGGCGAGCCCGTTCCCGTGGGGTTGGTGAGCAGGTGGGATGGGGGGTTGACGGGCGGGTTCTCGGCATTATTATTTGGATCCAAATGAAAAGGAGGGTGTCGTGTCGCCGACACGTGGTTTCTTCCACCCCTGGACGGCGACGGGTGACTCGTCGCTGATCCCGGCCCCGCCCTGGCGTTACTCCGGGGATCTCCTCACCATCGAGTACCGCACCGATCCGGCACGGGTGCGCGAACTGCTTCCCGAGCCGCTGGAACTCGCCGACGAGGACCCTGGAGCGGTCGCCCTCATCTGGGCGGACTGGCAGTCCTGCTCCGACTCGCGCGAAGAACTGCTCGATCCGGTGCGGGCCCAGTACAAGGAGGCGTTCGCCGTCGTCCGCTGCGGATACCGGGGCCGGACGTACTCGCGCTGCGTCTACATCTGGGTGGACAAGGACTTCGCGATCGCCCGCGGGCTGCATCAGGGCTATCCGAAGAAGCTCGGTTCGATCCACCAGACCCGGCCGCATCCGTACGGCCCCGCGCCGCGCATCGAGCCGGGCGCGCGCTTCGGGGCGACCCTCGCAGCGGCGGACCGCCGACTGGCCCAGGCAGTCGTCACCCTGCGCGAGCCCTCCTCGGGCAACGGCTTCGTCAACGGCCATCCCATGGCCCACCACCGTCGGCTTCCCGCCATCGAGAAAGGCGGCGGCCTCGCCCTCGACGAACTGGTCGAATCCGGCGCCGCGTCCGTCGAGGCGGGGCAGGCGTGGCGCGGCGAGGCGGACCTGGAACTGTTCGAGTCCCCGACGGAGGAACTGGCCCGGCTGGAGGTCCGCGAGCCGATCGCAGCGTACTTCCGGCAGGTGGGCGTGGTGTGGGACGGCGGCCGAGTGCTGCGGTAGCCCCCGCCTCCGCGGGTCGCCCCCGGACTCCGAGCCTCAAGCGCCGCCGAGCATCAAGCGCCGCCGGGGCTCCGCGTCCCCGGGCCCCGCCGGAGTTCGTCCGCCCCGCCTCGGTCCGGTCCGCGCGCCGGACGGGGTGGGGTGACGGGTCCGCGCCCGGAAGCCCACCCACAAGACGCCCACACGCGCGGCGCCCAGCCGCGAGACGCCTACGCATCCGCATACGCCCACGTGAGGAAAGACAGGAGCGCCACCACCCATGAACGACACGATCACCGTCGCCGGCGTCCGCGTCGACGCCCGGCACCACATCGACGGCCGACGGGTCGGCTCCGCCGAGACCTTCACGGACTTCTCGCCCATCGACCAGCACCCGCTGGGCGAGATCGCGCGCGGCACGCCCGCCGAGGCCGAAGCCGCCGTCGCGGCGGCGAAGGCCGCGTTCCCCGGCTGGTCGGCGACCGGCGCGCCGGAGCGAGCCCGGATCCTGCACGCCATCGCCGACGGCGTCGAGAAGCGCATCGAGGACCTCGCGATCGTCGAGACGCACGACAACGGCGCCCTCCTCCGCTCGCACCTCCGAGGCGTCATGCCCCGCGTCGCCCACAACTTCCGGTTCTTCGCCGACTGGCTGCTGGACCTCGGCCACGAGGACTTCGAGACGAGGGGGCACACCAACCACGTCTCCTGGGACCCGGCCGGCCCCTGTGTGCTGATCACTCCGTGGAACGCGCCCCTGATGCTCGCCACCTGGAAGATCGCCCCCGCACTCGCCGCGGGCAACACCGTGGTGCTCAAACCCGCCGAGTGGTCCCCGCTCACCGCCTCCCTCCTCGCGGACATCGCCGTACGGGCCGGACTGCCGCACGGCGTCCTGAACGTCGTCCAGGGGTACGGCTCCGAGGTCGGCGCGGCCCTCGTCGCACACCCGGACGTGCGCCGGATCAGCTTCACAGGATCGGTGCCCACGGCCCGTACGATCGCCGCCGCGGCCGCCGCGAACCTCGTCCCCACCAGCTTCGAACTCGGCGGCAAGTCACCGCTGCTGGTCTTCGCCGACGCCGATCTCGACCTCGCCGCGGAGTTGGCGGTCGAGCAGTACGACAACGCCGGGCAGGTGTGTCTGGCCGCCACCCGCCTTCTCGTGGAGGACTCGGTGGCCGAGGAGTTCACCCGCCGTTTCACCGAGAGGGCGGAGCGGCTCCGGCAGGGCGATCCGCGCGAGGATTCCACAGACATCGGTCCCACCGTCCATCCCCGCCAGTTCGCGAAGGTCGACGGCTTCGTCCGGCGTGCCGTGGCCGCCGGGGCGAAGGCCGTCATCGGCGGCGGGCCGCATACCGGGCTGGGGGGCCTGTACTATCGGCCGACCCTTCTGGCGGACGTGGCACAGGACAGCGAGATCGTGCAGGAGGAGGTCTTCGGGCCCGTGCTGACGCTCCAGACCTTCCGTACGGAGGACGAGGCCGTCGCCCTCGCCAACGACACCCGCTTCGGGCTCGCCGCCACCGTCGCCACCGGCGACCGGGAGCGCGCGGACCGGGTCACCGCGCGACTCGTCGCGGGCACGGTCTGGGTCAACTGCTTCTTCGTACGCGACCTCCGTGCGCCGTTCGGCGGCTCCCGGCTCTCCGGCACCGGACGCGAGGGCGGGACCTGGAGCTTCGACTTCTACTGCGACGTCAAGAACACCGTGACGGCGCCGAAGGGGTGGCACGGCCATGGGTGAGATCGTCGGCGCCGGACTGCTCTCGCACGTCCCCACCATCGTCCTCCCGGAGGCCGACCGGCTGGCGCTGAACCACGGCCGGGAGATCACCCTCGTCACCGGGCTGCGGGAACTGCGCCGGGACGTCTTCGAGAAGGCCGACTACGACACCGTGGTCGTGCTGGACTCGCACTGGGCCACCACCGTCGAGTTCGTCGTGACCGCGCAGAGCCGCCGGGCCGGCCTGTTCACCTCCGAGGAACTGCCGCGCGGCATGACGCGCATGCCGTACGACTTTCCCGGCGACCCCGAACTCGCCCGCAACGTGGCCTCGTTCGCCGACAGACACGAGACCTGGATCACCCCGGTCGACGACGACTTCCTGCCGATCCACTACGCCACCCTCAATCTGTGGAAGTACCTCGGCGAAGGTCTCCCCGAGAAGCGCTGGGTCAGCATCGGCGTCTGCCAGACCGGTGACGCGGAGGACCATCTCCGGCTCGGCCGCGCCCTCGCCGACGGGATCGCCGCGACACCCGGCCGCAAGGTCCTGCTGATCGCGTCCGGCGCGCTCTCCCACACCTTCTGGCCCCTGCGTGAACTCCGTGCCCACGAGCCGAGCGATCCGTCCCATATCTTCACGGCCGCCGCGCGGGAGGCGGACCGCGAGCGCATCGGCTGGTTCAAGGAGGGCCGCCACGGCGAAGTCCTGCGGACCATGCCCGAGTTCGCCCGGTACAAGCCCGAGGCGAGGTTCTCCCACTATCTGATGATGGTCGGCGCGCTCGGCGAGGAGTCCTGCACGGCCGGGGCGCGTCAGTACGGGGAGTACGAGAACGCCATCGGCACCGGCCAGGCACATCTGTGGTTCGACCGCCCGGCCGCCGGCTGGACCGGGTCCGCACCGGACGACCAGGAGAGTTGAGACATGCGTGAGTACCGCCGGATCCTCCTCGACGGAGCCGTGACCGAGACCGTGAGAGACGGCGACGAACTGGTCGCCGGTGACGGGCGGCGCGTCCGGGCCGGCGAGGCCGTGCATCTGCCGCCGGCCATCCCGACCAAGATCATCGCGGTCCATCTCAACCACCGCAGCCGGGTGGAGGAGTTCGGGATCCGGCTGCCGGACACCCCCACGTACTTCCACAAACCGACCTCGTCGCTCAACGCGCACCAGGGAGCGATCGTCCGGCCCGAGGGCTGCAAATGGCTCAACTACGAGGGCGAGATCGCGATCGTCATAGGCCGGACCTGCCGCGATATCGCGCCCGGCGAGGCGGGGGAGTACATCGCCGGCTACACCGTCGCCAACGACTTCGGCCTGCACGACTTCCGGGACACCGACGCCGGATCCATGCTCCGCGTCAAGGGCTCCGACACGCTCTGTCCGCTCGGCCCCGGGCTCGTCACCGGCTGGGACTTCCGGGGCAAGCGGCTGCGTACGTTCGTCAACGGCGAGGTCGTACAGGACGGTTCGACGGACGAGATGCAGTGGGACATGCACTACCTCGTCGCCGACATCGCCCGCACGATCACCCTGCTGCCCGGCGACGTCCTGCTCTCCGGAACCCCCGCCGGCTCACGGCCCGTACAGCCCGGAGACGTGGTGGAGGTGGAGGCGGAAGGGCTGGGCCGGCTCACCAATCGCATCGTCGGCGGGCCGACGGCCGTCCGAGCGGATGTGGGCGCGCAGCCCACGGAGTCGGAGGAGGTGCTGTCGACGGCGCTCGGCGGGGACTGGGAGTTCCGGGGGATCCGTCCGCCGAGGCGGTAGCGGCGAGCGGGGCGACGGACCCGGGCTCTGCGGGGCCGGGGGCTGTGCGCCGGGGGCTGTGGTGCCGGGCCGGTGCCGGCGGGTCCTGCGGGGGCGGGGCCTGGGGGTGCGGGCGCTGTGGTGCGGGGTCCTGTGGTGCGGGTCCCGGCCTGCCACGCCCGCCGCTCCCGGCCCGAGTCCCTGCTTCTCGAGGCTGCTCGGCGCCTGCGGCCCCGCTCGCCGCCCGCACGAACGCGTCGAAGAGCCGCTGCTGCGACACGTCTTCGTGCGCGGTGTCCTCCGGTGCCACTGAACAGCCGTCAGCCAGCCTCGCGCGCCGATGAGTTCCAGCGCCTCGGGCGTACCGTCCGCGGCCCGCACGGTGATCCGCGGCCCCTCGCCGAGCCGGTCGATCCGCTGGTGGTGGTAGCAGGACGCCTCGGCCTTCTCGCCGCCGACGATACGGGCGATCCGGGAGCCGGGACGCAGTGTCACAGGGGGACGAGGTGGCGGTGCGGCTCCTCAAGGCCGTTCATGTCCTGGCGCAGGGTGCCGCCGAGCACGGTTCGCGGTGTCCGGTCACCCGCGAGCACCCGTTCCCGGCTTTCCGCGAACCGCGCGCGGGCACATCGGCGCGGCGCCCGCGACCGCGGCGGGGCAGGGGCCCGAGGCAGGGTCGTCTACGAGTTCGGCTTCCTCGCCGCCTGTGCGTCCGCGGCCCTCCGGCGGCGTCCGCTCCGGCGCGGAACCGGCGGCTCACCGCCCAGAAGCCGCTCCCGCCGCTCCTCGCCGTGCGTCTCGATCTGCACCACCACGCGCCGCAGCGCCTCCGCCGTCCGCCGGCACTCCTCGTCGCTCAGCTGCTCGGCGACGAACGCCTCCTCCTCGTTGAACTCGGGGAACAGGCGCCGCATCAGCGACTCGCCCTCGTCGGTGAGCGCCAGCAGCACACGGCGGCCGTCGGACGGGTGATCGGTACGGACGACCAGCCCGCGTGACTCCAGAGTGCGGGCGACACCCGTCAGCGTGCCCTTGGAGATGCCCGCCTCCTCGGCCACCAGTCGGGTCTCCATCTCGCCCCAGATCCAGACCACCCAGAGCACCACGAAGCCCGTCCAGGTCAGATCCGAACCACGCAGTACGGAGTTCTCCACATGCTGGCGTACGGCCGCCGCCGCGCGGTGGATATTGCCCACCATGGCCATCTGGTCATGCCGGATCGGGGTGTCTCCCAGCTTGGCGCGGATCGCTCGCTCGGTCTCGGCAATGGGTCGCTGACCAGGCACGAACCCTCCTGTGACGGATGACTGACCATATTGTTCGGGTTCAAATCATAGGCGTCCCCCAGGTCACGGCGGGCATGACCGGGGCGCGGGGCGGACAGCGGGGACACCGACCCCGGAGACAACGGGGGAGCCGTTGGGGCGGCGGGGCACCGGGCCAGGGAGTGCAGGACCAGGGAGTGCCGGACCAGGGGGTGTACGGCGCCGGGCGGAGTTCTCGGGGCCGGGTTCTCCCGTGGCAGGGAGCCGCCGCGGGACGCCCGATCCCGCAGTGTCGCCCCCACTCCACCGGCCCACCGGCACTCCACGGGCCCACCGGCCCGTACGAGGTCTCAGCTCCGGCGGGGCGCGACCAGCCGGGCCGCGCGGGCCTCCTTCTCCGCCTCCTGCCAGAGCCGCCGCAGCATCCTGGACCGCTCGGCCGGGCGCATCCGCGAGATGGCGATCTCGGCGCAGGCGACGCCGTCCGACCACGGCATGGTCACCACCGCCCGCTGCCGGGAGGCACCCGGCAGCTCGGTCGGCTGCTGAACGGACTGCCGGTGCCGGGAGTCGGCCGCCCTCGTCTGTGCCGTACGGGACTCGGAGGCGGCGGCCCGCGCGTCGGCCCGCTGCTTCTGCTGCTGAGGGCTGAGCCGGGAGAGATTGCGTACGTGGACGACCTTGCGGCGGCCCGCGAGCAGATCCGCCTGGAGTTCGGGGCCGAGTTCGAGTACGGAGAGCTTGGACGAGATCGTGGACTGGGCGATTCCGAGCCGCTTGGCGGCCTTGTTCTGGGAGCCGTAGAACTCGACGAGCTTCTTCAGGGCATGGGCCTGTTCGAGTGGGTTCATGTCGTCCCGGTGGACATTGGCGACGAACGCGGCTTCGAGCAGTGACCGGTCGGTCGACACCAGGGCGTCCTCCACGCTGACGCGGACATGGGTGAGACCGGCGATCCGGGCCGCCTCCAGACGGCGGTGGCCGTCGACCACGATGTAGCGGGCGTTCGGGGCGAGTTCGACGGCCCGGCTCGGCCGCTCGCGCACGTACGCCTCGACGGAGGCGACGGTGATGGCGTTGACGAGGCCGATCTCGCGAATGCTGGTGGTCAGTGGCTGGAGGTCTCTCAGCGCCTCGCGCGGGTTGTCCGGGTTCTGTCCGATCCAGGCCAGTGGGAGTTCCGACGGCTGCGATGCGCCGGCCTCGGCGTGGAAGCGGGTACGGTCTGTCCGGTCGTCGGCCCGGTCGTCGGTCTGGGACATCTCGGAGGACATGCTGGTCGACACCTTCCTCTTGCCTGCCGCCCGAACCCCCCGTGTCGAGCTCGGGCAGGCTGGCAAAACTCCCAGAAATCACCGGCCACGGGCTGGCCAACTGCTTGCCAGACGCTTGCCATTGAGCCGGGTGATTGCGGAGGATTCACCGCATGACCGGTGGGGGAATGCGGTTTCGCGTTCTGGGAGGTTTGGAATGGGTGTCCAGTGGTGCATCGCTTCGGATCGGGCGTCGCCGTGAGCGGTTGCTGCTCGGGCTGCTGCTGCTCGACATCGGCCGGGTCGTCCCGGCGCACCGGCTGATCGATCTGCTCTGGGACGAGGGGCATCCTCCGTCGAGCGCCCGCGGCAGCCTTCAGGTCCATGTCTCGCGCCTGCGCGGGCGTTTCGTCGAGGAGGGGGCGGCGGAACACGGCTTCTCGCTCCACAAGGGCAGTGGCGGATACCTCGTCGACGGGGATCCGGGCGCCGTCGACCTGCACCGCTTCCGTTCCTCGCTCCAGCGGGCGGAACGGGCGGACAACCACGCGGACCGGCTCCGGATCCTCGATCCGGCGCTCGCCGACTGGGGCGGGCCGGTGCTGGCCGGCACCGCGTCGGACTCCCTCGTCCGCAGGCTGGGGACGGGATTCGACGAGTCGTACCTCTCGGCGGTCACCCAGCGCGCCGAGGCCCGGCTCGCGCTCGGCCAGCGGGAACTCGTACTCGAAGAGCTGGCGCGGGCCACGGCGGAACATCCGCACCACGAACGCCTCGCCATGCTCCGCATGATCGCTCTCTACCGTGCCGACCACCGGGGCGAGGCGCTGGCGGTCTACAACGACACACGCTCGCGGCTCGCCGAGGATCTGGGCATCGATCCGGGGGCGGATCTGCGGCGTGTCCAGAACATGATCCTGCGCGCCGATCCGCTGCTGCTGGACGACGTTGTCATCCCGTCCGCCGAGCGTGCGCGGGCGGCCGGGAGCCGCAGACCCGGCGCGGTTCACGGCCTGCGGCACGACCGGGACCGCGGGTCGGAATCGAAATGGCAGGATGCGGGATCCGCGTCGCCGAACGGATTGGATTCGGACACCCGGCCCCGGCCCTACCCCCGGCCCGAATCGGATCAGGGCTCCCCACCGGGGCTTCGGACGGAAGCCTTCGCGGGCAAGGGCGACGGCAGAACGCCCGCCGCGAGCGCGTTCCCGGCGAGCGCGCGCGCCTCCGGAGCCGCG
>NZ_JBSGAW010000005.1:0-91827 GCF_053600955.1 Streptomyces sp. NPDC004838 | reverse complement strand
CGCGACGGTCCTGACGGACGCCACGGTCCCGACCGACGCGACGGTCCTGACGGACGCCACGGTCCCGACCGACGCGACGGTCCTGACGGACGCCACGGTCCCGACCGACGCGACGGTCCTGACGGACGCCACGGACCAGACCGACGCGACGGACGTGACCGGTTTGGCGGTCTTGACGGATTCGATGGACCTGAGACGCTCTCCACCGGATTCGAGCCCTCCGCCATGGGAGCCGAAGCGCCCTTCACCGGATCCTCGGAGTCCGGCCCCGTGGACGAGCGACCCTCCGCCGGGTCGCCGCGGCCCGGCGGCGGATCCATGCGCCCCGAGGCCGAATCCGTACGACGCCAGTCCAGAACAGGCGCGTTCATCGGACGGACCCAGGAGCTGGACGCGCTCAGCGGCCTCGTCTCGGACGCGCGCGGCGGCTCAGGCGTGATGATGATCGTCGGGCCCGCCGGCAGCGGAAAGACCGCCCTGGCCCTCCAGTGGTGTCGGCGCGCCGAGACGGCCTTCCCCGACGGCCAGCTCTTCCTCGATCTGCGAGGGCACAGCGACGACAGCCCGATGAAGCCCAAGGAAGCGCTCTCCGGGCTGCTGCGGGCGCTCGGCATCCCGTATCCGAACATTCCGCACGACTCCGCGGACATGGCCGAGCTGTATCAGCGCACCCTGGCCGACCGGCGCGTGCTCATCGTCCTCGACAACGCCGAATCGGCCGATCAGGTACGCCAGTTACTGCCGTACGACTCCGGGTGCCTCGCTCTGGTCACCAGCCGGAACCGGCTCGGTTCGCTGATCGTGAGCCATGGCGCTTCGATGCTGCCGCTGCGCCCGCTGGCCCCGGACGACGCCGAGGAACTCGTCCGCAGCGTCATCGGAGCGCGCCGGGCGCTCGCCGAGCCCGACGCCCTGGCCGACCTCATCGCCATCTGCGGCAGCGGCCCGCTCGCGCTGCGGATCGCGGCGGCCAACCTCGCGCTGCACCCGGACAGCCGGATCGCCGACCACGTCAGGGAGTTGCGGTCGGGCAACCCGCTGGAGAGCCTCACCGTGGCGGGGGACCCCGACTCCGCCGTACGCAGGGCCTTCGAGCTGTCGTACCGGCGGCTCGACCCGGAGGCGAGGGACGCCTTCCGCCTGCTGGGCCTGCTGCCGGGACCCGCGACGACCGTGGCGGCCGTCGCGGCGCTCCTGGGTCGCTCGTTCGCCGCCGCCGTCCATGTCCTCGACCGGCTCTTCGCCGAACACCTCATGGAGCGCCTCGGCCAGGACCGGCTGCGGCTGCACGATCTCATCTGGTGGTACGCGCGGCTGCTGGCGGACGCCGGGGAGCCCGCCTCCGTGCACCGGGAAGCCCGCCGCAGGCTGCTGCGCTGGTACGCGGCCTCGGCGGACGACGCGGCCCGTTGCCTCTATCCGCAGATCCTGCGGATGGAGGCCGAGCCGGTGGACGCGGGGACGAGGCCCGCCGTGTTCGACGATCCCCAGCTCGCCGCGGACTGGTTCGACGCCGAACACACCCATATGGTGCGGTTGATCGTGATGGAAGCCGAGGCCGAGGCCGAGCCGGATCCCGCGGTCGGGGCGGAGGCGGTGGCGGTGGCCGGGGCGGAGGCCACCGGAGCAAGGCGTGGCGTCACGGCCGGAGCGACGGCGGCACAGAGCGCCGAGAGCGCGCGCGACCGCGGCGCGAAGGCGGGTGAAGCGCCGGGGGCGACAGGAGTTCTCGGGGTTCCGGGAGTTCCGGCGATGCCAGGAGCTGTGGGCATTTCGGGCACTCTGGGTGCTTCAGGTGCTTCAGGTGCTTCGGGTGCTTCGGGTGCTTCGGGTGCTTCGGATGCGAGGTCGGGGAGGGCGCCGAATCCGACCGTATGGGTGCTCGCCGACACCCTGCGCGGCTTCTTCTGGCTCCGCCACGACACCGAGACCTGGACGACGGTGGCCTCCGTCGCACTCCGGGCCGCTTATCACGCGCGTGATTACCGGGGTCAGGCCGCCGCCCACCAGAGCCTGGGGCTCGTCAGCTTCACCATGGGCGAACCGGAGCTGAGCCGAAGCCACTTCGAGCAGTCCATCGAACTGGCCCGGCGCGCGGGATGGGGAGCCTGCGAGTCGGTCGCCCTCTCCAATCTGGGCGGCGTCTCCGCCGATCTCGGACTGCTGAGCCAGGCGGCGGACTACTACGACCGGGCCATCACGCTCGACCGCACACTGCGCCGCACACCGTCCCAGCCGCTGCTGGGGCTGGGCGAGGTGCTGCACGGATTGGGCCGCCTCCGGGAAGCGGAACGCCTGTGCCGACGCGCGCTCGTCCTCTCCCGCCGGCTCTCCGCGCCCGACAGTATCTCCCGTGTCAGCTCCACCCTGGCCACCATCTCGCTCGACCTCGGCGAACTGGTGTCGGCCCAGGAACTCGCCACCACGGCCCGGCAGGGCTTCCAGGCCATCGGCAACCTCGCCGGCGAGGCTGAGATCCTCAGCGTCATCGCCACGATCGGCGCGGAAGCCGGCGATGGACCCGGCGCGCTGCGCGCCGGCCTGATGGCGTGCAGGCTCAGCAGACGGGCGGGCCGCCCACGCCTCCGACTCGACGCCATGATCGCCATGGGGCACGCCCGTTATCAACTCTGCCAGTACGAGCGGGCCTTCGAGCACTTCCGCATCGCCCGCGGGATCGCCGCGGAGATCGGCTATCTGAAGGGACGTACCGTTGCCCTGCTCGGCCTCGGCGTCTGCGCCGTACGCGTACGCAGGCCGCTGGAGGGACTGTGTTACGCGGCGGACGCGCTGGCTCTGGCCCAGGAGTCCCAACTCCGGCTCCAGGAGGGCCAGGCCCATGCGCTCATCGCCCTGGCACAGGCCGCCCGCGGTGACACCGAGGCGGCCGAGCGGGCCGGACGTCTCGCCGAGGACATCTACTCCGACACCGGATTCCGGCCACTCCACTCTCCCTTCGGACGGCCGATGGAGGGCCTTCACCAGGCCGGCGGATACGTCGAACTGTCACTTCCGTGTGAGGCATGAGGTGTGAGGGAAGGGTGTTCTCGCCGCTGCGCGCCCACGACTCCCGGATCACCCGACCTCGCCATTCCGATACATGGGCGGCCCATCCGTGTCGGAGTTGGGCCGAACGGGTGAGGCGCGGAAGGATGGACACATGAGTAGGTACGAGAGGTACGACGTCACCGACGAGCAGTGGGAGGGCCTCGCGCAGGTCGTCCCGTTGCGCGGCCGCGACGAGTGGCCGTCGAGAGTCGACCACCGCACCGTCCCACAGGACTACCCGGCGGCCGAGCAACGCCGCTTCATCGTCCTGCGGGTGCAGGTCTTCGCGGACGCGCGTGAGGTCGCCGACCACCTCATCGCGCGGATCCCGGTGCTGCTCGACCTCACCGGTGCCGACACCGATGTGGCCAAGCGCATCCTGGACTTCAGCAGCGGTGTCGTCTTCGGTCTCGGCAGCGCTATGCACCGCGTCGACCGGAATGTGTTCCTCCTGGCACCGGCCGGAACGGAGGTCGAGGGAATCGCGGAGGCCACCGGCACCTTCCCCCGCCCCGCCCCCCGCGGCCAGTAACGCCGTGCCGGGCTCCCACGAACCGCGACCCCGGCAGGAGTCCGGATCCGGCAGGAGTCCGGATCCGGCGGGGGTTCGGATCCGGCGGGGGTTCGGACTCGTGGAAGCCGGAGGCCCGCCCGAGCCTGTGACCCGTGGTCGCCGACTCGGGCGGGCGGCCGATCGATCCACGGGCTCAGTGCGCCGCCGTGCGCCGCGGGAGCCCGGCGCGGCCCCGCCGAATCCGCTCCCGACCTGCCGTCCGGGCCCGGCGCTCGAGGCCGGTCGCGCGGACCCGGCGCTCGGGGCCGGGGTCGCCCATTCGTAGGAAGGTCTCCGAGGCGGAACGGTTCGGCGTACTTCGCGCTGCGTACCGTCCGTTCATGGACGCGAACACTCCGCCGGACGACGACGCGCACGCCCCCCGCCCCGCAGTCACCGAACTGCGGCTCTCCGCCTTCAGGGCCCACCGGGGAGCGGCCTTCCGCCTCACCCCGCTCACACTGTTCGCGGGGACCAGCGGCAGCGGCAAGTCGAGCGTTCTCCAGGCGTACGAGGCCCTGGCGCGACTGGCCGCGGGCGAGGGGCTCCCGGAGGTCTTCCCCGATCCGGCGGCCTGCGTACCGGAGCAGGCGGGAGCCGATGGGCAGGGGCGACGGGGATTCCACCTCGGCTGTACGGTCGACGGTCCGGCCGGTCCCGTACGCCTCGATCTCGCCGTCCAGGCGGAACCAAGCCTCCGGATCGTCGGCGAGCGGCTCACCCGCGGCGGCCGCACCCTGCTCACCACAGCACTGCGCGACCCAGGACGCCCCTCGGTGCAGGCGGCCTGGCTCACGGCGGGAACGGTGCCGGTGACCCGCGCGCCCCTGCCCGACGACCGGCTCGGCACGGCGCTCCTGCCGCTGCGGGTGGCGGGCAGGACGGAGGGCCAGTTACTCGTGCTCGCGGCGGCGGAACAAGTGGTGGTGGCCCTGCGCTCGGTCTTCCGCTGCGATCCCCAGCCAGGCGGGATGCGGAGGCCGGCCGCCGCGGGCGACGGGAGACTCCGGTGGAGCTGCGAGAACCTCGCCGAGGTGCTGCACCGTACGGGCGGCCAGTGCGCCAAGCGGCACGCCCGGCTGACCGCGGCGGCGCGCGCGGGGTGCGCGGGCGAGGTCGCGGATCTGACGGTGCAGGAACTGGCCGACGGCACCTTACGGGCGTCGGTGGGCCGGGGCGGCCATCGCAGGACCCCCGTGGAACGGCTCGGCGAGGGCGAGTTGAGGTTCCTGGCGCTCGCGCTGGTACTGCTCACCGGGCCGGGTGTGCTCGCCATGGATCCGGCGGCGGAGATTCCGGCCGCGTACCAGTCGCTCACCGTCCTCGCGGACGGCTTCGACCGCTGTCTCGACCCGAAGCAGGCGCGCGGCCTGGTCTCGCTGGCCGCGGAGATGGCCGCACGCGGGCATGTGCGGCTGGTGGGAGCCGTCTCCGACGCCTCCTTCGCTCGCGGGGTGGACGGTGTGACGGTGGTAGACCTGATGCCGTGACGAGAGATGACGGGTTGGACATCGCGGGTCTGCAGGGCAGACTGGCCGCGTTCGCCGAGGCGCGTGCCTGGGGGCCGTACCACACCCCCAAGAATCTGGCCGTGGCGCTGAGCGTCGAGGCGGCCGAACTGGTGGAGATCTTCCAGTGGCTGACACCGGAGCAGTCGGCACGGGTGATGGACGAGGAGGAGTCGGCGCACCGGGTACGGGACGAGGTCGCGGATGTGCTGGCGTATCTCCTCCAGTTCTGCGAAGTGCTCGGGGTGGACGCGCTGGCGGCGCTCTCCGACAAGATCGACCGGAATGAGATCCGCTTCCCGGCGCCGTGACGTTCTCCGGGGGCACCGAGGGAGGGGGAGGCCATGAGGTACTGGAGTGCGTCGGGGCCCTGGGGGCGCGTGGGGCGCTCTGAGGCGCGTCGGAAGCCCCCAGGGGGTCCACGGGACTTCTGAGGTCCGCTGGACGCCCTGGGAACGCCGGGGGGTCTGAGACCCTCAAGGTTTTGGGAGGCCGTCGGCACGGTGACGTCCTCCGGTTCCACGACAGGGGGTCCCGGCTCCCCGGAGGCCCCGATGATCAAGATGATGTCACTCTCCGGAGTCATCAACTTATCCACAACCGGCTTGCTGTCCACAGATTTCCGAATTCCTATGGCGTTCAGGCTCAACGACCTTCACGCTGGGTAATGAACTAGTGGGCAGTCAGTCGTGCGAACGGGGGCGTACATGGACGCGGAGCGGCTCATCCGGTTGAGTCGGCACGCCTTGGCGCAGAGCCAGGCGGTATCGGAGATCGTGGTGGAGGCGTGGCAGGCCCAGACACTCGCGCAGGCGATCGGCGGACGCCTGGTGGTGTACGGGCCACCGGAGCTGAGAGGGGAGGCGCGAGGGCTCAGCGAGATCGGCGGGCGGAGCGCGGGGACGCCGGACCTTCCGGGCGGGCACGGCGGGATCAGGGCCTCGCTGC
Source organism: Streptomyces sp. NPDC004838 (assembly GCF_053600955.1). Lineage (NCBI taxonomy): Bacteria > Bacillati > Actinomycetota > Actinomycetes > Kitasatosporales > Streptomycetaceae > Streptomyces > Streptomyces sp. NPDC004838. Next base: position 85,770 of record NZ_JBSGAW010000005.1, on the reverse strand, counting down.
TGTCAGGCGTGGTGAATCCGCGCGAGACGCTCACCGCGCTGGGCGCGCTGCTGGGCGACGTGGGAATCGCCCTTGTCGGCGTGGCGTGTGCCACGGACGAGGAGGGGATGTACTGGCAGTGCATCGAGGCGATGGACGCGGCGGACGAGTCGAACGACCGGGTGCGGGCGATGCTGCGCAGACTCGCGGCGAAGGATCTCGAGGCGCGGGAAGTATGGCGATCGCCGGGCACCGTCAGAGAGAGGGCGGGGCCCGTGCGGGAGGCGTCTGAACCGCCCGTACCTGAACCGCCCGTACCCGAACCGTCGGTACCTGAGCCGGCCGTGTCCGAACCGCCTGTGCGCGCGTCGCCCGTGCGGGAGCTGACCGGCTCCGGCGGGGAGAGGGGAGGACGGGTTCCGGAGGGCGTCGGCCGAGGCGAGGAGGACGCCTGTCCGGCGCGGGAAGGGGGCGGTCCTGCCGGTCCTGCCGGTTCCGACGGTCTTGTCGAGCCTGCCGGCTGGGCAGGTCCGGCCGGGGCTTCCGCCTCGGAGCGGGCCGGTGCGTCCGGGTCGACCCATGTGCCCCGGCCGCCTCTGCGGCCCGGCGTCGCGCCCGCTTCCGGCGGTTCGTCCGCGGTGGAGGAGTCGTCCCGGCTTTCGGACGCGGTGGACTCGGCGGCGGGTACATCGTGAACGGCGACCGGGTCGGTGCGATCATCCCGCCTCGCGTGGTCATGGGCGCGGTCCCGGCCCGCCGGAGCCGACGACCCGTGTCTCCGGCCGGCCGGCGGGCGGGAAGTGCGCGGTCCGCCGCGGCGACCGTCTCACCCGACCGGGCGGGTGGGCGTCGGGGGATCGAGGCCGGGGCGACCGGCGTTCGACGGTGCAGGATGGACGTATGGACCTTCGAATTTTCACCGAGCCCCAGCAAGGGGCGAGCTACGACACCTTGCTGACCGTTGCCAAAGCCACCGAGGACCTGGGTTTTGACGCCTTCTTCCGCTCCGACCACTACGTGGCCATGGGGAGCGCCGACGGGTTGCCCGGCCCCACCGATGCCTGGATCACGCTGGCCGGACTGGCCCGCGAGACCCGGCGGATCCGCCTCGGCACCCTGATGACGGCGGGCACCTTCCGGCTGCCGGGCGTGCTGGCGATCCAGGTCGCCCAGGTCGACCAGATGTCGGGCGGCCGGATCGAGCTGGGGCTGGGCGCGGGATGGTTCGAGGAGGAGCACAAGGCGTACGGCATCCCGTTTCCCAAGGAGAAGTTCGACAGACTGGAGGAGCAGCTGGCGATCGTCACGGGGCTGTGGGCCACGGACGTCGGCAAGACGTTCGCGTACGACGGCAGGTACTACCAGCTGACCGACTCGCCCGCCCTGCCGAAGCCCGTGAAGGGCCGTGTGCCGGTACTGATCGGCGGCCACGGGGCCGTCCGCACCCCGAGGCTGGCCGCGCGGTACGCGGATGAGTTCAACATCCCCTTCGCCTCGATCGAAGACAGTGAACGGCAGTTCGGCCGGGTCCGGGACGCTGCCGAGGCCGCCGGACGCCGGCCCGGCGACCTGGTGTACTCGAACGCCTTGGTCGCCTGCGTGGGCAAGGACGACGCCGAGGTGGCCCGCCGGGCCGCCGCCATCGGACGGGAGGTGGACGAGCTGAAGGCGAACGGGCTGGCGGGCTCGCCCGCCGAGGTGGTCGACAAGATCGGCCGGTACGGGACGACGGGCGCGTCCCGGATCTACCTCCAGATCCTCGATCTGCACGATCTGGACCACCTGGAGCTGATCTCCGCGCAGGTCCAGTCCCAGCTGGGCTGAGCCCCATGCGCCCCGTCCGCACACTCGCCGCGGCTCTCGCACAGGGACCCGTCGTCCTCGACGGCGGCCTCTCCAACCAACTGGAGGCCCAGGGGTGCGATCTGTCCGACGACCTCTGGTCGGCACGGCTCCTGGCCGACGGCCCTCGGCAGATCGAGGTGGCGCACACGGCATATGTGCGGGCGGGTGCGCGGGTGCTCATCACCGCCGGATATCAGGCCACGTTCGAGGGGTTCGCCCGCAGGGGCATCGGGCGGCAGGAGACCGCGCGGCTGCTGGCCCGCGGTGTCGAACTGGCGCGGAACGCGGGAGAGGCGACCGGAGAGGAGGTGTGGGTGGCGGCCTCGGTCGGGCCGTATGGCGCGATGCTCGCGGACGGCAGCGAGTACCGCGGGCGGTACGGGCTGTCGGTGCGAGAGTTGGAGCGCTTCCACCGGCCCCGGATCGAGGCCCTGGCCGCGGCCGCTCCCGATGTGCTCGCCCTGGAGACGGTGCCGGACATGGACGAGGCGGAGGCGCTGCTCAGAGCGGTCGACGGCTGCGGGGTGCCGGTGTGGCTCTCCTACAGCGTCGGCGGCGAGCGCACCCGTGCGGGGCAGGACTCGGCGGCGGCCTTCCGGATGGCCTCGGGTGTGGACCAGGTGATCGCCGTGGGGGTGAACTGCTGCGAGCCGCGTGACGCGGACCGCGCGGTGGCCTTGGCGGCCGACGGCGCGGGAAAGCCCGTGGTCGTCTATCCGAACAGCGGGGAGCGGTGGGACGCGGACGCGCGGGCCTGGCGAGGCGAGGTCACCTATGATCCCCGCCGGGTCCGGGAGTGGCGGGCAGCGGGCGCCCGGCTGATCGGCGGATGCTGTCGGGTCGGGCCCGGTCTGATCGCGGAACTCACCGCTCTCACCGCTCCCACCGACGGCGGGACCCTGCCGGCTCGCCCCGACCAACCTCAAGGCCCGGACCGGCTGGACCACCCTCAACGCCCTGGCCGACCGGGCTGATGGAACGTGCCCTCCGCCGGGCCCGTCCGGCCGACCCCTCCGACCCGGAGCCGCTCCGATCGCCGTCGCGCCGAGCGAATCGCCGGCCGGGCCGGGGCGGGGTCGGGCCGCGCGGCCGACAGGCTGCCGGCGGCCTGGCGGCCCGGCAACCCGCCAGCCGTGCGTCCATAGAACCTCGTCCCGAAGCAGCGCCTGGAGATCTGCTCCCCGAACCTGTGCCTGGAGACCGTGCCCCGAACGCGCGCGCCGCGTTCGGCCGTCGATTGAGGGCATGCACCTGCCAAAATCTCCAACTCCATGCTGTTCAGGGATGGTTGGAGGCGAAAGGTGCTGGTGCGGTGTTTTGTTGCGGCATGATACGGACATCGTACGAATGCGTCTGAGGACGGGCGGGTGGCGGGGGACGCCCTCGCTGAGGGGACCGGAACTGCGGAGGGGTGGGGGTATGGGAGCGGACGTCACCGCGAACATATTCGTGAACGCGTTCAACTCGCTGGGTTGGGACACCGATCTGGCCCGGCGGGGCGCCGCCGGTTACACGACGCTCTCCGGATGGCGAGCCTCGCAGACCGCGCAGGTCGCCGCGGCGGGGGCCGCCGCGATGGCGGTGCCCGGCGCGCATCTCGTCGCGCTCACCGCTGATGTGGGCTTTCTGCTTCACAAGATGTCGATCTGCGCGTGGGGGATCGGTTTCAAGCTCGGTGCCACGGTGGACGGTGAGGACGATCTGGCAGTCATCCTGGGTTTATGGGCTGGGGCTCTGGAGCCCGACGCGCTGAGCGTGACCTCCGTCGGCACCGGGGCCGCCGCGGGCTGGATCGCCTTCAACGCCACGTACCCGACCTACGGCACCGCCGTCATGGCCAAGGCGCTCGCCATGGGTGCGGGCGCGGGCGTGTCCACCGTCAGCGCGAAGATCGCCGGCAAGAAGGGCGGGAAGGCGCTGGCCAAGCTGAGCAAGCCGTTCCTCCAGAAGATCGCGCAGAAGGCGGCGGTCAAGTTCTCGGCGATCCTCGGCTCCAAGGCGGTCACCGGGGCGGTCCCCGTCCTCGGAGCCCTGGCGGGCGCGGGGGTGAACGCCTACTTCATCCAGAAGTTCGCCGACGCCTCGGAGACGTACTACCGCGCCAAGGTCGCCAGCGGCGGGTGACTCCGCCGCCGGGGCCGGACGCTCGAACCGGGCCGCACCGACGGTCGGCCGGGCTCCGGCCCTGGGTCGTTTCCGAAGGGTCGGGCCACGCGAGCCCAGCAAGATCCATCAGAAGCGGCTGAGGCCCCGGCCGATCGTCGTGCGCCCGACCCCGCCGATCGGCCGGGGCCTCGCCGGGCGTTGGAGGCGGCGATCCCGCCGGGACCGGGGAAATCGGCTACCGCGGGAACCCGACGCCCCGGATACTCGGGGTGTGTTCCTGACGATCAGTACCACCGGCACCCCGAAACGCCCCGCCACCGACCTGGGATTCCTGCTGCACAAGCATCCCGACAAGTCGCAGGCGTTCTCCACCTCGCACGGCACGGCGCATGTCTTCTACCCCGAGGCGTCCGCCGAGCGCTGCACAGCCGCCTTGCTGCTGGAGGTGGATCCGGTGGCGCTCGTGCGGCGCGGCAAGGGCAAGGGCCGCGGCGGACAGCCCGACTCGGCTCTCGCGCAGTACGTCAACGACCGCCCGTATGCCGCTTCCTCGCTGCTCGCCGTCGCGTTGAGCACCGTCTTCAGGAGCGCCCTGCGAGGTGTCTGCGCGGCGCTGCCCGAGCGGGCCGAGACCCCGATGGCACTGCGTGTCGAGGTGCCCGCCATGCCCGCGCGCGGCGGTGAGGAACTGGTGCGGAAGCTGTTCGGGCCACTGGGCTGGACCACCGTCGAGGCCCGGCCGGTGGCGCTGGACGAACGCTTTCCCGAGTGGGGCGCGTCCCGCTATGTCCAGCTGCGGCTGGAGGGCGAGCTGAGGCTCGCCGACGCCCTGCGGCAGCTCTACGTCCTGCTGCCGGTCCTCGACGACTCCAAGCACTACTGGGTCGCGCCCGACGAGGTCGACAAACTGCTCCGCGCCGGTGAGGGCTGGCTGGCCGACCACCCCGAGCAGAAGCTGATCACCAGCCGCTATCTCTCCCGTCGCTGGGGGCTGACCCGTCAGGCGATGGAACGCCTCGAACTGGTCCGGCTGGCCGAGACGGACGACCTGCGGGTCGAGGACGTCGACAACGCGGTGGACGAGACCCAGGACACCGAGGAGAAGCCCGTGCCGCTCGCCGAGCAGCGTCGGCAGGCGATTCTGGAGGTCCTGCGGACGGCCGGGGCGAAGCGCGTGCTCGACCTGGGCTGCGGACAGGGGCAGTTGGTGCAGGCACTCCTCAAGGACGTGCGCTTCACCGAGATCGTCGGCGTCGACGTCTCCATGCGTGCGCTCACCATCGCCGGACGGCGGCTGAAGCTGGACCGGCTGGGGGAGCGCCAGGCCGCGCGCCTCACGCTGCTCCAGGGCGCGCTCACGTACACCGACAAGCGGCTGACCGGCTATGACGCGGCCGTGCTCAGCGAGGTCATCGAGCATGTGGATCCGCCGCGCCTGCCCGCTCTGGAGTACGCGGTGTTCAGCGCCGCCCGGCCCACGACCGTGATCGTGACCACGCCGAACGTCGAGTACAACGTCCGCTGGGAGACCCTGCCCGCCGGACATGTGCGCCATGCCGACCACCGGTTCGAGTGGACACGGGCGGAGTTCCGCGCCTGGGCACGGCAGGTCGCCGAACGGAATGGCTACCGCGTCGAGTTCGTGCCCGTCGGCCCCGACGACCCCGAGGTCGGTCCGCCCACCCAGATGGCCGTGTTCACCCGTACCGACACCACCGACCCCGCAAAGACCGATCCCAAGAAGACCGACCCCGCCACAGGAACCACCGCCGCAGGAACCACCGACACAGCCGTCACCACCGAGAAGGAGGCGAAGGCCGCATGAGCGCCGAGAACGAAACCAGGACCGCCGCCGCGCCCGCGAAGCGCCTGCTCCCGGTGACCGACCTGTCCCTTGTCGTCCTCATCGGCGCGACCGGCTCCGGGAAGTCCACCTTCGCCCGGAGGCACTTCGCGCCCACCGAGGTCATCTCGTCCGACTTCTGCCGGGGGCTCGTCGCCGACGACGAGAACGACCAGAGCGCCAGCGCCGACGCCTTCGACGTCCTGCACTACATCGCGGGCAAGCGGCTCGCGGCCGGGCGGCTGACCGTCGTCGACGCCACCAGCGTGCAGACCGAGAGCCGCAGAGAGCTGGTCCGGCTGGCGCGCCAGTACGACGTCCTGCCCATCGCGATCGTCCTCGACCTGCCGGAAGCGGTCTGCGCCGAGCGCAATGCCGTACGCCCCGACCGGGCCGGAATGCCCCGACACGTCATCCAGCGCCACCGCCGCGAACTCCGCCGCTCCCTGCGCGGACTCGAACGCGAGGGCTTCCGCAAGGTCCACATCCTGCGCAGCGTCGAGGAGGTCGACGCCGCCGAGGTCGTCCGCGAGCGCCGTTTCAACGATCTGCGCCATCTGACCGGGCCTTTCGACATCATCGGCGACATCCACGGATGCAGCTCCGAACTGGAGACCCTGCTCGCCAAGCTCGGTTACGCGGACGGCGTCCACCCCGACGGCCGCACCGCCGTCTTCGTCGGCGACCTCGTCGACCGGGGGCCCGACAGCCCCGGCGTGCTGCGGCGCGTGATGTCCATGGTCGCCTCGGGGAACGCGCTGTGCGTTCCGGGCAACCACGAGAACAAGCTCGGCCGCTACCTCAAGGGGCGGAACGTCCAGCGGACCCATGGGCTGGCGGAGACCATCGAGCAGTTGGAGAAGGAGGACGCCAGGGACCCCGCCTTCCGCGAGCAGGTGCGGGAGTTCATCGACGGACTCGTCAGCCACTACGTCCTGGACGGAGGCGACCTGGTCGTCTGCCACGCCGGCCTGCCCGAGAAGTACCACGGCCGCACCTCCGGCCGGGTCCGCTCCCACGCGCTGTACGGGGACACCACCGGCGAGACCGACGAGTTCGGGCTGCCCGTGCGCTACCCGTGGGCGGAGGACTACCGAGGCCGGGCGGCCGTCGTCTACGGGCACACGCCCGTGCCCAGCACCTCATGGATCAACAACACCATCTGCCTGGACACCGGCGCGGTCTTCGGCGGCCGGATGACCGCGCTGCGCTGGCCCGAGCGCGAACTCGTCGACGTCCCCGCCGAGAAGGTCTGGTACGAGCCGGTCAAGCCGCTGCTCACCGAGGCGCCGGGCGCGCGCGAGGGACGGCCGCTGGACCTCGCCGATGTGCACGGGCGGCGGGTCGTCGAGACCCGTCACCTGGCACGCGTCGGCGTCCGTGAGGAGAACGCGGCGGCGGCGCTGGAGGTGATGAGCCGCTTCGCCGTCGACCCCCGGCTTCTGGTCTATCTGCCGCCGACGATGTCGCCGACCGCGACCTCGTCGAAGGAGGGCTATCTGGAACACCCGGCGGAGGCGTTCGAGCAGTACCGGGCCGACGGCGTCGACCGGGTCGTGTGCGAGGAGAAGCACATGGGCTCGCGCGCCGTGGTGCTGGTCTGCCGGGACGCCGCGACCGCGCGCGAGCGGTTCGGCGTAGGAGCCGCCTCCGACGCGGGCGGTGTCGCCGGCGCGGAGTGCACCGGCGCGCTCTACACCCGTACCGGGCGGCCCTTCTTCGACGACCCCGCCGTCACCGAGGAGATACTCGGACGGCTGCGCACCGCCGTCACCGGGGCTGGGCTCTGGGACGAACTCGGCACCGACTGGCTGCTGCTGGACGCCGAGCTGATGCCCTGGTCGCTGAAGGCGTCCGGACTGCTGCGCTCGCAGTACGCGGCGGTCGGGGCGGCCTCGGCAGCCGTCTTCCCGGGGGCCACCGCGGCTCTCGAAGCGGCGGCCGCCCGAGGCGTCGACGTCGGCGGGCTGCTCTCGGTGCAGCGCGAGCGGGCGGCGGACGCGACCGCGTTCACCCAGGCGTACCGGCGCTACTGCTGGACGACGGACGGGCTGGAGGGAGTACGGCTCGCGCCGTTCCAGATCCTCGCCGCCCAGGGGCGCTCGCTCGCGGCCGTGCCCCATGACGAGCAGCTGGCATGGCTGGACCGGCTGGTCGAGAACGACCCCACCGGCCTTCTGTCGACCACCCGTCGGCTGGTGGTCGACACCGGCGACGAGGCATCGGTCCGGGCCGGGGTGGACTGGTGGCTGACCATGACCGGCGAGGGCGGTGAGGGCATGGTGGTCAAACCGCTCCAGGCGCTCACCCGCACCGCGAAGGGCGCGCTGGTCCAGCCAGGTGTCAAGGTCCGGGGCCGTGAGTACCTCCGGATCGTCTACGGCCCGGAGTACACCCGTCCGAAGAATCTGGAGCGGCTGCGCGACCGGTTCCTCGGGCACAAGCGCTCGCTGGCTCTGAGGGAGTACGCCCTGGGGCTCGAGGCGCTCGACCGGCTGGGCGACGGAGAGCCGCTCTGGCGGGTCCACGAGGCGGTCTTCGCCGTACTCGCGCTGGAGTCGGAGCCGGTCGACCCCCGGCTCTGACGCCCGGTCCGGCCGCCGGTCGGCCGGAGCCCGGTGTCGGTTCGCGCGGGCCGGGGCTCGGGCCCGTCGCCGGTCCGGTCGGGCCCGGTGTCGGTTCGCTCGGGCCGGGGGTGGGGCCCGTCGCCGGTCCGGTGGGGCCCGGACCTGGTTCGCGACCGCCGTCACCGGGTACGTAGCGGTGCGGCACGGCATGCGAGAGGCAGAAGCTCTCGGCGTTCGCCGAGTGAAGGGCGCTCCGCCCGGTGAGGATGGGGACATGGGATTCCACGTCGACTCCGAGACCGGGCGGCTGCGCCGGGTCATACTGCACCGGCCCGATCTGGAGCTGAAGCGCCTCACGCCGAGCAACAAGGACGCGCTGCTCTTCGACGATGTGCTCTGGGTGCGCCGCGCCCGTCATGAACACGACGGGTTCGCGGACGTTCTGCGCGACCGAGGGGTGGAGGTGCATCTCTTCGGCGATCTGCTGCGTGAGTCGCTGGAGATCCCCGAGGCCAGAAAGCTCGTCCTGGACCGGGTCTTCGACGAGAAGGAGTACGGGCCGCTCGCCACGGACCATCTCCGTGCCGTCTTCGACGAGATGGCGACCGCCGACCTGGTCGAGGCGCTGGTCGGCGGTATGACCAAGCGGGAGTTCCTCGCGGGCCACCCCGAGCCGACCTCCGTCCGGTTCCATGTGATGGACCTCGACGACTTCCTCCTGCACCCCCTGCCCAACCACCTCTTCACCCGCGACACGTCCGCCTGGATCTACGACGGCGTCTCCATCAACGCCATGCGCTGGCCGGCCCGGCAGCGGGAGACCGTGCACTTCGAGGCGATCTACAAGTACCACCCGCTCTTCACCGGCCCGCACGCCGGAACGTTCCACCACTGGTCGGAGGGGCAGGACGACTACCCCTCCACCATCGAGGGCGGCGACGTCCTGGTCATCGGCAACGGCGCGGTCCTGATCGGCATGAGCGAGCGCACCACCCCGCAGGCCGTGGAGATGCTGGCCCGAGGGCTGTTCGCGGCCGGTTCGGCGCGCACGATCGTGGCGCTGGACATGCCGAAGCGCCGGGCGTTGATGCATCTCGACACGGTGATGACGATGGTCGACCGGGACACGTTCACGCAGTACGCGGGCCTGGGCATGCTCCGCTCGTACACCATCGAACCCGCCGAGGGGTCTCAGGCGCTGAAGGTGAGCGACCATCCGCCGGAGCAGATGCACAGCGCCATCGCCGCCGCGCTGGGGATGAAGGAGATCCGGGTGCTCACGGCGACCCAGGACGTGCACGCGGCGGAGAGGGAGCAGTGGGACGACGGCTGCAATGTGCTCGCCGTCGAACCGGGGGTGGTCGTCGCGTACGAGCGCAATGTCACCACCAACACCCATCTGCGCAAACAGGGCATCGAAGTGATCGAGATCCCCGGGAGCGAGCTGGGGCGGGGGAGGGGAGGGCCCCGCTGTATGAGCTGTCCGATCGAGAGGGACGCGGTCTGAAGAGCACGGTCCGGAGAACACGGCAAAACGCGTTCCGCGGAACACGGTCCGCGGAACACGGTCCGCGGAACACGGTCTGGGGGAGACGGTCCGAGTGAGCCGGTTCGCGGGCCTCGCCCGGGGAGGCGAGGGCCGAGGGGGATGCGCCGATAGAGGGTGTTCACCCGTGTTCACCCCAGAGTTCTGTATATCAATGCGTACTTTCGTATAGACTTCCATCGATACCGCGTCCGCGACCCCGTTTTTCGTGCCCCAGGAGCAGCCACCATGGCGATACATCTCGAAGGCCGCCACTTCCTCAAGGAGCTGGACTTCACCGCCGAGGAGTTCCGCGGTCTGATCGATCTGGCCGCGGAGCTCAAGGCCGCCAAGCGGGCCGGTGTCGAGGTGCGGCGGCTCGCCGGGAAGAACATCGCGCTGATCTTCGAGAAGCCGTCGACCCGTACCCGCTGCGCGTTCGAGGTCGGGGCCGCGGACCAGGGCGCTTCGACGACCTACATCGACCCGGCCGGTTCGCATATCGGCAGCAAGGAGTCCGCCAAGGACACCGCGCGGGTGCTCGGCCGGATGTTCGACGCGATCGAGTTCCGCGGTGATGCGCAGACCACGGTCGAGGAGCTGGCGGAGTTCGCCGGGGTCCCGGTCTACAACGGCCTCACCGCCGACTGGCACCCCACCCAGATGCTCGCCGATGTGCTCACCATGACCGAGCACACCGCCAAGCCGCTCCAGGAGATCTCCTACGCCTATCTCGGCGACGCCCGCTTCAACATCGGCAACTCCTACGTGGTCACCGGCGCTCTCCTCGGCATGGACGTACGGATCGTCGCGCCCGAGGCGTACTGGCCGGCGCCGGAGATCCTGGCCCGCGGCCGTGCGCTCGCCGAGACCAGCGGCGCCCGGATCACCGTCACCGAGGACATCGCCGAAGGAGTGCGGGGCGCGGACTTCGTCGCCACCGACGTCTGGGTGTCGATGGGCGAGCCCAAGGAGGTCTGGGACGAGCGGATCAAGGCGCTCGGCCCGTACTCCGTGACCATGGACGTGCTGAGGGCGACCGGCAATCCGGGCGTGAAGTTCCTCCACTGCCTTCCCGCGTTCCACGACCTCGGGACCACGGTCGCGCGCAAGATCCATGAGAGCCACGGCCTGACCGAGCTGGAGGTCAGCGACGAGGTGTTCGAGTCGGAGCACTCGGTGGTCTTCGACGAGGCGGAGAACCGTATGCACACCATCAAGGCGGTGATGGTCGCGACCCTCGCGAAGCCGGAAGCCGCCCTCTGACGGGCCCGCCGGGTCGCGAAACCCGCTGCCGGCCGCGCCTGACCCCTGACAGGAGCGTGAACGCGCCCGGTGGGCGAGCAGCGCGGTCGGCGGGGGAGCGAGGGGTGCGCGCGTGGGACTTCCGCGGTCGGCCCGGGGGGCCGTCAGTCCCGTAACGGGAGTCTGAACCAGACCGCCTTGCCTGCGGCGGTGGGGCGGTGCCCGCAGTCGGAACTCAGCGACCGGATCAGCAGCAGACCGCGCCCGTGTTCCTGCCAGGGGTCGGGCGCGGCGCCGTTCGCCGGGTAGATCAGCTGCCCCGGCAGCACCGGATCGCCGTCGTGGACCTCCACCCGGCAGCCTGTCGGCATCAGCTCCACCACCAGCACTATCGGCGAGTCGCCGTTGGTGTGCTCCACCGCGTTGGCGACCAGTTCCGCCGTCAGCAGCTCGGCCGTATCCCTGTCCGCCCCGCCCTCGGGATCCGCCAGCGCTGTACGTATCAGGGCACGGGCCATGGGCACGGCCGCCGTGGCGTGCGGCAGATCGATGCGCCATGTCGTGGCGGAGCCGGATGATTCCCACATGGGCGGAGTCCATTCAACGCGTGTAGACATGGATACGTGGAGCGGGTCGGTTCCGTTCGATCGCAAGGGGGTTCTGTGAGCGGTATCTCTCCCTGTCCAGCCTAGGGAGCCGGTGGGGTGGAAACAGAGGCCCCCTGCCCGCCTGGTCAGGACCTGTGCCATAACCGCGACGGGACCATTGCCGTGTCACATCCGCCGGGAGTCCCGGTCGCCGGCCGCCCTTCGCGCGTCCGCGCCTCGGTGCACCGCCCCCTCGGTGCGCGGCCGCCGCTCCGTGCCGTCGCGGAGTGACCGTCCCGTCGAAGAGCCACTGTATCGCGCGAGCGTGACGGCAGTCACATTTGAGTGATATTTTCGAGGGGAGAGTCAGACAGCAGACCCCCGCTGTAGGAGGCCGCACTCCATGAGCCCCTTCACCGGCTCCGCGCCGCGCACCGAGGAATGGCGTCATCTCCGGCTGACCGTGCGGGACGGGGTCGCGACCGTGACGCTGGCCCGCCCCGAGAAGCTCAACGCCCTCACCTTCGGGGCCTATGCGGATCTGCGTGATCTGCTCGCCGAGCTGTCACGGGAGAGGTCCGTACGGGCGCTCGTGCTCGGCGGTGAGGGACGAGGCTTCTGCTCCGGCGGCGACGTCGACGAGATCATCGGCGCGACGCTCTCCATGGACACGGCCCGGCTGCTGGACTTCAACCGCATGACCGGGCAGGTGGTACGGGCGATCCGCGAGTGTCCCTTCCCCGTGATCGCGGCGGTCCACGGCGTCGCGGCGGGCGCGGGCGCGGTGCTCGCGCTGGCCTCGGACTTCCGGATCGCGGATCCGTCCGCGCGGTTCGCCTTCCTCTTCACCAAGGTCGGGCTCTCGGGCGGTGACATGGGCGCGGCGTATCTGCTGCCCAGGGTCGTCGGGCTCGGCCACGCCACCCGGCTGCTGATGCTCGGCGAACCGGTCCGCGCGCCCGAGGCCGAGCGCATCGGCCTGATCAGCGAACTGACGGAGGAGGGCGACGCCGACGCCCGCGCCGCCGAACTCGCCCGCCACCTCGCGTCGGGCCCCGCCCTCGCCTACGCCCAGACCAAGGCCCTGCTCACGGCCGAGCTGGACATGCCGCTGGCGGCCTCGGTGGAGCTGGACGCGGCGACGCAGGCCCTGCTGATGAACGGTGAGGACTACGCGGAGTTCCATGCGGCGTTCACGGAGAAACGGCCTCCGAAGTGGCGGGGCCGATGACCCGCCCGCGGTCCCCGACCACCGCGAGGGGGCCGGGCCCGGCCCTGACCCCGCAGGGCTCCGGCCCGCACCGGGCTCCGCACGAGGGCTCCGGCCCCCACCCGGCCGCGGTCTCGGACTCGGCCCGCCATCCGGACCCGGCTCCGGACGCGCATCCAGCCCACCACTCGGACACGGCCCCCGGCTTGGCCTCGGACTCGACCCGGCGCACGGCTCCGGATCGAGGTTCGGCCCGCCACCCGCACCCGGCTCGGATCTCGGCCCCGGACTCGGACGCGGGCTCCAGCCCGCACCCGGCCGCAGTCTCGCACCCGCGCCCGGCCGCGGTCTCGCACCCGCGCCCGCACCCGCACCCGGTTGCGGTCTCGGGCCCGGACTTGGGCCCGGACTTGGGCCCGGCCCCCGGCCCGGTCCCGGTCGCGGCTCGGGACCCGGTCGCAGCGGCCGAGTCCGCGACCCGCGCCCCCGCCCCCCTCCGTATCGCCGTCATCGGGGGCGGCCCCGGAGGGCTGTACGCCGCCGCGCTGCTGAAACGGCTCGATCCGCGCCGCGAGATCACCGTATGGGAGCGCAACGCGCCCGACGACACCTTCGGATTCGGTGTCGTCCTCTCCGACGAGACGCTCGGGGGCATCGAGTACGCCGACCCCGTCGTCTACCGGGCCCTGGAGCGCGAGTTCGTGCGCTGGGACGACATCGACATCGTCCACCGGGGCCGTACCCTCACCTCCGGCGGCCATGGATTCGCCGCGCTCGGCCGGCGCAGGCTGCTGGAGATCCTGCACAGCCGCTGCACGGACCTCGGCGTACGGCTTCGCTTCCGGGCCCCCGCCCCGCCCGCCGCCGAACTCGCCGCCACCCATGACCTCGTCATCGCCGCCGACGGGGTCAACAGCCTCACCCGGCAGGCGGACGCCGACGCCTACGGGCCGCGGATCACCACCCACCGCTGCCGCTACATCTGGCTCGCCGCGGACCTCGCCTTCGAGGCGTTCCGGTTCGAGTTCGCGGAGACCGAGCACGGGGTGATGCAACTCCACGGCTATCCGTACGGCCCCGACACCTCCACCGTCATCGTCGAGATGCGGGAAGAGGTCTGGCGGGCGGCCGGATTCCACCTCGATGGCCGCGGTGCCGAGGGCGGCGGCAGCGCGCGGTGGTCCATCGACCGCTGCGCCGAGATCTTCGCCGACGCGCTCGGCGGCCGGCCGCTCCGTGGGAAGGACTCGGCCTGGACCGTGTTCCGGACGGTCGTCAACGACCGCTGGTCCCACGGCCGTACGGTGCTCATCGGCGACGCGGCCCACACCGCGCACTTCTCCATCGGATCCGGCACCAAACTGGCCGTCGAGGACGCCCTCGCGCTCGCCGCCCGCATCGGCGAGCGGCGCTCGCTGGACGAGGCGCTCATCGCGTACGAGGACGAGCGCCGCCCGGTCGTGGCGTCGACGCAGCGCGCGGCGGCGGCCAGTCTGCGCTGGTTCGAGGAGGTGGCGGGCTGCCTCGACCAGCCGCCACGGCAGTTCGCCTTCAACCTGCTGACCCGCAGCCGCCGGGTGACCCACGGCAATCTGCGGCTGCGCGACCCCGGGTTCACGGACTCCGTCGAGCAGGAGTTCGGCTGCCCGCCCGTCACACCCCCGATGTTCACCCCCTTCCGGCTGGGCGGGCTCACCCTGCGGAACCGGATCGTCGTCTCCCCCATGGACATGTACTCGGCCGTGGACGGCGTCCCGAGCGACCTCCACCTCGTCCATCTGGGCGCACGGGCACTCGGCGGAGCCGGGCTCGTGATGACCGAGATGGTCTGTGTGAGCGCGCCGGGACGCATCACCCCCGGCTGCACCGGTCTCTACACCGCCGAGCAGGCCGGGGCCTGGCGGCGTATCACCGAGGTCGCGCACTCCGTGTCGCCCGGCACGGCCATCGGCGTCCAGCTCGGTCACTCGGGCCGCAAGGGCTCCACCCGGCTGATGTGGGAGGGCATGGACGAACCCCTCCCCGAGGGCAACTGGCCCCTGACCGCCGCCTCGCCCCTCCCGTACCGGGCGGGCGTCAGCCAGGTGCCGCAGTCGCTGGACCGGGCCGGGCTCGCCGCCGTCCGCGAGGAGTTCGTCGCTGCCGCCCGGCGCGCGGCCGACTGCGGATTCGATCTCCTCGAACTCCACTGCGCCCACGGCTACCTCCTCTCCGGCTTCCTCTCCCCCCTCACCAACCGCCGGACCGACGCGTACGGCGGCTCTCTCGCCGACCGGCTCCGCTTCCCCCTCGAAGTCTTCGACGCGGTACGCGAGGTCTGGCCCGACGAGCGGCCCATGACGGTCCGTATCTCGGCCACCGACTGGGCGGCGGGAGGCACCACCGAGGAGGACGCCGCCGGGATCGCCCGCGCCTTCGCCGCACATGGGGCCGACGCCCTCGACGTCTCCACCGGGCAGGTCGTCGCGGACGAACGGCCCGAGTACGGCCGCTCGTACCAGACGCCCTACGCCGACCGGATACGGAACACGGTGGGCGTCCCGGTCATCGCGGTCGGCGCGATCTCGTCGTGGGACGACGTCAACTCCTTGCTGCTGGCGGGCCGCGCGGATCTGTGCGCACTGGCGAGGCCGCATCTGTACGACCCGCACTGGACGCTGCACGCGGCGGCCGAACAGGAGTACGCGGGGCCGGCGGCGCCGTGGCCGCTGCCCTATCAGGCGGGCAGCCGCAGGCCGCCGACGGGCCGTGTGGACGCGCCCTCCGCCCCCAGGCGGCGGACGGGCTGACATCCGGTGGCCCGCTGCCTCCGCTCCGCGGCTTCCGGCCCGTCAGCGCGCGACGCGCGGGGCGGCGGCGGAACCCCTACAACGAGCCCCCACAAAAAGGCCCCCATAGAAGACCCCCACAGAAGGCGCCCGCGAAAGCCATGCCGCGGCTCACGGCCGCACGAACGCCACACCCTTCTCCCGCAGCGTTTCGTGCAGCGCCGCGAAGACCTCCGCCGAACGACCGCCCGGCCAGCCCTCCGGAAGCAGCTCGACCGGGAGGCCGGGGTCGGCATAGGGCAGCCGCCGCCAGGAGTCGAGCGCGAAGAGGTAGTCGCGGTAGGCGTCCTCGGGGGATCCGCCGTCCCCCGAGGACCAGGCCCCGAGCACCGGCTCCTGCGCTTCGAGGAACTCGTCGTGCAGTTTGGCGATCGCCCCCAGGTCCCACCAGGCCGCCACCGCCTCCGACGTCGCCGCGAAGCCCAGGTGTTCGCCCCGGAAGAGTTCGACGTACGGGTCGAGCTGGAGGCGGCGCAGGGTGTGACGGGTCTCCTCGTACAGCCGCGCCGGGGCGACCCACACCCCCGGCGCCGCCGAGCCGAAGCCGAGGCGGCCGAGCCGGGAGCGCAGCAGATGGCGCTTGGAGCGTTCGGCCTCGGGCACCGAGAAGACCGCGAGAACCCAGCCGTCGGAGAGCAGCGGGGTCTGGCGGTCGTAGATGCGCCGGTCGCCGTCGTCGAGCAGTTGGCGGGCGTCGGTGGACAGGGTGTAGCCGGCCGCGTCGTCCGGGGTGCGGGCGGCGACCAGCAGACCGCGTCGTTTGAGCCGGGACACCGACGATCGCACGGACGGCGCGTCCACGCCGAGCGCGCCCAGCAGCCGGATGAGTTCGGCCACGGGGAACGGCCCCTGACGTTCGCGTCCGTACGCGCCGTAGAGGGAGACGATCAGGGAACGGGGGGTGTGCTGGTCGGCCACACGGTCACTCTAGGTCGCTTCTGGTGGATCTTGCAGGGCTCACGCGAGTTCGCGCAGCCGGAAGCGCTGGAGCTTGCCCGTCGGGGTGCGGGGGAGGGCGTCCAGGAAGACGATCCGGCGCGGGCACTTGTACGGGGTCAGCCGGGCCTTCACCGCTTCCGCGAGCGCCGCGGCGGTGGCTGCGGCGGCGTCCTCGGACGGGACGCCGTCCCGGAGCACGACGTACGCGACGGCGATCTGCCCGCGCAGTTCGTCCTCGCGCCCGATCACCGCGGCTTCCGCGACCTCGGGAAGGCGCAGCAGCGCCTCTTCCACCTCGGGCCCGGCTATGTTGTAACCCGCCGAGATGATCATGTCGTCGGCGCGGGCCACATAGCGGAACCAGCCGTCGGGCTCGCGCACGTAGGTGTCCCCGGTGAGGTTCCAGCCGTCGCGTACGTACTCCCGCTGGCGTGGATCGTCCAGATAGCGGCAGCCGACCGGGCCGCGCACGGCGAGGAGCCCCGGCTCCCCGTCCGGGACGGGGAGCCCGGCGCGGTCCACCACGCGCGCCTGCCAGCCCGGTACCGGAACGCCCGTGGTGCCCGGCCGGATCGCGTCGTCGGCGGCCGAGACGAAGATGTGCAGCAGCTCGGTCGCCCCGATGCCGTTGATGACGCGCAGCCCGGTCCGCTCCAGCCAGTCGTGCCAGGTCGCGGCGGGCAGATTCTCCCCGGCCGACACACAGCGCCGGAGGGAGCCCAGCCGGTGCGAACGGGGGTCGCCGAGCATCACGCGGTACGCCGTCGGTGCGGTCAGCAGCACCGACACCCCGTGCTCGGGTATCGCGTCCAGGAGCTGTAGCGGACCCGCCTGTTCCAGCAGCAGCGCCGACGCGCCCGCCCGCAGGGGGAAGATCACCAGCGCGCCGAGTCCGAAGGTGAAGCCCAGCGGCGGGCTCCCCGCGAAGACGTCGTCCGGCTCCGGCCGCAGCACCCGCGCGGAGAAGGTGTCGGCGACGGCCAGCACATCGCGGTGGAAGTGCATACAGCCCTTGGGGCGGCCGGTGGTGCCCGAGGTGAAGGCGATCAGCGCGACGTCGTCGGCGGCCGTCGCCACGGCGGTGTACGGCTCGGCCGGCCCGTCGGCCGCCAGCCGCAGCAGATCGTCGGGCGCGTCACCGCCGTACACGGTGATCCGCAGGCCCGGAACGTCCGCCTTCGCCTTCTCCAGATCGTCGAGCGAGCGCGCATCGCACAGGGCGTGGCCGACGGCGGCGATCTCGCACACCGTGGCCAGTTCCCTCGCCCGCTGCTGGGCCAGTACGGTGACGGCCACCGCGCCGGCCTTCATCACCGCCAGCCAGCAGGCCGCGAGCCACGGCGTCGTGGGGCCGCGCAGCAGGACACGGTGGCCGGGGACGACCCCGAGGCGCGCGGTGAGGGTGTGGGCGATCCGGTCGACGCGGTCGCGCAGTTCTCCGTACGTCCACACGTCGCCGGGGACCGCGGTCCTGAAGACGGGCCGGTCCGCGCCGAAGCGCTCGATCGTGCGGTCCAGCAGCTCGTGCCCGCAGTTGAGGCGGTCCGGATAGCGCAGTTCGGGCAGGTCGAAGAGGAGATCGGGCCACTGCCCGGCCGGAGGGAGATGGTCGCGCGCGAAAGTGTCGAGGTGGGCCGAGGGCGTCAGCTCCATGGTTCGCCCCCCTTCTCATGATGGGGTCGTGAATGGAGCGTATCGTGATGGTGACGGCAGTCAATGGTCCGCGATAGATGGGTTCGCTCCGGTGGAGATCCACCGCAGAAGTGGGGGCACGAATGCCCGTATTCTCGCTCGATCCCGCACAGACCGCCCGGTGCGCGGAGCTGCGCGCCCTGGCCGCCGACACACTCCGGCCGCTCGCCGACCGGGGCGAGGCGGGCCGGGTGAACCGGCCGCTGCTCGAGGCCCTCGGCGGACTCGGCCTTCTGGAGCGACTGTTCGCCGGGGCCGGCGCGCTGGAGATCTGTCTGCTGCGCGAGTCCCTCGCCCACGGCTGTACGGAGGCGGAGACCGCGCTCGCGCTCCAGGGGCTCGGCACGTTCCCCCTCGTCCAGGCGGGCACACGCGGACAGCGTGAGCGCTGGCTCCCCGAGGTCATCGCGGGCCGGGCCGTCGCCGCCTTCGCGCTCAGCGAGCCGGACGCGGGGTCGGACGCCGCCGCCCTGGCGCTCGAAGCCGTGCCGGACGGCCGGGGCTGGCGGCTGAGCGGCGCGAAACGCTGGATCTCCAACGCCCCCGAGGCCGACTTCTACACCGTCTTCGCCCGGACGACCCGGGGCGCGGGCGCACGCGGAGTGACCGCGTTCCTGGTCCCCGCCGACCGCCCGGGGCTGACCGGGACCGCGCTGCGGATGCTCTCACAGCATCCCATCGGCGCGCTGGACTTCGACGCCGTACCCGTGACCGGCGACGATGTGCTGGGCGAGCCCGACCGGGGCTTCCGGGTCGCCATGAACACCCTCAATCTCTTCCGGCCCAGCGTCGGCGCCTTCGCCGTCGGCATGTCCCAGGCCGCCCTGGACGCGACGATCGCCCACACGGCCTCCCGGACCGCGTTCGGCGGCCCGCTCAAGGACCTCCAGACCGTCTCCCACCAGGTCGCCGAGATGGCCACCCGCACGGAGGCGGCGCGGCTGCTCGTGTACGCGGCGGCGGAGGCGTACGACGAGGGCGCGGCCGATGTGCCCAAGCGGTCGGCGATGGCGAAGCTCTTCGCGACGGAGACCGCCCAGTACGTGGTGGACGCGGCCGTGCAACTGCACGGCGCGCGGGCGCTTCAGCGCGGACATCTGCTGGAACACCTCTACCGGGAGGTGCGCGCCCCGCGGATCTACGAGGGCGCCACGGAGGTTCAGCGCTCGATCATCGCGAAGGAGCTGTACGCATGAGTCTGCACCGCCACAACCCGACCGAGCTGTCACCTCCGGCGGGCTTCTCGCACGCCGTCACGGCCACCGGGTCCCGGCTGGTGTTCCTCGCCGGGCAGACCTCGCTCGACACGGCCGGAAAAGTGGTGGGCAGGACGCTGCCCGAGCAGTTCGAGACGGCGCTGGCGAATCTCCTCACGGCCCTCGCCGCCTCCGGCGGAGCCCCGCAGGACCTCGCCCGCGTCACCGTGTACGCCACCGATGTCGCCGACTACCGCGCCCACGCCCCCGAGCTGGGCCGGATCTGGCGGCGGCAGGCGGGCCGCGACTATCCCGCGATGGCCGTGATCGGAGTCGTACGCCTCTGGGACGAGCAGGCGCTGGTGGAACTGGACGGCACGGCCGTACTCCCGTGAGGTTTCCGGGTCGCATTTCCCTGGTCCGTCCGAGGGCTTTTCGGTGAGGCGCGGGACGCGCGCGGTCGAGCGATTCAGCGGCGACGGCGGTGACGAGTAGGGTCGGTCATCGATTGACCCGGTGTGGTTCGGGCCGCTGACAATTCCGCGACCGGTCCGGGAATGGAGAAATTCCGTCGCGCGGCGGAATTCATCGCCGCACCGCCCCATTCCTGCTCTTCTCTCATTCCCGCCCGACCGGACGAATCCGGCGTCGCTCGAACCGCCATGCCCGAAGCGGGTGCCCGGAAGCCCGGTACGACAGCGAAAGGCAGTGCCGTACATGGCCGCTGACGGATCGGGGACAGCGACCCCGGATCAACAGCACAGAAGCGTGACTCCGCCGGACGGGAAGGACAGCGCGGAATCCGGACGGCGGCAGACGGCGTCCTGGCCCGCGGCCCTCGCGCTGCTGCCCCTCGGACTGCTCGCCACGGCGGTCTGGTTCGGACACTGGGTCCGACCGGGCGCGGACGACTGGTGCTTTCTGCCCCAGGTGCGGGAAGACGGCATCTCCGGTCTGGTGCGGAAGTTCTACCTCCAGGACAACGGGCGGGTCACGAATGCCGCGCTGACCGGTCTCTACGCGAAGTTCGACATCGCCGGGCACCAGTGGTTCGCCTTCGTCAGCGGCGTCACCGTGCTGGGCATCCTCTGGGCCGTGACGGCTCTGGTGCTGCGCAGGACCGGCCTGACGGTACCGCGCGGAGTGCCGCTGCTCACGGCGGCCATGGTGACAACGGTCTTCCTCCTCGCGACGCCCAACACCTACAAGACGTTCTACTGGCCCGCTTCGTCCGTCTCGCACACCCTGGCGCCCGTGTTCGCCTGTGCCGGTGCGATTCCGCTGCTCCTGGCCCGTTCACGCGCGGGGAGGAACGCGGCCCTGGCCGCCGTGTTCGTGGCCGGGCTCCTCGTGGGCACGCTGTCGGAGGAGACGACCGTCGTCGTACTCGTGGTGCTCTCGGCCGCCCTTCTCCTCAGCTGCCGGATCCTCACCGACCGACGGCGACGCGCCTACGCGCGGACCTGGTGCCTGACGGGCATCGCCGGGACCGTGATCGGCGCGCTCGTACTCGTCACCTCTCCCGGCTCGCAGAACCGGCGCGAGCGCTACGGCGCACAGGGCACGTCCGTCATCGCGCCCGAGGCGCTGATCGAGTCCCTGCGGGCGTTCGCGCAGATCGTGGGAACCCTTCTGACGACATGGCAGTACCTGGGGGCCGTCGCGGCCGGAGTCCTGCTGGGCCTGCTCGTCCGGGGCCCCGCCGGGCGCTCGACGGCCCCGCTTCCGCACCGGCCCCTCCTGGTCTGCGCCGGAGTCCTCGTCTTCCTCGTCTCCGGCTATCTCTGCACCGTCGTCGCGCTTCCCGCGTTCGGCCCGGGGGTGGCGACCGCGAGCCGGGCATGGAACGACTACCTCCTGCTGTACACCGTGCTGCTCACCGCCGCGGGCGCGCTCCTGGGGGACACCCTCCGACAGCGCGCACGGCGTGCCGGTCCCGTGGAAGCCGGGAGAGCACCGGAAGTACCGGATGCACCGGACGCGCGGGAAGCACCGGACGCGCGGAAACCGGTGAACTCGCCCAGCGCGGCGCACGCGGTACGAGCGGCGAACACGGCGCGAGCGGCGATGGCGGCCAGTGCGGCCGTGTGCGCCCTCGTGTGCGTCGCCCTCACCGTTTCGCTGGGCCACCTGGGGCAGGACATGCGGGAACGGGCCCGGAACTGGGACCGCCAGGACCAGTGGATGCGCCTCCAGTCGGCGCACGGCGCCCAGGTGCTCCCGTACAAGCCGCTGTCCGTCAGCCGGATGGGGGAGCCGTTCGGCAAGCACGGCTCCTGGCCCGCCAGTTGCGTCGCCGACTACTACTACGTGGACAAGGTCACCCACTCGACGGCGTTTCCCTGACCCCGGTGCGAACCGGCACGGCCGACCGGCCGCGTCAGCCGTGCCGGCGCCAGTACAACTCGGGCTGGGTCCGATCGCCGCAGTCGGCGAGGCCCAGCACGGGGTGCTGATCCGTGCGCGAATCCCATCGCGGGGGGAGTTCACGGTCGTTCTGGTACAGGCACATGCCCCCCTCCCCGGCGATCCTCCAGGCCGCACGCTTCCACGTGGCGCTCTTCCACGGCTTCAGCGTCCACTTCTGCGCGGTGCCCGACTCCTGGCAGCGGGCCAGTCCGGCGGTGTCGGGCAGCAGGGTGAGACAGTAGCCTCCATAACGCTGTGTTCTGATCGCTCCGGCGCCGGTGACGTCCCACTTCTGCGCGTCGGATCCATCGCAGCCGTTGATCCGGACGGAGCCGGCGGCCGGCGACGGGTTCACCGCTTCGAGGCACTGTTCCGGATTCCTGCCGCTGAACACGGTGGTCCGTCCGATGTCCCCCATGATCTCTCCGGGGCGCGGATCCCGGTGGACCTGCTGGTACTGCCGATGGGACCAGTCCACGTCGTCGCCCTGGAGGGCTCCCTCGTAGACGTTCTCCGCGAGACATCCGACGGGGGGACGGCAGCCGATCTGCGCGAGATACCGCCTTACGCTCGACTCCTTCGCGGCAACCTGATCGGGAGGGAGATTGGGCTTCAACCGCGACATCGTGTATCCGAGATAGGACGTCACGGGAATTCCGCTGATGTAACCCGCTTTTCTGAAGTACCGGGCTCCGATTCCGTGGTCGCTGTGGTCGACGTTTCCGCGGAGACCGAAGGCGAAGGACGCATGGTCGTAATCCAGAGTGAGAATCCGCTCCGCCTTCATCTGCCGTGCGAGCCCGGACAGTGTTTCCAGTAATTGCTCTTCGGTGTAGCTCTCCTCACTCTGGAACAACCGGATGCTCTCCCGTGTCCCCAGGAACAGCCTGAGCATGCTCTCCGGGCTCCGCCCGCTCGGATGCCCGTCGTGCAATCCCATGAAGGTCAGCCGCACGGACCGCGCCGGACCGCCGTCGAGTCTGAAGGATCTGACGCTGCGGCCGTTCACCCGCACAGGGGCCGCGGTCCAGCGGTCGGGTACTCCGGCCAGCTCGGCGTAGGCCGCGCGCACCCCGTTCTCCCGCTTGTGCACATAGTCGCGGGCGACCTCCGGATTACGCTTCCCGCCGTCGCCCGCGGTGAGATACACCGTCATGACCGGGCAGCCGGCCCGGAGCGTCTTCCTCGTCTCGGGATCGATGAAGAACAGATCGTCGTCCTGGTGCGCCACACCGACCAGGGTGCGCCGGCACTTCGGAGCCTTCTCCGCCGCGTCCGCCGCCGGAAGGGACGCGGAGTCCGGGTCCCGGCCCCCCGGGCGCTGATTCCCCGGAGAACAGGACGCCCCCTGGACCGCGAAGAGGGCCAGAACGCCGACGGGAACCAGCATCCGTACCCAGAAGCCCCTCGTGCCGGCACTCACGCGACCCACGAGATCGACCTCCTGCCCACCACACGACGGAAGTCCCACCATGCCCCTCCGCGGTCCCGCGCGAAGGAACCAACACTCGGAAGTCAGCCCCGTGCTCTCCTCAACGTGACCAGGGCGGTGTCGTGGAATGGGTGACCCGGTCCAGACGGTAGTAGTCGGCGACGCAACTCGCCGGCCAGGGGCCGCGCCTGTTGAACGGCTCGGTCATTCCGCCGACCGGCGTCGGCCGGTACGGGAGCACCTGAGCACCGCTCGCCGCCTGGGCGCGGAGCCACCGGTCCTGTTCGTCCCAGACCCCGGCCCGTACGCGCATGGCGTCTCCCAGACCCGCCAGCGAGAACGCGAGGGCCACGCACACGATTCCGCACACGGCCGCACTCGCCGCTCGTACCGCACTCGCCGCTCGTACCGCACGCGCCGTTCCGACCGCGCCCGGACGCCCCTCGCGCAGGCGCGGCGTCTGCCCCACCAGCACGCCGAGACCGACCAGGAGCACGATGTACAGGAGGAGGAAGTCGTTCCACAGACGCGTCGAGGTCACCACCCTGGGGCCGAAGGCGGGATAGGCGACGACCGTGCAGAGATAGCCGGAGACCAGGAAGACGAGAACACCGGCACAGGCCGCCGGGGCCCGCCGGACCGACCGCACCGCGCGAACGCCGGGCCCGGTCGCCAGGAGCCCCACCAGGACTCCGACCGCGACCGCGCCCAGGTACTGCCATGTCGTCAGGAGATGCCCCAGGATGCGCGCGAAGGCTTCCAGCGACCCGATCAGCGATTCGAGGGCGAACAGCGACGGGTGCTCCTCGCCGTACCGTGCGCGCCGGGTCCGTGAGCCGGGAGAGGTGGCGAGTACGAGCGTGCCGATCACGGTCCCGGCGGCGCCGGCCAGGCACCAGGTCCGCGCGTAGGTCCGTCGCCGACGGTCGGCGATGGTCCGGCGGCTGAGGAGAAGGACGGCCGAGAGCACCACGAGCACGACGACCGAAGTCTCCTCCGACAGCGTGCCGATCACGACACCCGCCACGAACACGGTGGCCAGGGCAGCGTTCCGCCCCGCGCGGGAACGGGCCCGTAGCAGTGGAATCGCGGCGGCGCAGGCGAGCACGGGGGCCAGGGTGTGCGAGATCGACGCGGCGGGCCAGAAGAACGTCTTGTACGTGTTGGGTGTCGCGAAGAGGAAGAGGGCCGTCACCATGGCCGCCGTGAGCAGCGGCACTCCGCGCGGCACGGCCAGGCCGGTCCTGCGCAGCACCAGAGCGGTCACGGCCCAGAGGACACCCAGCACGAGCACACCGCTGAGGGGAGCGAACCACTGGTGCCCCGCGACGCCGAACTCCGAATACACGCCGACCAGCAGGGCGTTCGCGACCCGGCCGTTGTCCTGGAAGTAGAACTTGCCGACCATCCCCCAGACGCCGTCGTCGCGCACCACGGGCAGAAAGCACCAGTCGTCCCCGCTGGGGCGGACCCAGCGTGCCGACCATCCCGCCGCGACGAGCAGCCCGAGGGGCAGAAGCGCGAGGGCCGCGGGCCAGGACGCGGTCAGCCGCCGCCCGGATTCCGCGCCGCCTTCTCCGGCTGGACGGTCTTTCCCGTCCGCGCCTTTCCCGTTCCCCGGACGTAAGCACTCGTTCGGCTGCTCCGAGGTGCCCATCCTCCCTCTGTCAGCGACCATGCTCGCACCGCCTTTCTGGCCCCAGCCCGATCCGAACGACCGACGTTAGCCGCCCGCCCGAGTCCCGTACCGGTCGGGCGGCACGGCGAACGGGCGACACGGCGAACGGCAGGCGACGTCGGCCTGTGTGCCGGTGTCAGCGCGCCGTGGTCGGATACACCTCCCGGACGTTGTCGCGGGGCGCCGGTCTCTTTCTGCCGCCGGGGCCCTCCGCGAACGCGCGGAGCAGGTTCTCCGTGGTGCGGGTGACGAACGCTCCGGTGCGTGCGTCCATGCCGTGGTTGCGTCCGTTCTCGCGGGTCCCGGCCATCAGCCCCTCGACCCAGCGCATGGTTCCGGAGGCGAACACGCCCGCTCCGCTCGGCACGGTGTAGTAGGCGGAGTCCGCGTGGCTGTGCTTGCCGTTGCAGACCAGCGGGGAGTGGGAGACGATCTCGATCGGCCTCGGCAGGGGCGTGCCGGGCGTCACCCGGTCGTACTCCACTCCGACCAGATGGGCGAAGGAGTCCCCCCGCTTCACACCGGTTCCCTCGAAGAGCCAGTGATCGCTCCGGTGGACGACATACGGGGCGTCCGTGGGATAGCCCTCGTAGAGGACGCCGGTCAGAGAGGACTCGGGGTCGGGCCGGGGCTGCTGGCGGAAGTCGTTGGTCGGCAGGTCCGCGCGCCCCGCGAAGTACGGGTCGTCGCGGTAGTCGGTCTTGTAGCAGACCACGGTACGGTCGGCGCCGGTGGGCCCCGGCTCCAGTCTGATCCGCCGATAGCAGGTGTTGGCCCCGAGGAAGGCCACATTGGTTCCGGCGTCACGCGCTCGGGTCACGTGCTCCCGCTGCCGCGGGGTCCAGTACTCGTCATGGCCGAGCGAGAGGACGGCGACCGCGCCCCGCAGCGCGTCCGGGTCGCGGTCGACGTCCGGACCCGTGGTGTACGCGAGCGGGATGCCCAGCCGCTCCGCGAGGACCACGGCCGCCCGCTCGTAGACCAGGAACTTCTCCGCGCCGTCGCGGTCGTACGGCCGGTCGAAACCGACGGCCAGTGAACGGGTCGCGTATCCGCCGTCCTGGCCCTGGTAGAGGTTGTAGCCGCCCCAGGCGTTGTACGCCTGCCAGGTCGCCACCGCGTGCATCAGGACGGTCCTGCCCGCCGCGGTCGCCGAGCGGACGATCAGCGGCACATAGCGCTGGTGGCCGTTCTCCGCGTCCAGCCGCAGCAGATACGCCCCCTCGGGCCAGCCTCCGGTGCGTACGGCGAGCGTGCGCCGCCAGTCCGCCCGTACCGTCCGGGTCGGCTCCAAGAGCCGGGGACCGGACTGTACGGAGCCGGGGATCCGGTCCGAGCGCCAGACCAGCCGCGCCTGTGCCCCGCCGTACCAGCCGACCCGGAAGGCCGAGACACGGAAGCCGGCGGCCGTGGTGGAGACGTGCAGTCCGAACTCCTCGCCCGGCAGCACACTCGCCTTGTCGGTGTAGCCCTGGACGGCCTCCGGCAGTCCCTCCGAGCGGATACGCCAGTCGGCGTCGCCGGTCCGGGCCCGCTCCTCGTCCTCCGTCCCGCTGGGGGCGGCGGACGGGCCGGACTCCGTACCGGTTCCTCGCTGGGCCGACGACTGGCAGCCGGTCCCGGCGACACCGGCGGTCACCGCCCCGCCGACCGCGGCGGAGAGGAAACGCCTGCGTCCCAGATGGCCGGAACCCCCGGCGTCCTGCCCTTCTCCGTGTTCCATCGCGTCCGCCAAACCCGTCTCGCCGCGCGGTCACGGCCCATCGTCACGCGGCGCACGCAGGGCCGCGAGCCGGAAGGAGCCGAACCGGGCACCCAGGTTCCGGGGATTCCCCCGGTATCTCCCCCGCATCCCCCGGCTGGGGGATGCCGCCGGAACCCCGTTCCGGGGGGATGTGACCGTCCGGGGCCGCTTCCTACGGTGTGAGCAATTCAGGCCACATACCGCCAGGAGTCACGATGGGTTCACACCAGAGCGTAACCGAGCTCAACGAACTGTTCGTCGAGGCGATGAACGCCGGCGACCTCGAACTAGCGCTGTCCTGCTGGGACGAGAACACCGTCTTCCAGACAGCTCCGGGGACGGAGCCCGTGCACGGGCTGCCCGCGCTGCGGACCGCGCTCCAGCAGTTCATCGACACCAAGCCCCATCTGACGGTGGAGGAGCTGCACCGGGTCGAGGCGGGGGACATCGTCCTGGTCGCCCTCAAGTGGCATCTGACCGGGTCCGGACCGGACGGGCAGCCGATCGAGATGGGCGCCGTGGACAGCAACGTCTTCGTCCGCCAGGCCGACGGCACCTGGCGGATCCGTATCGACAACCCGTTCCACTCCCAGCACGTCGGCTTCTGACATGACCGCCACCGCACCCATGACCGAGCGGCTCACGCTGAAGGAGCCGCAGCCCCTGCTGATCGGGGGTCGGGAGGTCGAGGCAGAGCGGACGTTCCCCGCCGTCGATCCCAGCACCGGCCGCGTCTGGGCACATGTCGCCGAGGGCACGACGGACGATGTGGACCGCGCCGTCGCGGCTGCTCAGAACGCGTTCCTCAGCTGGCGGGACACCTCGCTCGACACCCGGCAGGCCCTGCTGTGGGCCATCGCCGAACGCCTGACCGAGGACGCGCGGAACTGGCCGGCCCTGCTCGCCACCGAGAACGGCCGGGCCATCCGCGAGGGCGGTCTGATCGACGTACCGACGGCCGCGGAGATCTTCCGCTTCTTCTCGGGCGTCGTCCGGGATCTGCACGGGCGGACCGTGCCCTGCGGCCCGAACGCCCATGTGGTCGCCACGCCGCGCCCGGTCGGCGTCGTCGCCGCGATCGTCCCCTGGAACTCGCCGCTGATCTCGGTGGCGCACAAGCTGGCGCCCGCCCTGGCCGCGGGCAACACCGTCGTGGTCAAGCCCTCCGAACTCGCCTCGGTCAGCACGGTCCACTTCATCCGGCTCGTACAGGACCTGCTGCCGCCCGGCGTCGTCAACGTCGTCACCGGCTTCGGCCACGACGTCGGACAGGCGCTGGTGTCGCATCCGGGCGTCGCCAAGGTGAGCTTCACCGGGGGCACCGAGACCGGGCGCCGCATCCTCGGCGACGTCTCGACCCGGCTGGTCCCGGCCCTCATGGAGCTGGGCGGCAAGGGGTCCATGGTGGTCTGCCCGGACGCCGATCTGGACACCGTCACGGAGGACGTGCTCACCGGCATCTTCGCCGCCAACGGGGAGGTGTGCTTCGCCTCCTCGCGGCTCATGGTGCACCGCGACCGCTACGACGAACTGCTGGAGCGGATCACGGCACGCGCGGACGCGATCACGGTGGGCGACGCCCTGGATCCGGCCACCCAACTGGGTCCGCTGGTGACGGCCCGACACCGCGACGCGGTCGCCGCCCGCGTCCGGGCCGCCGTGGCCGAGGGAGCCGAACTCCTGGCGGGCGGCCGGGTGCCCGAGATGCCCGGCGAACTGGCCGGCGGCAGCTACTACCGCCCCACCGTCCTGGCGTCCCCCGACGGCACGACGAGCGCTTCGTGCGAGGAGTTCTTCGGCCCCGTCCTCACCGTCGAGGCGTGGACCTCCGAGGACGAGGTGGTCGAAAGGGTCAACAGCGTCGCGTTCGGCCTCGCCAACGGGGTGTGGAGCGCCGATCTCGCTCAGGCGTACCGACTCGCGGACCGCCTCGACTCGGGGATGGTCTGGATCAACACCTGGTTCGCGACGCCGCTCGGTCAACCGCAGGGCGGCGTCAAGGCCAGCGGCTTCGGCCGCGAGGGCGCCGCCGCGACCCTTCTCGAATACACCGCGACCAAGGTCGTGCACACCAGCCTCGACACCACACGTCCTCCGATGTGGACCTGACACATCCCCCGACCCGGACGTGTCACATCCCCCGACCCGGATGTGACACGTCCCCCGATCCGGAGCCGAGGACACCGGCGGACCGACGACCAGGACGACCAGGACGACCAGGGAGAAAGACACCATGCATTTCGGACTCGACGAAGAAAGCCGGGAACTGGCCGGACTGGGCGCTCGCCTCGCCGCCGAGTTCGCCCCCCGCGCACAGGAACACGACCGCGACCGCAGCACCGCCACCGAGAACTTCGCGAAACTGCGCGAGTCCGGGCTCTACGGCGTGGCGATACCACGCGAACTCGGTGGTCTGGGGGCCAGGACGACCCAGTGGCTCGCCACCGTCGAAGCGCTCGCCAAGGGCGACGCCTCGACGGCGCTGGGCTTCAACATGCACTACGTGGCGACCCGCATCATCTCCACACTCGACGCCGTGCCGGACGACGCCAAGAAGCGCGTCGCCGACCTGGTGGTGCAGGAGGGCGCGCTGATCTGCGCGCCGCTCTCCGAGCCGTCCGCGTCGAGCCTGCTACCGGCCACCTATGTGCCGACGCTCTCGGCCCGCCGGGTGGACGGGGGGCTGGAGATCACCGGCAACAAGATGTTCGCCTCGCTGTGGGAGGCGAGCGACTACGCCTTCATGTTCGCCCATCCGGAATGGTCGGACGACCCGTCCCATGTGGTCGGCTTCCTGATGCCGACGCGCCAGGACAACGCCGACGCGGTCACGGTCACCGACAACTGGGACACGCTGGGCATGCGCTCCACCCGCAGCAACCAGGTCCGGATCTCCGGCGCGTTCGTACCGGACGACCTGGTCCTGTGCGAGTTCGACGACTTCCTCGGCAACTGGATCGTGGCCCAGGCGCATATCTCCTGGGGCGGGTACACGGGCTGCTACCTGGGCGTCGCCGAGGCCATGGCCGAGTGGCTCCAGGACGCCCTCGGGAAGCGGATGGCCAAGGGCTTCGCCCAGCCGATGGGGTACCACCCGACCATCAGCAGCGCCATGGGGCACGTCGTCGCCCAGGTCGAGGCGGCGCGGCTGATGATGTACCACGCGGCGTGGGAGGCCGACGAGAACAGCGGACCCAGCCTCCAGACCTGTGCGGCGTTCCTGCGGGCGAAGCTGATGCTGGCCACGGCGATCCACACGGTCTCCACGCTCGGCACGACCGCCGGCGGCCTCAGCTCGCTGATGCGCGAACGGGGCTACGAGCTGATGCTCCGCGATGCCATGACCGGTCCGATCATGCCGCCGAACTCCCTGGCGTGCGCGGAGATGGCGGGGCTGATCTCGATGGGGCTCGATCCGGGCCAGGCGCCGGCCCTGCTCACGGCGTCATGAACCGCACCGCCTTGTCCGATCCGTCCCAGGAGTCGCCGCCGCTCGACTCCGACACCTTCCGGTCGGCGTGCGCGCAGTTCCCCACCGGCGTCGTGGTCGTCACCACGGCCGCCGACGGGAAGCTGTACGGCAGCACCGTCAACGCGTTCACATCGCTCACCGCGGAGCCGCCCCAGGTGCTGGTCTGCCTGGCGGCGACGTCCCGTACCTGGTCGGCGATCGAACGCTCCGGGGTGTTCGCCGTGAACGTGCTCGCCGCCGATCAGGCGCCCACCGCCCGGCTGTTCGCCTCGAAGGATCCGGACAAGTTCGCGCAGGTGGACCATCTGGCCGGTGCGGTCGGAGCGCCGCTGCTCACCGGGACCGTGGCGCGGTTCGAGTGCCGGCTCGCCGGGACGGTGCGCAACAACTCGCACTGGATGCTGATCGGGCGGGTGGTCGCGCTGGCCTCCGACCCGAGCCGTGAGTCGCTGCTCTTCCACCGCGGCCGCATGACCGGGTGACGATCCCGCGCACGCCCATCCGTACGCCGATCCGCACCCTGATCCGCATGCCGATTCGCCCGTCGGTACGTACGTCGGTACGCACGTCACCCGTCGGTACGCACGTCGATGGCCCGCCCGCAGCACGCGGCGGGCCATCGACGTTCCACCCTGCCACCCGGCGCCTACCCAGGCATGTACCAGGCATGTATCCGGCGCGGGCCGGGCACGTGCCGGGCTCATTTCGGGCCGTCCGGCCGGGCGGGTCCGTTCAGCAGACCCGATGGTTGACGCCCGAGGCCGCCTTCGTGGAAGGTTGAATCCGCGCTCATCCGGACGGTCGCCTCGGGCGGATCCACCCGTTCGAGCGGATCCAGAGCGGAGGACGCCATGGGGAAAGCACTCACGGAGCCGGCCCGGTCGCTGCCCCCCGTGCTCGTCGCCGAACTGGTCACCTCACGCTCCGTCGAGCGGCTGCTGGACCGCTTTCTCGACGACGCGCCGAGCCGCCTCGGCTCCTTCGCCGCCGGCGTCTATCTGCACGACCACACGACCGGGCGGCCCATCGCCGCGGAAGTGCGGGGCCTCGGCAACTACTACACACGCTGCTATGAACGCTTCGGCCGCACCCAGGACCCCGTCGTCCAGAACGCCCTGCGCGACCGCAAGGTCTACGACAGCGACTCGCTGATGCCACGGGAGGAGTGGCTGAAGCTCCCCGTCGTACACGAGGTGTTCGCTCCCCACGCCATGGCGCGCGTGCTCTGCGCCCCTTTGGTCGTCGGCGACGAAGTCGCCGGCACACTGAACCTGGCCAGGCGCGACGGCGAGCCGGAGTTCACCGAGGCGGACCGTGAAGCGGCGCATGTGGCGGCCACGGTGCTGGGCATCGCCGTGGCCGCGATCAGGGAGAGCGCCTCGACCGAACGCGAGCGCACCCAGCTGGCCGAGGCGCTGGACCGCTGCGGCACCCCGGTGGTCCTGACCGATCTGAGGCTGGCCCGACGCCACTTCAACGCGCCCGCGCTCGCCCTGTTCGACCGGCTCGGGGAGGCCCGCCCCGAGGTCGAGCGGCTGCTCGACTGCGACGACGCCGCCACGGCGGCCTTCTGGAGCGCCGACGAAGGCCCACGGGCCGCGCTGCACCTCACGGTCACCTCACAGCGACTGCCGAGCCAGCCCGACGTGATCGTGTCGGTCATCGCCGAGCGGGGCGGATCCTCGCGCACGATCAGCCCGACCCGGCTGGCACTGCTCACCCCGCGCGAGATCGAGATCGCCACCTGCGCGCTCGCCGGCCACCGGGACAGCGAGATCGCGGCGGCGCTCGTCATCAGCCAGCACACGGTCAAACACCACTTCAAGTCGATCTACACCAAGCTCGGCGTCCACACGCGCGCGGAACTGCTCGACCGCCTGCTGTTCTGAACCGGACGGACCACCTCACCGCCCTCACCGGCATACGGCGACGGGGGAGCGGTCATCGCGGCCGCCGCCTCCTCCTCCTTCGGCGGGATCCGCCGGACGGCAGCGCCGCCAGGGGGGAGCCGACGCCCCGATCGGTCCGCTCGCGCGGGATCCGTCCGGAGCGGGCCCGTCACCGAGGACGGATCCGGCGGCCTTCCTGCCCTCGGACCGGCAGTCCCGCTTGGACCGGCAGTCCCGCCCGGACCGGAAGAAACGTCGGTGAACTTCCGCCCCCCGCGTACGGCCCGTTGAGGGACGCGCGGTCGGAACGTCCGGAAGCCCTTTTCCTGCGATCACAGTCTGCGGGTGGGCCGTTCGACTCCTGTACGCCGTCCGGATGAGCCCCAACCCCCTCCTGTGCGAACACTGTAGTCGGATACGAACAGACGGCAAACTTTCGAAAGACCGTTGACGGCTCGAATGTCGAACGGTTACACATGTGGTCATTCCGCAAAGAGCCCGGCACGGCGCGGGCTGAACAGCGGACTGAACAGAGGGAGCGGTCATCGTGAAAGTGGCACTTGTGCTCGGCCTGAGAGGGCATCCGACCCACGGCGCAGCCGTGGGACCGGGCGCCCTGCCGGCCCGGGACGAGCAGGAGGGGGCACCGGGCCAGGCATCCCGGTCGTACGACGGTGCGGGAACGCACGGGGCGAGGCGATGACGAAATTCGTGCTGGGGCGGGTGCTCTCCGCCCTGCCCACCCTCCTGCTGGTCTCCCTGCTGGTCTTCATGCTCGTGCGGATGACGGGAACCGACCCGGTCGCCCAGATCCTCGGCGAAGGCGCGGGGCAGGACCAGCGTGACGAACTGTCACAGCAGCTCGGGCTCCGCAATCCGCTGTGGGAGCAGTTCACCGACTGGCTCTCGGCCGCGCTCCAAGGCGACTTCGGAACCTCCCTGTACACCGGTGTCCCGGTCGCCGAGTCGATCGGCCAGCGGCTGGGCATCACCCTGTCGCTCTCGCTCGCCGGCATGAGCGTCGCGCTGCTCGCCGGTATCCCGCTCGGACTGCTGGGCGCGCTGCGCCCCGGTTCGGTCGGCGACCGGCTGCTCACCGTGTTCGTCGCGCTGGGGCTCGCCCTGCCGAGCTTCTGGGTCGCGCTGCTGCTGGCACTCGTCTTCGCGGTGGAGCTGGAGTGGCTGCCCGCGGTCGGCTACACGCCCATGACCGAGGACCCGAGCCTCTGGGCGCAGGGCCTGGTCCTGCCGGCGCTGGCGCTCGGGCTGAGCACGGCCTCCGTCATCGCCCGGCAGACCCGCAGCGCCACCATCGAGGCCCTGGAGTCGCCCTACGTCCAGGCGCTGCGCGCCCGAGGCGTCAGCGGGCGGCGGATCGTACTGAAGTACGCCACGAAGAACGCCATGGTGCCGGTGCTCGCCGTGCTGGCGGTGCAGATGTCCGTACTGGTCGCGGCCAGCTTCGTCATCGAGCGCATCTTCGCCATCCCCGGTATGGGGACCCTGCTCATCGACAGCGTGGTCCGCGCCGACTATCCGGTCCTCCAGGGATCGATCGTGGTCGTCGCCCTGATCGTGCTCGCCGTCAACCTCGCCGTGGACATCCTCTACGGCATCGTCAACCCGAAGGTGAGGCCCCAGTGACCGCCGGAACCATCGGCGAGAAGCCCCTGGGCGCGGAAGGCTCCGACGAAGGTCAGGCGCACCGCAAGCAGGCCGGGGTACTCCGCCGGACCCTGCGGCAGCCGATCGCCGTCGTCTGCCTCGCACTCCTCCTTCTCCAGGTGCTGGTGGCCCTCTCCGCGGGCTTCGTCGCACCGCACAACCCGCTCACGCCCGAGGTGGCCAACCGGTTCCAGGGCCCGAGCGCGGACCATCTCCTCGGGACGGACGACCTCGGCCGGGACATCCTCTCCCGGCTGATCTACGGCACCCGTACCGCCCTGATCGCGTCCTTCCAGAGCGTGGCCATCGGCGTGGTGATCGGCGTCGGACTGGGGCTGCTGGTGGGCTACCTCGGCGGCTGGTGGGACCGGATCGGTATGCGGATCGCCGATGTCATGCAGGCGATCCCGGCCCTGCTGATGGCTCTCGCCCTGGTGGCGGTCATCGGAAGCGGCCTGGTCAAGGCCATGTTCGCGGTCGGTCTCGTCTTCGCGGTGAGCTTCATGCGGATCACCAGGGCCGTGGTCCTCGCCGAGCGCGAGCGGCTGTACGTGGACGCCGCGCGGGTCACCGGACTGCGGACGCCCGCGATCATGCTGCGCCAGATCCTGCCCAACATCGCCGCCCCGGTCATCGTCCAGGCGTCCATCGCGCTGGGCACCGCCCTGCTCATCGAGGCGATGCTGAGCTTCCTCGGCGTCGGCATCGACACCACCCAGGTCAGCTGGGGCGGGATGCTGGACTCGTCGCGCGCCCACTTCATGGACGAGCCGATGCTGGCGGTCTACCCCGGTCTGGCCATCACGCTCAGCGTGCTGATGTACAACCTGCTCGGCGACTGCCTGCGGGACGCGACCGCCCGGCGTACCACCGTCAAGCGCAAGCAGCGCAAGGCGGCGGTGCGTGCCACCGCGGCGCTCAGGGCGGCCGCCGAGGCGAGGGCCGAGGCCGCCGCGGCGACAGCCACCGCCGATGCCGCCACCGCCGGTACGGCAGGAGTCGTGTCGGCCGCGCAGACGCCGGAACCGGCGGGCGCCACCACGGCCGGGCAGCCGGCCGGCCCGGAGCCGCTCCTGCGCATCGACAATCTGAGCGTCACCGCGCTCCAGACCCCCGGCGGTCCCGCCGAACTGATCTCCGGCGTCACGTTCGACGTCGGGCGCGGCGAGGCGTTCGGCCTCGTCGGCGAGTCGGGCTCCGGCAAGTCCATCACCGCCTCGACCCTTCTCGGTCTGCTGCCGCGCGGAGTCGAGGTCTCCGGCGGGTCGGTGAGCCTGGCCGGCACCGAGCTGGTCGGACTCGGCGAACGCGAGTGGCGGAGCATCCGCGGACGCCGGATCGGCATGGTCTTCCAGGACCCCATGTCGGTGCTCTCGCCCGTGCACACCATCAGACAGCAGCTCGTCGACGGCATCCGCGCGCACGGCGACCTCACCCGCAAGCAGGCCACGGAGCGCGCCGCCGAACTGCTCTCCCTGGTCGGCGTGCCCGACCCGGCGCGGAGACTGTCGGACTATCCGCACCAGTTCTCCGGCGGTATGGCCCAGCGGGTGGTGATCGCCGCGGCCCTGGCCAGCGACCCCGAACTGCTGGTCGCCGACGAGCCCACCA
Source organism: Streptomyces sp. NPDC004838 (assembly GCF_053600955.1). Classification (NCBI taxonomy): domain Bacteria; kingdom Bacillati; phylum Actinomycetota; class Actinomycetes; order Kitasatosporales; family Streptomycetaceae; genus Streptomyces; species Streptomyces sp. NPDC004838. The sequence goes on along the minus strand of NZ_JBSGAW010000005.1, from coordinate 50,308 downwards.
CCGCGCTGGACGTCACCATCCAGGCCCAGGTCCTGGAACTGCTCTCCGAACTCCGGCAGCGGCTGAACATGTCCCTGCTGATCATCACCCACGACCTGGGCGTCGTCGCCGACGTCTGCGACCGGGTGGGAGTGATGTACGCGGGTCAGATCGTGGAGGTCCGCGACGTACGGGGCGCGCTGGGCAAGCCCAAGCACCCGTACACCGAGGCGCTCCTCGGCGCGATGCCGCAGGGCAGGACCGGTGGCGAGGAGCTGGCGACCATCTCGGGCCGGGTGCCCCCGGCGTGGGCCTGGCCCGACGGCTGCCGCTTCCACCCGCGCTGCGAGTACGCGACCGCGGCCTGTGCCACGGGCTCCGTCCCGCTGGCCGATGAAGTCCGGTGCCTGCGTGCCGGTGAACTCCGTCTGGTGGGTACAAAATGACCGACACTCACAACAACGACACGCCACCGCTGCTCTCCGTCGACAACCTGAGCGTCAGCTACGCGATGGGGCGCGGGATGACGGGCCGCCGGCGTTCGTTCACCGCCGTCCGCGAGGTCAGCTTCGCGATCGGGAGCGGACAGACGCTCGGCCTGGTCGGGGAGTCCGGCTCGGGCAAGAGCACCATCGGCCGGGCCATCCTGCGGCTCGCGCCGGTCTCCGAGGGGAAGGTCGTCTTCGACGGCCAGGACATCTCGGACTTCGGCCGGCACACACCGCTGTCGTACCGCAAGGACGTCCAGGTCGTCTTCCAGGACCCGCTCTCCTCGCTGAACCCCCGGCAGACGGTGGCCGCCACGATCGGCCAGGCCATCGCCAGGCACCGCCGGCTGTCGCGGCCGGACCGGGACAAGGAGATCACCCGGGCGCTCGACAATGTGGGGCTGTCCTCGTTCCACGGGGAGCGGATGCCCAACGAACTCTCCGGCGGCCAGCGGCAGCGCGTGGCGATCGCCCGCGCCCTCGCCGTACAGCCCCGGCTCATCGTGTGCGACGAACCGGTCAGCGCGCTCGACGTGAGCACCCAGAGCCAGGTGATCAACCTGCTGATGGACCTTCAGCGCGAGTTCGGGCTGAGCTATCTCTTCATCGCCCACGACCTCGACGTGGTCCGCCACGTCAGCCATGACATCGCCGTCCTCTATCTGGGACGGATGGCCGAGACGGGACCGGCGGACGCGGTGCACGGCGATCCGGCGCACCCCTACACACATATGCTGATGGCCTCTTCGCTGGTCACCGACCCGGACGAGCAGGCCGAACGGTCGATCCGGCGACGCGCCCTGACCGGTGGGAGGGTGGAGCCGCCGAGCCCGCTCGACGACCGGCCCGGCTGCCCGTACCAGAACCGCTGCCGGTGGGTCACGGACCTGTGCCGGACGAGTACGCCCGAACCGGTGTCCGTACCGCTGTCCGTGTCACCGTCCGGGACCGCGGCGGGGCCGTCGGAGCGGCTGGTGGCCTGTCACCACGCCGCCGAGGTCAGGCAGTCACAGGCCGCCGTCTGACCGGGGCCGCCCGCCGGCCCCGGTCCTCCCGGCCCTTCCCACAGGGTTCCCGGTCATCTGCCGCCCCCCTGTATCCCCCTTCCCCCTTACCGCACTTCACTCCTCGCGCTTGCTTCACCCTGCGCGCCTGCGCGGACCGCCTGCGGCTCCGCACACCCTCATCACACGGAGAAATCATGAGAAACACCCCGTCCAACCCCCCTTCGAGAGGGTCGATCCGCCGCAGAGGCCGCCATGTCTACCCCGCGCTCGGCGTCGCCTTCGCCCTCGCCGCCCTGACCGCCTGTGGTTCGGGCAGCAGCTCCGGCGCGAAGAGCGCGGACGGCAAGGGCGTGGCCCGCTTCGGCGTCGCGGTCCCGCTCAACGACTGGGAGACCATCGACCGGGCGAACAGCACCTACACCGCGCTCGTCTACGAGGGCCTCGTCTCGCTCAACAAGGACGGCGTCACCATCGAGCCCGGTCTGGCGACGGCCTGGAAGGAGTCGGACAAGGAGATCACCTTCGATCTCGCCGAGGGTGTCGTCTTCCAGGACGGGACGCCGTTCGACGCCGCCGCCGCGGTGAAGAACCTGGAGCGCATGAAGGCCAGCAAGGGCCAGTGGGCCCCGGTGATGGCGCCGGTCACCGCCATCGAGGCCGTGGGCGCCAACAAGGTCAGGATCGCCCTCAAGTCGGCCGCGCCCAACATCATTCCCAACCTGGCGCGCAGCCAGGGCTACATCATCTCCCCGAAGGCGCTGGACGCGGGCGACTGGGCCAAGAAGCCCTCCGGCACCGGCGCGTTCGTCTACGACCCGGGTGCGTCGGTCGCCGGTTCCAAGGTCGTGGCCAAGCCGTTCGACAAGTACCGCAAGGCCAAGGACCTGAAGGTCGGCGGCATTGAGGTGCACTTCATCAACGACCCCGACTCGCTGATGAACGCGCTCCGCGGCGGTCAGCTCGACATCGCGTACACCACCGCTCCTTATGTCGACCGGATCAAGCAGAACGGCTTGTCCCTCCTCACGTACAAGCAGTCGCTGTTCCACCTGCTGACGTACGACACCGGCGGCGTCTTCGCCGACCCGAAGGTCCGTCAGGCCATGTGTCTCGCGATGGATCCGCAGGAGATCGTCGACGCCCAGTTCAACGGGATGTCCAAGGTCCGCTACCAGCGCATGGGCGAGGGCCAGCAGGGTTACAACCCGAACGTCAAGGGCTACCCGCACGACGTCGACCAGGCGAAGAAGCTGATGGCCGAGGCGGGCAACCCCAAGGTCAGCTTCACCCTGCCCACGTACGACATCCAGCGCACGGTGGCCGAGCTGTTCCGCGACCAGATGTCCAAGATCGGCGTGAACGTCAAGCTCGACATGATGACGTGGGGCCAGTACTACACGGTCTACAACAACGGCAAGTACCCGGCGGCCATCATGGCCGACTTCGGCGACGCCAGCGTCTACGACTACTACCTGTACAAGTTCGGTCCGGCGGGCGCGGGCAACCCGAAGAAGAACGTGTACCCGGAGCTGGACAGCGCCGTGAAGCGCGCGCTGGAGGCGCCGGACGCGAAGGCCGCCGACAAGGCGTGGCAGGACATGACGCAGCAGATCAACGACCAGGCGCTGGACTGCGGATTCCACGAGGCGCAGTCCTTCTGGGGTTACAACTCCAAGACCGTGGACAACGTCCAGGGGACGCCGACCCTCCCGTCCGTCATCCGGTACTGGGACCTCGTCTCCAAGCGGTAGCAACCGCCCCCACACCCCCCACACCCCCCACACCCCCCCACGAACCACCGAAGCACGACCTTCAGAACCATCCGGGAGTGAAGCCGATGCCGTCGAGCATCCTCATCAAGAACGCCACCATCGTCACGATGGACGCCCAGTACGGAAGCCTCGAGGGGGCGGACCTCCTCATCCGGGGCAATCGGATCGAGGCGATCGGCGCCGGACTGGAGGGTCCGGCGGACAAGGTCATCGACGCCACCGGGAAGATCGTCATTCCCGGCATGATCGACACGCACATCCACATGTGGCAGCAGCCGCTTCGGGGCATCGCCTCCGAGCTGTGGACGCACGACATCTACAAGAACGTGGTGTCGCGCTCCCGCGAGAGCTTCAGCCCCGAGGACTACGAGACCGCCGTCTACGCGTGCGGCGTCGAGATGATCGACCGGGGCATCACCGGTGCGATCGACTTCGCCCACGGACTGCTGACCCGTGAGCACGCCGAGGCCGTCTTCAACGCCCACCACCGCACCGGTCAGCGTGTGCTGATGGGTTACGGTCTCACGCTCGGGTACGCCCTCGACGGGCAGCGCTACGCGGAGCGGGAGCAGGCCGAGAAGTTCGAGCACATCACCGAGCTGAGCCGCATGGTGAAGACCGGTGACGACGCCCTCGTCCAGCTCGGCGTCGGCCTCTCCGAGATCGAGGCGGTCGGCATGGAGCGCTTCCGCGGCGAGGTGGAGTTCGCGCGCGGTCTCGGCCTGCGCTCGACGCTGCACCAGAACGCGCCGCACCAGCTCCGGGACATGTACGAAGAGGGTCTGCTCGGCAGCGACCTGATTCCCGTTCACGTCAACGGCGCCTCGGACGAGGAACTGCGGATGGTCGCGGACGCGGACATCGCGATCTCGGTCACGCCCGAGGTGGAGGTCTCCGTCGGCCGGTCGCTCACCGTGCTCAACCGGGCCGTCAAGGAGGGCATCAAGCTCTGCATCGGCACCGACACCCCGGCGCGGGTCCCGCTCGACCTCTTCTCGCAGCTGCGGATCAGCAACACCCTCATGCAGGCGCAGGACGCGCTCCAGGCGCGTGACGGCGGCCGCCTGCCGCTGTCGCCCCGCGAGAACTCGGCGACCCTGAAGCCCGGACAGCTGCTGGCCACGACCACGGTCAACGCCGCTCACGCGCTCGGACTCGGCGGCCGTCTCGGCACGCTGACCCCCGGGAGCCTGGCCGACGTCGTCATCCTCAACACCGGACGCTTCGGCGGCCTGGTCGGCGATCCCGCCGCGTACGCCGTGGTGTTCGGCACCTCCGCCGATGTCGAGACCGTCGTCGTCGGAGGCGACGTGCGGAAGGAGGACGGCCGGCTGGTCGGCGTCGACGAGGACGCGCTGAACGAGTCGCTGGCGGAGCTGAAGGCGCGCGTGACCGCCTGACGTTCTGCGCTTGTACGACGAGAACCGGGTGGCCCGCGGGCCACCCGGTTCTCTCGTGTTCTCTCTCGTGTTCTGAAGGCTTTGGGCCCGGTTCCGCCGGGTTCCGTGTCTCTCCGGGTTCCGTTGCTCCGCCGGTCGGGCTCCCCTGGCAGTCTCGCGCAGGGGAGCCCGTGGGTCGTTCCGGTGCGTTCCGTTCCGGTGCTCGGCCGGTTTGGGGCGGTTCGGGGGCGGTCCCGAGCCGTGCTCAGGTGTGCAGGGGTGCGCCGGTCGCGCGGCGCACCTCGTCCTCGCTTACTCCGGGGGCCAGTTCGCGCAGCACGAAGCCCTGCGCGGTGACGTCGACGACGGCCAGGTCGGTGATGACCCGGTGGACCACACCCCGGCCCGTCAGCGGCAGACCGCAGCGTTCGACGAGCTTGGGGCCGCCGTCCCTGGTGGTGTGCTCCATCAGCACGATCACGCGCGCGGCACCGTGGACCAGGTCCATCGCCCCGCCCATACCCTTGATCATCTTTCCGGGTACGGACCAGTTGGCGAGGTCGCCCGTGGCCGACACCTCCATGCCGCCCAGGACGGCCACATCGAGATGGCCGCCCCGGATCATGCCGAACGAGAGCGCCGAGTCGAAGAACGACGCTCCGGGGCGGGTGGTGACGGTCTCCTTGCCCGCGTTGATGAGGTCGGCGTCCTCCTCGCCGTCGAAGGGGTAGGGGCCTACGCCGAGGATGCCGTTCTCGCTGTGCAGGACGACGGTGATGTCGTCGCGCAGTACGGAGGGAATCAGCGTCGGCAGTCCTATGCCGAGGTTGACGTACTGGCCGTCGGACAGCTCGGCGGCGGCCCTGCGGGCCATCTGTTCACGGGTCAACGCCATGACGGTTCTCTCCTGACAGGGTGTTCCGGTCGCATGACCGGGGGATGCTCCGGCGCGCGGCCGGTGATGGGCTCGGCCGCGCGGAACGGCGAGGGGTGCCGCCCGGCCGGTGGCCGGTGGCGGGCGGTGGAGCCGGGGCCGTACGGACCGGCCGGTCAGGCGGGCCCGGCCGGGGCCGTGGACAGCCGCTCAGGCCCGCGGTGCCGCGGCCCGCGCCGGGCGGACCGTGCGCCGCTCGATGGGCTTCTCGATCCCGGAGACCGGGACCACGCGCTGGACGAAGACGCCGGGCACATGGATCTGCGCCGGGTCGAGTTCCCCGGGTTCCACCAGACGTTCGACCTGGGCGACGGTGATCTTGCCGGCCATGGCGCACAGGGCGTTGAAGTTGCCGGACGAGCCGGCGAAGACGAGGTTGCCGTGACGGTCGCCGACGGCGGCGTGGACCAGTCCGAAATCCGTGGTGACGGCCCGTTCCAGCACATGGTCGCGGCCGTCGAACTCCCGGCTCTCCTTGGGCGGTGACGCGACGGCGACCGCCCCGTCCGGGGTGTAGCGCCAGGGCAGCCCGCCGTCGGCGACCTGGGTCCCCGAGCCCGCAGGGGTGAAGAAGGCGGGGATGCCGCAGCCGCCCGCCCGCAGCCGCTCGGCGAGAGTGCCCTGCGGTACGAGTTCGACCTCCAGCTCACCGGAGAGGTACTGCCGGGCGAACTCCTTGTTCTCCCCGACGTACGAAGCGGTGACCCGGCTGATCCGGCGCTCGGACAGCAGGAGCCCGAGCCCCCAGCCGTCCACTCCGCAGTTGTTGGAGACGATCCGGAGATCACCGGTGCCCGATCGCAGCAGTGCCTTGATCAGTTCGCCCGGGATCCCGGAGAGACCGAAGCCGCCGACCGCGAGTGACGCGCCGTCGGGGATGTCCGCGACGGCTGCCGCCGCGTCGGTGAAGACCTTGTCCATGGGGGCGTGCGTCACTCTCGTGCGGGACTGCCCACGGCCGCGTTCGGTTCGTCGACCGCGCAGCTGATCAGCAGTCGGGTGGTGTGGGAGATATGGTCACGCAGCAGCGCGGCGGCGAGATCGGCGTCCCGCTCGACGGCCGCGGCGAGGATCGCCCGGTGCTCGCCGGCGAGGTCGCGGTCGGGCTCCTGGCCGACCGACCACTGCCGGTACAGCTCGGCCTCCTCGCGCAGCGCGCGGGCGGTGGCGGCGAGTCTGCGGTTGGGGCAGCCCGCGATCAGGGCGAGATGGAAGGCCGCGTGCGCCTTGGTCCAGGATTCGCCGGTGTGGGTGCCGCCGTCGTCGCTGAGGAACGGGGTCCGCTCCAGAAGGTGGTGCGCGGCGACCGCGTCGGCCTCCCAGCGCATGTCCCCTTCCTGTACGGACAGCTTCAGGACCAGCGACTCGATCTCGACCCTGGCCTGGGTGAGGTCCGCGAGGTCCTCGTGGGAGAGGGGGGTCACCATGTACCCCTGGTGCGGCTGGGCCCTCACCAGTCCTTCTGCTTTGAGCCTGGTCAGGGCCTCGCGGGCGGCGCCCACGCTGGTCTCGTAGCGCTCGCAGAGGTCGGGGAACTTCAGGCGTTCCCCTGGCACCAGGCGGCCGCCCAGGATGTCGTGGCGCAGCTTTTGGTAGATGCCCTCTGTGCGGGTGGTCCCCCCGCGTCCCTGGCGTGCCATGCGAACACTGTAGCGGAATGCGAACCCGGTATAAACTTTCGAAAGAATATTGACCAGTCGAAAGTCGAGGAGTACACATAGGGTCATTCCGTGAGCCACCCGGCACATCGCGGAGGAACACGACGATCAAAAGGAGCAGGCACGTGAGAGTGGCCAATCTTTCCGGCCGACTGAGCCTGGTGACCGCACCCGGAGAGGCTGTGGACGTCGAGCGCGCCAGCGCCGGACGCTTCAGCTCCGACGTGCAGTCCGCGTACGACCGCTGGGACGAGCTGACCGAGTTCGCCGCCACCGTGACCGCGGGCCGTCCGGACGCCGTGCGGATCCGCGACGAGGACCTCGGCAACCCGGTCCCCGGCCCGCGCCAGGTCTTCGCGATCGGTCTCAACTACGTCGATCACGCCGACGAGTCGAACTTCTCCGTGCCCGATAGCCCGACCGTGTTCACCAAGTTCCCCACCAGCCTGACCGGCCCGTACGGCCAGGTGCAGCTGCCCGAGGGCGGCAACGTGGACTGGGAGGTCGAGCTCGTCGTCGTCATGAGCCGGCACGCCGAGCACGTCTCCGAGGCCGACGCCTGGAGCCACGTCGCCGGACTGACCGTGGGCCAGGACATCTCGGAGCGCCTCGGCCAGCTCTCCGGACCGGTGCCGCAGTTCAGCCTCGCCAAGTCCTACCCCGGATTCGGACCGCTCGGCCCGGTCGTGGTCAGCCCCGACGAGGTGCCCGACCCGGACAACCTCGAACTCGGCGCCTTCATCAACGGCGAGCGCGTCCAGGAAGGCACCACCGCGCAGCTGGTGTTCTCGGTCCCGGCGCTGATCTCCCGGCTGTCGGCGATCACCCCGCTGCTCCCCGGCGATGTGATCTTCACCGGCACCCCGGCCGGAGTGGGTATGGGGCGCACTCCCCAGCGCTATCTCCAGGACGGCGACGAGCTCGTCAGCTATGTCGCCGGCATCGGCGAGATGCGCCAGCGCATGGTCGCGGCGGCGGGGGCCTGACATGCGCCGCGACTCCGTGACGACGGAAGCAAGGAGGCGGACATGTCTCTGCACGCACTGACCTCGGTGGTGATCGGCGTCCCGGACGTCGCGGCCACCGTGGCCTACTACGAGGAATTCGGGCTGGGCCGCGGCGAGGCCGGATGGCTCACCACCGTGGACGGCGGCCCTCAGCTGAAGGTCGTCGCCGCCCCGACGCGCCGTCTGGTCCAGGTCGGCATCGGCGTGGACGACGGGGACGACCTGGCCAGGATCGCGGCCAGTCTGTCGGCCCTGGGCATCACGGCGGACGTGAGCGAGAAGTCCCTGACGGCCGTGGAACCGGTCACCGGAGTCCGCGCCGTGGTCGAGATCGCCGACCGCATCCGGCAGCCCGAGACGCCCCCGACCCCGTACAACGGTCCCGGCCGCATCGAGCGGACCGGCGGACGGGCGCCCGGCCTGCTGCGCGAAGGACCGGTACGGCCGCGCAAGCTCGGGCACGCGGTCATCGGTTCGGTCGACTACGAGATCACCACGCGGTTCCTCGTCGAGGGACTCGGCTTCCGGGCCAGCGACTACATCAAGGGCAAGGGCGCGTTCCTGCGCTGCTCCACCGACCACCACAACATCCTGGTCCTCGACGCACCGGTCAACTATCTGCACCACACCTCCTGGCAGGTGCGGGACATCGACGAGATCGGGCGAGGCGCCTTCGCCATGCTGGAGGGCAACCCGGAGCGCCATGTGTGGGGCCTGGGCAGACACCACGCGGGGTCCAACTTCTTCTGGTACCTCAAGGACCCGGCCGGGAACTTCTCGGAGTACTACTCCGACATGGACACGGTCGCCGAGGACGAACTGTGGACCCCCGAGGTCCTCGAAGGCGCCAAGGGCCTCTTCAACTGGGGCCCGCAGCCCCCGCCCTCGTTCCTCAACCCCGAAGATCTCGCGGCGCTGATGACCGGCGCCCACCAGCCGAAGCAGTCGTAGGAGTCTTCAACCATGGAATTCGGACTGCTGCTGCTGCGGCTGCTCGTGGGCGGTCTGCTCATCGGGCACGGCCTGCAGAAAATGCTGGGCTGGTACGGCGGCCTGGGCCTCGACCGTACCGGCGCGCTCTTCGAGAGCTGGGGGCTGCGGCCCGGTAAGGCCATGGCGTTCACGGCCGCGGCCTCCGAGCTCTTCGCCGGAGTCCTGCTGATCCTGGGGCTCATCACCCCGCTCGCGGCGACCATCGCCTGCGGCACGATGATCGTCGCCGGTTCGGTCAACGCGGCCAAGGGACTCTGGGCGCAGACCGGCGGCTACGAACTGCCGATGACATACGCGGTCATCGCCGCCGCGCTCGGATTCACCGGGCCCGGCGACTGGTCTCTGGACCACGCGTTCGGTCTCACCTCGCTGTCCGGCGCGTCGTGGGGGTCGGCCGCGGTCGCCGCCGCGATCGTGGCCTCGCTCGGCATGATCGTACGGGCGCGCCGCAGCCGGCGGACCGTGACCGCCTGAGTCCCGCCGCCCCGCCCCTCATCACCGCTAGGAGAACCCCATGCTGCGACCCGGCAGTCATATCGTCGTCATCGGCGGCACCCGAGGACTCGGCTTCGAGCTCGCCAGGGCCGCCGCCGCGCAGGGCGCGCGCGTGACCATCACCGGCCGCGACGGGACATTCGCCCGCGAGCGGGCGGCCGAACTCGGCCCCAACGTGACCGGCGCCGTCTGCGAGCTGACCGACTGGGAGTCGATCGGCGCACTGTTCGACTCCATCGACGTCGTGGACCATCTGGTCCTCACCGCCCTCGACCGCGACCACAACACCATCAAGGACTTCCGCCCGGACGACTGCTCCCGGACGTCCCTGATGAAGACCGTCGGGTACGCGACGGCGGTGAACAAGGCCATCGACAAGTTCTCGGAGGACGCCTCCGTGGTCATGTTCAGCGGGCTGTCCATGTGGCGGCCCGTCCCCGGATCCACCACGCTCTCCATGGCCAACTCCGCGATCATCGGTCTCGTCAACTCGCTGACCCTGGAACTCGCCCCGGTCAGGGTCAACGCCCTCACTCCGGGCGTGGTCGGCGGCACCGCCGCCGTGGAGGAGGCCGACCCGGTCCGCGCCGAGTGGTACGAGGCCATGCGGCAGCGGACCCCCGCCAAGCGGCTGCCCTCCACCGACGACATCGTGGCGGCCACGATGCTCCTGCTGACCTGCCGGGGCATCAACGGGGCGAACCTCGTGGTGGACGCGGGGATGCACCTCGCCTGACCGCCTCGCCCGACCGCCGCGGCAGGGCCCGGCGGCACCCGCCCGACGGCGGCGGCCCCGCCCACCGCGGTTTCCCTACCCCGTGCCACCTCGACCCCTCCGAAGAACCGGAGGCGGACGGCACCGGTCGTCCCCCCGGCACGTGTTGCGCCTACGCCGGGCGGGGCGCTCCATGCCTTCGAGAGGCCCGGTGCACGAGAGCGCCCGCCCCACCGTGAACCGGGGGGCGGGCGCTCTGCTCATGCTCCGGAAGACCGGTGGCGCCCTCAAGTCCTTCTCGGCCGAACGGGTGATCCCGGCCGCTCGGCGCGCCGACCGCGACGACGGACTATATGGTCGCTACAGGCAAATGTGCTGCGTGCCGGTCCGGCGCGGCGGGGGAGTACAGCCTCGCTCCGGGGAGTACAACCCCCGCCGCTTTCAGGTCAGTTGCCGGACCACCGCCGCCCTGACGCCGGATCGCGGCCGCGGCAACGGCGGCCATCAGCGCGGCAAACCCTCGCCGCCGAAGCCGAGAGGGGTCCACAGCATGGCTCTCCACCAGGGTGCGCACCACCGTCATGGCGACAAGTCCCCGACGCACCGCCATCTCGCGGTCAATCCGTTCGTCGGTGTCGCGGACCCGGCCGCGGGCATGACGGCCGCGCCGCCCCGGCACCGGCTGCCCGAAGGCCCGGTCCCGCCCCATACCGCCTATCAGTTGGTCCACGACGAACTGATGCTCGACGGCAGCTCCCGGCTGAACCTGGCCACCTTCGTCACCACCTGGATGGAACCCCAGGCGGGCGTGCTGATGGCGGAGTGCCGCGACAAGAACATCATCGACAAGGACGAGTACCCGCGCACCGCCGAGCTGGAGCGGCGGTGCGTCGCCATGCTCGCCCACCTGTGGAACGCCCCCGACCCGGAGAACGTCGTCGGATGCTCCACGACCGGCTCCAGCGAGGCGTGCATGCTCGCCGGCATGGCGCTCAAGCGGCGCTGGGCCAAGCGGAACGCGGACCGCTACCCGTCCCGCGAAGCGCGGCCGAACCTCGTCATGGGCGTCAACGTCCAGGTGTGCTGGGAGAAGTTCTGCAACTTCTGGGAGATCGAGGCCCGCCAGGTGCCCATGGAGGGTGACCGCTTCCACCTGGACCCGCAGGCCGCCGCGGCGCTCTGCGACGAGAACACCATCGGCGTCGTCGGCATCCTCGGCTCCACCTTCGACGGCTCCTACGAGCCGATCGCCGAACTGTGCGCCGCCCTCGACGCACTCGAGGAGACCACCGGCCTCGACATTCCCGTCCACGTCGACGGGGCGTCCGGCGCCATGGTCGCGCCCTTCCTGACCCCCGAACTGGAGTGGGACTTCCGCCTGGAGCGGGTGGCCTCCATCAACACCTCGGGCCACAAGTACGGGCTCGTGTATCCGGGCGTCGGCTGGGCGCTGTGGCGCAGTGCCGAGAACCTGCCCGAGGAACTGGTCTTCCGGGTGAACTATCTCGGCGGCGACATGCCCACCTTCGCGCTCAACTTCTCCCGGCCCGGCGCGCAGGTCGCCGCCCAGTACTACACCTTCCTGCGGCTGGGACACGAGGGCTACCGGGCGGTCCAGCGGGCCACCAGTGACGTGGCCCAGGGCCTGTCCGCGGCGATCGAGAAGCTCGGCGACTTCCGTCTGCTGACCCGCGGAGACGAACTGCCGGTGTTCGCGTTCACCACCGCGCCGGACGTGACCGGCTTCGACGTGTTCGACGTCTCGCGCAGACTGCGCGAACGCGGCTGGCTCGTCCCCGCGTACACCTTCCCGGCCAACCGGCAGGACCTGGCCGTCCTGCGGATCGTGTGCCGCAACGGCTTCAGCTCCGATCTGGCGGAGCTGCTGATGGACGATCTGACGTCCCTGCTGCCCGAACTGCGTAGCCAGTCGCGGCCGACGACCCGTGACAGGAACACGGCCGCGGCCTTCCACCACTGAAACGGGCGGACGTGTCCGGCCACAGGGACCGTGTCTCCTCGTTCGCGGGCGGTCCGTGAGAGCGGGGTGAGCGCCAGGAGCATGGGCGGGCCCCTTGCGGCCGGGGCCGGGACCGCGTGATCAGGGGCGCCCGGCCGTCGGCCGGGCGCCCCTGATCCATCAGAAGCGGCCTAACCGGCCCGCGCCTCCGCGGGTCGGCTCTCCGCCTCGGCGGCCGGCTTGGACTTGACGAACTTGAGGCCGACGACGCAGAGGATGATTCCCCCGAGGAAGACGCCCTTGAGGAAGGACGCGGGTTCCTCGCCGGTGAGCATCGCGTACATGACGGTCAGGGCCGCGCCGATACCGATCCAGACCGAGTAGGCCACGCTAATCGGAATCCGGTTCATCGCATAGCCCAGACCGCCCATGCTCAGCGCCAGCCCGACGAAGAAGACCGTGGTGGGGACGGGTTTGCTCAGTCCGTCGGAGAGACCCAGGGCGGTGGCCCAGACTGCCTCGAAGACGGCACTGACGAGAAGGATCGCCCAAGGCATCAGCTGACCGCCTTCAGTCCGACGACACATCCGATGAGTCCCAGCAGCAGGAGCACCCGTGCGAGGGTGGCGCGCTCCTGGCCGGTGACGATGGCCCACGTCGCCGTGAGAACGGCGCCGATGCCCACCCACACGGCGTACGCCGTACCCGTGGGAAGGGAGTTCATCGCGTACGCCAGACCCGCCATGCTCGCGGTGAGCGAGACGACGAAGACGACGGACGGGACCAGGCGCTTGAAGTTCTTGGACGCTGACAGCGCCGTGGCCCAGACGGCCTCCAGCACCCCTGACAGGATGAGTACGACCCATGCCATGACAGAACTGACCTCCAGAAATGGCCAGTCTTGTCGCTGAGCGGGTACTGATCCGTCGTCCGCAGGCCCTGCCCAGGACCTCGCCTCCTTGTATAGCACAACGACGGAGCGCGGTCGGTGGCCGCCGTCACTCCCGGAGTCACTTCCGTCCGGGGCTCGAAGGACGTCCACGCCGGACCGTGCGCGGTCGGACACACCGCGTCACCGGTGGAACGCGGAGCAGGGCGCGGGCTGCCGCGTGGTGTGGCTCGTCCGGCAGGAGACCACCACCGGCAGCACCCGGTCCGCCGACGGCCCGACCACCGGGGCCGGGACCGCAAGGGCGGCCTGGTGGACGGCGTCGGCGACGGTCGTACCGGCCGAGTGCCACAGCCGTCGTTCTCCCGTTGTTCGTTCCCGGGCAACTGTCCGTGCGCGTACGGACATCAGCTCGTTCCGCGCATGCCCAGGGTGGAGACGGGCGCGTCCACCGTTCCGTCCGGTTCGCAGGACAGGGGGGGCGCCCCTTCGACACGAGGAGATCCATGACGAAGAGGGGGCCGCGCGCCGCGCGCCGGACCATGACGGGCCGGGACCCGGGCGAGGCGCACCGGGCCGCGACCTCGCTGGAACTCCTCTTCGACCTGTGCTTCGTCATCGCCGTGGCGCAGGCGTCCCACGGTCTGGGCGACGCCGTGGCCGAGGGGCACCACATCACGGGAGTGCTGCGCTACGCGGTGGTGTTCTTCACCATCTGGTGGGCCTGGATGAACTTCACCTGGCTGGCCTCCGCGTACGACCCGGACAACGTGCCGTACCGACTGGCGGTACTGCTCCAGATCGCGGGGTCCCTCGTGCTCGCGGCCGGTGTCTCGCGGGCCTTCGCCGAGGGCGACCTCCTCCTGATCACCCTGGGGTACCTGCTGTTGCGCACCACGCTGACGGTGCTGTGGCTGCGTGTGGCCAGGTCGGACGCGGGGCGCCGGCGGACCGCGCTGCGTTTCGCCGTCGGTGTGACGGTCTGCCAGGCGGGCTGGGTGGGAGTGCTGTTCCTTCCCGAAGGGATCCGGTCGGCGAGTGTGATCGTCATGATCGTGGCGGAGACGGCCGTGCCGGCGTGGGCACAGGCCGCGGGCGTGACGCCCTGGCATCCCGGCCATATCGCCGAGCGCTACGGGCTGTTCCTGCTCATCGTGCTGGGTGAATCGATCGCGGCGGCCACGACGGCCCTACGGGAGGCGTTCGGCCACGAGTTCAAAACCGGTGCGCTCTACGCCTTGGCGGCGGGTGGGCTGCTGACGGTCTTCGGCATGTGGTGGCTGTACTTCGTGCGTCCGGCGCACACCCTGCTCGCGACCACCCACCGGGTCAACCGACGCAGGTTCACCTGGGCGTACGGCCACTATCTGATCTTCGCCGCGGCGGCGGCCGAGGGGGCCGGGTTGGCCGCGTACGCACAACAACTCACCGCGCACGGCCAGGTGCCCACTCAGGCCGCCGGTGCCGCGGTCACCGTGCCGCTCGCCGTCTTCCTGATGACGGTGTGGGTCGTGCACGTACGACCTCACCGGCGAGGTTCGGTGGGCGAACTGGGCTATCCGGTCGTGGCCGCGGTGCTTCCGGGCGCCGCGTTCCTGCCTCAGCCGGCGCTCGCGGCGGGGCTGCTGTCGGCGGCGCTCGTGGTTGTGATCGAGCTGACGGACCGAGCGGGAGCCGGGGCTCCGGCGGCTCGATGACGTGCCCCTCCGGCCGCCCGGGCCGGGCACCCGGTCGCGGGGCGAGATCCGGGACCTCACACGCGCGGCCGGGAGGTGGCTCCGCTGCCTCAGCCGGTCGCCCTCACGGCCTCGGAGATCAGGTCGACCACCGTCTTCGGCTGGGAGAGTGCGACGGCGTGCGAAGCGTTGTCGCACTCCACCGCCGTCGCTCCGGCACGCAGGGCGCCGAAGCGCTGCACTTCGGGGTGGAGCCCGTGGTCCGCGCCGGCGATCAGTGCCCAGGACGGCCTGGTGCGCCACGCCGCGGCGGCGGCCCGCTCGGTGAAGGCGCCGGCGGCGAGCGGACGCTGGGCCACGGCGAGCACCCGGGCGACGGCCTCGGGCACGTCTGCCGCGAACACCTGCGGGAAGGCGTCGGCCGCGATGGCGACCTCGACGGCGGGATCACCGCCCTCGACCGGGTAGGTGGACTGCTGGAGGTGGTCGACCAGCGGCGTCGTGGGGAAGCGGCCTTGGAGTTCGCCGAGGCTCTCGCCCTCCTCCAGGACGTACGCCGCTATGTAGACGAGTGCGACGACGTTCTCGGCGACGCCGGCGACGGTGATCAGCGCGCCGCCGTAGGAGTGGCCGACCAGGACGACGGGACCGTCGATCCGCTCGACGAAGGAGGTGAGGTAGGCGGCGTCGGAGGCCAGTCCGCGCAGCGGGTTGGCCGGGGCCGCGACGGGGATGCCGCGCTGCTGGAGTTCGGCGATGACACCGGACCAACTCGCGGCGTCGGCGAACGCGCCGTGCACGAGGACGACCGTGGGTGTGCTGCTCATGGGTGACTCTCCTGGCGTCGGACGTCACGCCGGGCGTTCCGGCGGGGCGGGCACGAAGGGCGCGGAGCGCCCGGTGCCACCGCCCGCACGCTAAATCCGTGGAGGCCGGGCGTGTTGCCCGTCAGCGAACCCGTGCTGCTCCCCCGGCGCACGGAACGCCCCGGACGCGGTGCTCCCGTCAGTGCGCTGTGAGGACGGCCCCGGTGCACGCGCAGCAAAGGCGCCGGAGCCGGCCCGGACTAACGTCGGTCGGGCCGGAGGACGCGGTTCCGTCGGCACCCGCCCATGGGTTCCGAGAGCCGTACGCACGCGTTGCGGCCCCCACCGGCCCACGTCCCGAAAGGGGTTGCCCAAGGTGTCGCCCATGCCCGTCGGCGGGTTCGTCCCACAAGCCACCGGCGCCGCCGATCTCGTCGTCCGCAACGCGGCCATCCACACCGGCGACCCGCGACGGCCGCAGGCGGAGGCACTCGCCGTCAGGGACGGTGTGATCACGGCCGTCGGTGACGACAAGGGCGCGGCCTCGCACATCGGCCCGCGGACCAAGGTCGTCGACGCCCTCGGCCGCCGGATCGTCCCCGGTCTCAACGACGCCCATCTGCATGTGATCCGAGGCGGCCTCAACTATGTGCTGGAGCTGCGCTGGGACGGTGTGCGCTCATTGCGCCAGGGCCTCGCCATGCTGCGCGAGCAGGCCATGCGGACGCCGAAGGGGCAGTGGGTGCGCGTGGTCGGCGGATGGTCGGCCGAGCAGTTCGCCGAACGCCGGCTGCCGACCGTGGCCGAGCTGAACGCGGCGGCCCCGGACACCCCGGTGTTCGTACTGCACCTGTACCAGTCGGCCGTGCTCAACCGGGCCGCCCTGAAGGCCGCCGGTTTCGGCAAGGACACGCCCGACCCCCGAGGCGGCCAGATCGTACGCGGCCGGGACGGGGAGCCGACGGGCATGCTGCTGGCCGCGCCCAGCGCGCTCATCCTGTATTCGACGCTCGCCAAGGCGCCCGTGCTTCAGGGCGAGGACCGCAAGACCTCGACCCGGCACTTCCTGCGTGAGCTCAATCGGTTCGGGCTCACCTCCGCGATCGACGCCGCGGGCGGGTTCCAGAACTTCCCCGAGAACTACTCCACCGTCGTCGAACTCGCCGCCGAGGGAAGGTTGTCGCTGCGGATCGCCTACCACCTCTTCCCGCAGACCGCCGGGCAGGAGCTGGACGATCTGCGGCGCTGGATCGAGACGACCGGCCCGGGGGAGGGGGACGCCTGGCTGCGGCTCAACGGCGCGGGCGAGAACCTCACCTGGGCGGCGGCCGATTTCGAGAACTTCTCCCAGCCGCGCCCCGAACTCACCGATTACGAGGTTGAGTTCGAGAAGGCGGTACGACTCCTCATGGAGCACGGCTGGGGCTTCAGACTCCACGCGACGTATGACGAGACCATCAGCCGCGACCTCGCGGTGTTCGAGAGACTCGCCGCCGACGGACTCTTCCCGGCCGGCAACCGCTGGCTGTTCGACCACGCGGAGACCGTCTCGCCGGACAGCCTGGACCGGATCGCCGCCCTCGGCGGCGCGGTTTCCGTACAGAACCGGCTGTCCTTCCAGGGCGAGGCGTTCCTGCGCCGCTACGGCGCCGGTGCCGCCGCGGACGCCCCGCCGCTGCGGGAGATGCTCCACCGCGGACTGACCGTGGCCGCGGGCACGGACGCCACCCGGGTCTCCACGTACAACCCGTGGGTGGCCCTGCACTGGCTGGTCAGCGGTCGCACCCTGGGCGGGCTCGCCCTGCGTCCGCCGTCGAACCGCGTGGACCGGAGCACGGCGCTGGAGATGTTCACGCGCGCGGGCGCCGCGCTCACCGGCGAGGAGAACGTCAAGGGCGTGCTGCGCCCCGGCTGTTACGCGGATCTCGCGGTGCTGTCGGAGGACTACTTCGCGGTCGCCGAGCCGGAGATCGCGCACATCGAGTCGCTGCTGACGGTCACCGGCGGCCGGATCGTGTACGCCGCCGCCGAGTACGAGGGCCTGGACGAGGAGTTGCCCGCGGTCAGCCCCGACTGGAGCCCCGTCGCGCACTACGGCGGCTACCAATCGGGCAGACCCGCCCCGGTCCCCGGCGTACGGCAGGCGCGACTGATCGGTGAAGCCGTCTCGGAGTCCGAGGAGCACCGGCTGTGGCGAACGGCCCGCGGGCTCACCCAGTACCCGGCGGGGGCGTTCTTCGATCCCTGCTTCACCCTCTGACCCCGGTGGGCGACCGGGGCACCGCTTCCCCGGGGCACCCACGACGAGCCTCCGTCCGCCGGACGGTGTTACCGCGGCGCGGGCAGCGGTCCGCGCCGTCCCCACTCACGGAAAGGCCGTTCTTCCATGGTCGACATCGCCGAGGTCACAGCGGCTCCCAGCCCGGACCTGCTGACCCCCGACAACTGTGCGGTGCTCCTGGTGGACCACCAGCCTCAGATGTTCTTCGCCACGGGCAGCGGTGACCGCACCGCGATCGTCAACGCGACGGTCGGCCTCGCCAAGGCCGCCCGGGTCTTCGGTGTGCCGACCGTGCTCAGCACGGTGGCCGCCGAGTCCTTCTCCGGCCCGCTCCTGCCGCAGCTCGCCTCGGTCGACCCGAGCAACGAGATCATCGACCGCACCACGATGAACGCCTGGGAGGACGAAGCCTTCGTCGAGGCGGTCAAGGCCACCGGCCGCACCAAGCTGGTCATCGCCGGTCTGTGGACCGAGGTCTGCGTGGTCGGGCCCGTCCTCTCGGCCCTGGCCCAGGGCTACGAGGTCTATGTGGTCGCCGACGCCTCGGGCGGTGTCAGTCCGGAGGCCCACGAGCACGCCCTCCAGCGGATGCTGGCCGCCGGCGCCGTGCCGGTCACCTGGGTGCAGGTGCTGCTGGAACTCCAGCGCGACTGGGCGCGAGAGGAGACGTACAAGGCCGTGACGGAGCTGGTCAAGGAGCACGGCGGGGCCTACGGCATCGGCATCGTCTACGCCCAGGCCGTCATCGGCGAGCACGCCGTCGGCTGACGCGCCCGTTCAGGCAACTCCGAGTCAGGAACGGCGGAAGAACGATGGACGGTGGACTGCTGCTCCTTCGTCTGGTGGTGGGGCTGCTCATCGCCGGTCACGGGGTGCAGAAGGTGAGTCATCTGCTGGGCGGCGACGGTCTGGCCGGAGGTACGGAGGAGTTCCGCCGCGACGGGTTCCGGGGCGGTCGGCTGACCGCCGTCGCCGCGGGAGGCGGCCAGATCGGGGCCGGGCTGTTCCTGTCCGCCGGGCTGCTCACCCCGCTGGCGGCGATGGTCGCCATGGGCGTGATGACGGTCGCGGGCACCGTCAAACGGCCCAAGGGCCTCTGGGTTCAGCACGACGGATACGAGTATCCTCTGGTTCTCGTCGTCGTGTCGGCCTCGCTGGCCCTGACCGGGCCGGGCCGCTGGTCCCTGGACCAGGTGCTGGGCGCGACGCCTTGGCCGGTGTGGATCACCGTCGTCGCGCTCACGACAGGGCCGCTGAGCGGACTGCTCACCCGTGCCGTGCTGCACCGCCCGTCCACCGCTACGGAAGGCGTCCGCCATGCGCGCCCTGCTGACTGACGCCTACCGGACGCTCGTCCCGCCGCGGGAGGACCGCCATGGGCCGCTGCCTCCGTTGCTGCTGACCCTGACCCTGGTCACCGGGCTGGTGGACGCGGTGAGCTATCTGGCCCTGGGGAAGGTGTTCGTGGCCAACATGACCGGCAACGTGGTCTTCCTCGGCTTCGCCCTCACCGGTGCCGACGGACTGTCCGCGCTCGCGTCGGTCGTGTCCCTGACGGCGTTCCTGACGGGGGCGCTCGCCGGGGGCCGCCTGGGCACGCGGTTCGCCGGGAACCGCGGACGGCTGCTGGCCGTCGCCACCGCGGTGCAAGCGGTCCTGATCGCCGTCACCGTGGTCGCCGCCGCGAGCGCGGGCGGCGAGGTCACCACCGAGGTCCGGTACACCCTGATCGTGTTCCTCGGGGTGGCGATGGGCGCGCAGAACGCGGTCGCCCGGCGCCTCGGCGTCCCGGACCTCACCACGACCGTGCTGACGCTGACCCTGACCGGGCTCGCCGCCGACTCCACTGCCGCCGGCGGCAAGGGGCCCCGTCCCGGGCGCCGGATCATGTCCGTGTCGGCCATGTTCCTCGGCGCCTTGGTGGGAGCCGTCCTCATCGAGTACGACCTGTTCGTCCTGCTGCTGGGCCTGGTCCTGCTCCTCGTCGTCGTCACGTCGGTGGCGGCGTACCGCCTGTCGGCCGGTGGCCCGGCATGGACGCGTCCGCCCTCCTGAACGACCTCCCGGTGCGGCCGGGCGGCCGGAACCGATGGTCCGGCCGCCCGCCCGCGTGCCCGCATGTCCGTTCGCGGGGTTCAACCGCACGCCCCCCGCGTGCCCCGGCCGGAGGTCTCCCGCCACTCGCGGGGCGACATCCCGTACGCGGCCCGGAAGACCCGGCTGAAGTGGGAAGCGCTGATGAAACCCCAGCGACCCGCCACGGCGGCGATCGTCCGCTGCGATCCGCCGCGCCGCAGCAGTTCGCGGCGGCACTCCTCCAGACGGCAGCGCTGGATCCAGCGGCGGACGGTCAGGCCCTGAGCCTGGAACAGCTTGTGCAGATAGCGAACGGAGATGTGGTTGGCGTCGGCGATCATCTCGGGCGAGAGGCCGGTGTCAGCCAGGTGCAGCTCGATGTGGTCGAGGATCCGGGACAGGAGCGACAGCTCGGCGTCGCAGGAATGCGGCTCCCTATCACGAAGCCGCTCGGCGGCCGCCGCGGCCAGCAGGTTCACCCCGTCGCGCACGAGTGTCTCGCCGACGGCGGGCTCGGAGTGGGCCGCGGAGTCGGCGAGACAGGAGAGAAAGGGCGACAGCAGGGCGCCGAGGCGCGAGCCACGGCTGACGGGCGACCGGCTGAGCCCGTGCAGGACCGATTCCGACAGCCCGAGTGACGTACGCGGCACCAGGAACACCTTGGCCTGGAACACCTCGGGGAAATCGAGCGACGTCGGCTGGTGGGTGTCGTAGAAGCAGATGTCGCCGGGAGCGAGGGCGATCTCCGCGGGGAGCTGCAGGCACGGCGCGACGCCGCCGTGCACGCCGACGAAGAGGTACTCACCGCTGTCACGGGCGATGAGCCGGACCAGCCGCCCGGCGGGGGCCGCCGTGATGCCCCCGACGGGTCTGGCGGTACGCGGCAGGGCGGCCGGCGCGGCTTCGGAGATGACCATGTGCAGGCCCAGACGCGTCACCTCCGGCCGGAACGGGGCCGACTCGTCGGACCGGGGAGCGGTGGTGGTCGGGTGCATCGTCTGCCGTCGCCTCCGGGGCGTGTAGAACGGAGTCCTGGAGTGGGGCACCTCGTGACCTGCGGGTTCGTCGTCGGGTCGAGCACGCCGAGCGCCGCCGCAGGGGGCCTCGTCCACTCCGCCCGCAGCGTATGCGGGCGGGTGTGCAAGAAAAGTGACGTCGAATGTCACCCGTCGGCGCCGTGCTCCTCGACCGACTCGACGGCGAACGACCGCAGCAGCGGGTGGAGGGTGTAGCGGGCGGGCTCGTCCTCGGTGAGGAGGTGGACGCCGGTGAGCGCGCCCAGACGGGCGCGGACTTCGAGGACGGGCAGTCCGGTGAGCACCGCCGCCGATGTCGGGGTGATCCGGGGGCCGGGGTGCCGGGACAGCAGCCGGAAGAACCCGGCATGCTCGGGCGGCAGGGCCTGGTAGGAGCGCTGGAACGCGGTACGGACATCGGCTGGGAACGCGTCGAGCCCACCGTCTGCCCGTAGCTCCCCTACGAGGGCGGAGAGCGGGAAGTGGGGGCGGGCCGCGGCGCGGGCGGCGATGGCGGCCAGCGCCAGCGGAAGGTACCCGCAGCGGGCCGCGATCTCGCGGGCCGCCTCGGGTTCGGCGGCCACGCGCGCCGTTCCGATCCGCCGCGCCAGCAGGTGCACCGCCTCTCGGGCCGTCGGTACGCGCAGCCGCAGCGGGCGAGCACCGCAGGACACCAGGGCCGACAGGGAGTGCCTGCCGGTGACCAGGGTGAGGCAGCCCGGTGTGGCGGGCAGCAGCCGGCGCACCTGATCGGGGCCCGCCGCGTCGTCGAGGACCACGAGTGCGCGGCGTCCGGCCATCGACTTCCGGTAGAGACCGGCCAGTTCGTCCTCGGCGTCCGGCAGCCCGCGAGCGGGAACGCCCAGCGACACGAGCATGCCCCGCAGTGCCTCGGCGGGGTCGAGCGGGTGGCGGGCCGGGGCGAATCCCCCGAGTTCGACATGGAGCCGACCGTCCGGGAAGCGGGCGGCGGCCTCGTGAGCCCAGCGGATCGCGAGGGCGCTCTTGCCGACGCCCGGGATTCCACCGATGACGATGGTGGCCGCGACGCCGGCCGCGCCTTCGGCGTCGGCGGCAGCCGTGGCAAGGGCGGCGAGTTCCGCCGTGCGGCCGGAGAACACGGCGAGATCGGGAGGCAGTTGGGTGGGAACGGCGTGTGACGTCACAGAGGGACGCGTTCGCCGCACCTGACGGCGCAGCACACGGGTGTGGGCCTCGCCCAGCTCCGTTCCGGGAACGACGCCCAGATCGGCGGCGAGTCGGCGGCGCACGGTCTCGTACACGGCGAGCGCCTCCGTCTGCGCACCGACCGCCGCGAGGCACAGGACCAGACGGGCGTGCAGCGACTCGTCCAAGGGGGCGAGGACGGCGGCCCTCCTGAGACTCGGCAGGATCTGTGCGGCGCCACCGTGGCGCAGGGCGAGATCGGCCGCGGTGGCCATGGCCCGGACGATTTCGCGTTCCACACCCGCGAACCGGGCGTGGGCGCGGACCGTTTCGCCCACGCCCTGGGCGACCGGCCCGCGCCACTGGCCGAGCGCGTCGGCGAACTCCCGTACGGCGGAGTCGGGCCGTCCGGCGGCGGCGAGCCGGGTGCCCCGTCCGACCAGGTCTCGGAACCGCAGCAGATCGAACTCGGCGCACTCGGCGTTCAACAGGTAGCCGCCGCCGCGCCGCAGCACACGTCGACCGGGGGTGCGCGGCGGCAGTTCCGGCTCCAGCAGCCGGCGCAGGGAGCTTGCGTACCGGCGTACGACGTTCGGCGCGCTCGCGGGGGGACGGCCGGACCACAGTGCCTCGGCGATCTCCGCGAGCGTCACGGGGTGGCCGACCCTCACCAGGAGCAGGGCGAGCAGGGCGCGCTGCTGGGGGAACCCGAGGTCGAGTTCCCCCTCCCCGCGCCACACGCGCAGGGGCCCCAGCACCTCGAACCGCAGTGCAGCCGCCATCTTCGTCCCCGTCCGGGCGGGCCCGACCCGCCCCTGCTCGAAGGTTAGGGCGCGGTCGAGGGAACGGGCGGCGCCATGCGCCGACAGGCCATGAACTGGACGCGGGCAGGCAAGACGCCCGGGCTGCGGCGACCCTGCCATGCCTCGGAACAGGACCGCCACGAGGGTCCGTGGCACGCGGACTCGGCAGGATCGGTACAGGGTGCCGGACGTGGCACATGACCGTCACGCGATCAGATGTTGTCCATCTGGGCGGATCAGACGGTGCTGCCCGTGCCTGTCAGGTTGTCGTCGGCCCGTCCGTACCGTTGTTCGTCGAGTCGCGCGCTGACCCGCTCGGCGAAGGGGTGCCTCAATTCGGTGAAGAGGGTGAGCGCCTCTCCCCAGGAGTCGCGGGCCGCCTCGATGCCGCCGGTCGCGAGATGGGTGTCGCCCATCCGGTTCAGGATCTCGGCCTCCAGGTACGGCACACCGAGTTCACGGTAGAGGAGCAGCGCGTTCCGGTAGCCGACGAGGGCTTGGGGATGGCGCCCCAGGTGGTGGTGGGCGTAGGCGATGCTGTCCCAGGCGGCGGCCTCTCCGTAGCGGTCGCCGAGTTCCTGGAGGGTGGTCAGCGCCCGGTAGCAGTGGCGGAGCGCCTCGCGGTACTCCCCGAGCTGGGCGTGGTACCAGCCGACGGTGTTCAGTACGGACGCCCGACCCGGCCGGTGCCCGGCGGCGGTGAACAGGTCGAGCGCCAGCCGGTTGTGGCGCAGGGCTCCGGCGGTGTCGCCCTGTTGGTCGCTCTCCCAGCCGAGGCTGCGGTGGGTATGGGCACGGCCGATGTCGTCCTTCAGCTCGACGGCCAGGTCCAGGGCGGCGGCCAGACGCGGCCGGGAATGGTCGTGCAGGCCCATCCGGCCCTCGGCGCGGGCGAGTCCGCGCAGGGCGCGGGCGGTGGTCCGCGGGTCGTCCAGGCGCAGTGCCGAGTCGAGCGCGGTGCGGTGGGCGGCCAGCCCGTCGTGCCAGTGGCCCCGGCGGTCGAAGAAGGGCTCAAGGGACCAGACCAGCCCGCACACCAGCCGGTCGTGGCCGGCCGCGGCGGCCGCGGAGACGACAGCGAGCAGCACGGCGTATTCGGCGGCGAACCAGGCCAGCGCGCCACGGTCGTCGGACACCGACCCGGCGGCCGTCGCGTACGGAGGGTCGGGTACGGCGTCCGCTGCGGGCGCCAGCAGCGAGCAGGCGGCGTGCGCCGTGGCCGTGTAGAACCGGTACAGGCGATCCGCGACTTCCCCGTGTTCGGTCTCGGGGTGCTGGGTGCGCAGCAGGTCGGCCGCGTGGGCGCGCAGCAGGTCGTGGAAGGCATAGCGGCCGGGCGCATGCTCGGTGATCAGATGGGCGCCGACCGATTCGGCGAGCAGCGGTCTGCTCCGCCGCACCGGGACACCGGCGAGAACGGCTGCCGCGGGTGCGGTGAAGTCCGGTCCCGGATGAAGGGCGAGAAGCCTGAACAGGCGGGCGGCGTCGGCACCCAGGGCACCGGAGGACCACGAGAAGACGGTGCCGACGTCGACGGAGACGTCGGGCACGGTGAAGGCGTCGAGGCTGCCGTGTGCTTCGCGTAGTTCGGTGGCGACGGCGGACAGCGGGAAGTGGGGGCGGGCCCCTGCGCGGGCGGCGAGGCAGGTCAGTGCGAGCGGCAGGCCCGCACAGCGCCGGATGATCTCGCGCACCGCGCCGGGTTCGGCGATGACGCGGTCGGCGCCGAGGCGATGGGCGAGCAGGTCCCGCGCCTCCTCGCCGTCGAAGGGGCGCAGGGTCAACAGATGGGCGCCGTGCGCGGCCACGAGCCCGGACAGTTCGTTGCGGCTGGTGACGAGCGCGAGGCAGCCGGAGGTGCCGGGCAGCAGTGGGCGTACGTGCTCCGTGTCGTGGGCGTTGTCCAGCACGACGAGGACACGTCGACCGGCCAGGACGCTGCGGTAGAGCGCGGCCTGTGCGTCCGGGCAGCGCGGGATGCGTTCCGGTGGTACGCCGAGTGCGTCCAGGAAGCCGCGGACGGCGTCCACCGACGGCGTGATCGCCCCGGACGGGTCGTATCCGCGCAGGTTCACATAGAGCTGCCCGTCGGGGAAGCGATCGGCTAACCGGTGGGCCAGATGGACGGCGAAGGTGCTCTTGCCGACGCCTGCCATGCCGCTGATCGCCGCGATCGTCGCCGTGCCGGGGGTGCCGGGACCGTCGGGGAACAGGGCGAGCGCTCGGTCCAGCTCGGCCCGGCGCCCGGTGAACGCGGGCAGGTCGTGGGGAAGTTGGGCGGGGGTCGGCAGCGCCTGCGCGCGTGGCCGCGACGGCGCGGCGGTGGGGGAGGTGTCGAGGAGCACGGTCCGGTGCGCGTCGAGGAGTTCGGGTCCGGGGTCGATCCCCAGCTCGGTGGACAGCCGCTCGCGGAGCGCCTCGTACATGCTCAGTGCCTGCGCACGCCGTCCGTTGGCCGCCAGCGCGAGCATCAGCCGGGCATGGACCGGCTCGTCCAGCGGGTGGTCCGCCGCGGCCTTGCGCAGTTCCGGGAGAACGGCGCCGGGCCGGCCGGCCGCGACCGCCGCGTCCGCGGCTTCGCGTACGGCGAGGAGATGCTCGCACTCCAGGGCGTCGAGCGGCAGAAGCGCCCGGGCCTCGGGCGCGAGCCCGGCGGCGACCTGTCCGCACCACAGACCCAGGGCCTCGGTGAAGAGGTCCAGCGCCCGGACGGGTGCTTCCTCGGAGACGGCCTTCCGGGCCTCCTCGCACAACTGCCGGAACTCCAACAGGTCCAGCGAGTCCGCGTCCGTCGTCAGCCGGTAGCCGCCGGAGGCCCGGACCAGCCAGCGACCGGCGGCGCGAACGGGGAGGCCGGGCTCCAGCAGCCGACGCAGCGAGCCCACATGGCGGCGGATCACGTTGACGGCGCTGTGCGGCGGCTCGGTGCCCCAGAGCGCGGCCACCAGCTCGCTCACTGCGACGGGCTGTCCCGCCCGGACCAGCAACAGCGCCAGCAACGCCCGCTCCTGGGGGCGTCCGAGATGCAGCTCGGTCCCCTCCCGCCAGGCCCGGACCGGCCCGAGGACCGAAAACCTCATCGGTTCCACCCGCTCAGACTCCTTCCGGGACGCCGCCGTCAAGACCCACGAACCGTACGTCGATCCCGCCGCAGTTCAGTATCGCCCACCTTGATTGCCGAGTTACCGGGTGTTTCGGGGCCGGGAATCGAACCTCGGTGTCCGACCCGTCGTGCAACTGTTTTCGGGCCGGGTGTAACTGTTTTCGGGCCGGCCTGGATTCCCGGCAGGTGTCGGGGGGTGCCCCTGTCTGTTTCGTCAAGCCCGGTGGGGGCGGCTTGTAGGGGTTGATCCTTGTTTTCGGGAACGTCCCGCGAAGCGGGACGTTCCCGGCGGATCGAGTGGCTGATGGGCAGCCCGGTGGCCGGCAGGGCCAAAGTGGCCGAGTGCCGGTGCGCGGGCGTGCTGGGCCTGGAGGGCAGGGGCGCGTGCTGGGCCTGGAGGGCAGGGGCGGTGGAGTTGTCAGGCGGCGAGATCGACGGCGCCCTGGGGGCGTGCTTCGTACTGGACTCGGCCGGCCACCTCGGCCTGACCATCGACCCGAACGTCGCCCAGATCGTCCTCAACCGGCTCGACCCCGGACACTCCAAGCCGTTCCGGTGCCTCCCCTTCACCGCGGTCGGCATCTGACGCACGACGCCGGCGAGAGGCCGGCCCCGGGAACAGCCGCCTCATCGGGGTGCTGCTCAGTGACATCGACCAACTGCCCGACCCCGAGCGGCGTGCCGTCGCCCAGGCCGACCGCGACGTCCTGAACACCTGGGTCGGGGTGCTTCAGGCCGCTGCCCCCGAGCCGGCGACGGCCGAGGCGAAGATGCCGGCCCGCTCCACGACGGGAGTGGTCGACGATCTGGTGCGGACCCCCGGTGCCCGTCGGCGTCCGGACCTCGCCGACCGGCTGAGCGAACTGGGCGCCGCCATCCTCCGCACCCGCTGAGCGGCGCTCCGGGAAAGCGCGCCGGCCCGGACCCGTGCGGCCCCCGCCTCGTCCTGCCCCCGCGGCGGACGCGCTTCTCCGTACACCGTGATCCCTGTCACATCAGGCTAACTATGATTCACTTATCCGGCCGTGTGGCCTGCTTCCCCTTGCGCTTTTCCGCGAAGGGGTTCAGCCGCGACCGGACCGCGGATCTCTCGCATGGCGCACTCGCTCGACTGCCTCCGGCTGGGCTTCGACGCGCTCGCCGGGGCGCCCGCGCGCATCCGGAGCGGATCGCGCCGCGTGACGGCGACCTGACATCGACCTTCGCCTCCCCGGCCCGTGGCGGCGGGCCGTCGATGTTCGACACCGGGGACCGCGTTCCGTACCGAAGGCGGGCGGGCACGGTGCCGCGGGGCGAGGCCGGCGGGATCCGGGTACGCGGGCCGCAGATCACCGGCGGCGGGCGCACATGGACGAACGGGCCGCCCCGTACCAGCGCGCCCGCGAGGTCCGCTTCCCGTCGGAACTCCCCCTCGGCCCGGTGGGCGAGGTGCGCAGGACGGCACCGTGGGAGCGCCTGACGGACTGACCGCCAGGTTGGACATCATGTGCTAACGCGGATTAACTTTGGGCGTCCGGGCTGCCACTGCCCCGGAGCGTGAAGGGTTGTGGAGCGTGTACGGAACCACATCGTCCGGGGACGGGGAGACCGCCGACGCCGAGCACCCTGCGATCCCCCCTTCCGGGCTGGTCGGCTTCCTGAGCCTGGAGCGCCTGGAACTCGACCTGTTCCGGGGGTGGTGCCATGACGGGGCGCCGCTGCGCGCCTTCGGCGGACAGGTCGCCGCGCAGGCCCTGACGGCCGCCGGGCGCACGGTGGCGCGCGAACGGCCGGTGCACTCCCTGCACGGGTACTTCCTCCGGCCGGGGGACACCCGGCGCCCCGTCGTCTACGGCGTCGAGCGGCTGCGCGACGGCCGCAGCTACACCGCCCGCCGGGTCACCGCCGTCCAGGACGGGAAGGCGATCTTCACGCTCTCGGCGTCGTTCAAGCTGCCCGAGGACGAGCCGGACCGCCATCTGGTCATGCCGGACGTGCCCCGGCCCGAGGACCTGCCCGACGCCTACCGGTACTGGGCCGAGAGCAACCCCGACGAATACCGGGAGGCCGCCTACGCGCAGGTCATGTCGATGCGCGTGGTCCCGCCGTACACGGCGGGCGTGGCCGCCGGGGCCGGCCGCGGCCAGAACGAGCAGTACGTGTGGTTCCGGGCGGTCGAGACGCTGCCCGACGACCCGCTGCTGCACGTCTGCGCTCTCGCCTACGTCTCCGACCTGAGCCTCGCGCCGACCTCGGCGCTGGACCGGGAGGCGCTCTACCCCCTCCGCGAGGGGCCCTCCCGGCTGGCCATGGCCTCCCTCGACCACGCCATGTGGTTCCACCGCCCGTTCCGCGCCGACGACTGGCTGCTCTTCGCCCAGCGCAGCCCCTCCGCCGGGGACGGCCGGGGCTTCAACCTGGGCGACTTCTGGACCCGCGACGGCACCCTGGTCGCCTCCGTCGTCCAGGAGGCGGTGCTCCGCCGGCGCGCCCCCCGCCGGCCGTCCACCGCGGCGGGCGAGCCGGCCTGATCCCGGCGTCCCGAGCCCGGCTGTCCGGCGGGACGGAGGCGGCCGGGGCACGGGAGGCCCGGCGGCACATCGATGTGCGGGCCGATGCGGTCTCGCTGATCCTGCCGCCGGAGACCCTGGCAAGTCGTACCGAGGCGACGTCGTCGGTGGCCGTCGGGACGTGCCGGGTCGCGGTGCGGCACGTCGGGCGGCACGGGCGCGGCGTCCGCTCGGCCTCCTCGGCGACCTGGCCGCCGTTGTGGGCGAGGGCCGGCCTCCACGGCTTGAGCCAGGTCTCCCGGGCGCGCCGCGCGGCATGTCGGCGGCCGTATACCGGGCCGTAACCGAACGGCCGCGTTCGCGCGCCGGATCTGTGCCCGGGCAACGACCTGTCGGCTCAACACTGTGCAGGCGAACACGTTCGCTCCCGGGGGCCCCGGACTCCCTCGCGACCCATGGACGCCCCCTCTCCGTGATCTCCATAATCCAGAGCCACCGGCCTACCTCAGGCGGGTGGGTCGCGATCGCCGCGTCACGGTGCAGCTCCGTCGTTCCCACAAGGGCCGGCTCTGCCATGCGGTGACCCTCACCCCGGACGCTTCGCGGGAGATCGGGCCCTTCCCCAGAGGGGGACGGCCGCGGTCCGCGGCCGTGCCGGGTTCCTGCTGCTCGTCGAAAGTGTGAGCTTATGAACGCCTCACCGCCACCAACCCCGCCTCCTGACACGCTCGACGTCGACGACCTCACCGTGGTCTACGGGCGGTCGGTCCGCGCCCTGGACGGCGTCTCACTGCGGGTGCCGGCCGGTGCCATCGTCGCCCTGCTCGGACCCAACGGGGCCGGCAAGTCGACGCTGCTGCGTGCGGTGTCCGGGACCCTGCCTCTGCACTCCGGCGCGGTCGGGCGCGGTTCGGTCGTCTTCAACGGCACGCCGTTGACCAACCGGCCGCCGGCCGATGTCGTCGCCGCCGGGGTGGTCCAGGTGCCCGAGGGCCGCCGCGTCTTCGGCGCGCTGTCGGTGGAGGAGAACCTCCGGGCGGGCCGGCTCGGCCTTCACGGCCGGCGGCGCGCCGAGGTCCGGGAGGCATTGGAACAGATCTACTCGCTCTTCCCGGTGCTGGCCGAGCGCCGGCGTCAGGCGGCCGGACTGCTCTCCGGCGGTGAGCAGCAGATGCTGGCGCTGGGCCGGGCGCTGATGGCCCGTCCGCGGCTGATGCTGCTCGACGAGCCGTCGCTGGGGCTGGCCCCGCAGCTGGTCGAGCAGATCGCCGGGATCATCCGGCGGATCCACCGGGAGGGCACCGGCGTGCTGCTGGTCGAGCAGAACGCCGCCCTCGCTCTGGAACTCGCCGACGACGCCTATGTCCTGGAGGTCGGCCGGGTACGGCTGTCCGGCAGCTCCGAGGAACTGTCGCGCTCCGACGAGGTCCGCAGGCTCTACCTCGGTGAGCTGCCGGAAGGCGGGGCCGAGGACGCCGAGGCGGAGCACGAGCCGCTCGCGGCGGGGCCGCGTGTGCTGAGCAGGTGGGCGGGATGAGCCGTACGACGTCCCGGTCCGCCGCGAGTGCGGCCGTCGCCGACCCGGGGGTGCCCGCGCTGACGGTCGAGGGGGTGACGGTGCGGTTCGCCGGACTGACCGCGCTGGACCAGGTCGGTTTCACCGTGACGCCCGGGTCCGTGCACGCCCTGATCGGCCCCAACGGTGCGGGGAAGTCCACCGCCTTCAATGTGCTGTCCGGCGTCTACAGCGCGACCGAGGGCAGCGTGCGGTTCGGCGAGGCGGAGCTGACCGCGCTTCCGCCGCATCGGATCGCCGCCCTCGGGGTGGCCCGGACCTTCCAGAACATCGTGCTGACCGCGGGCACGGTCACCGACAACCTGATGCTGGGCCGGCACACCCTCACCCGTGCGGGCTTCGCCGCCACCGCCCTCCGGCTGCCGGAGGCAGTCCGCGAGCAGCGGCGCCACCGTGAACGGGTACGGGAAGTCGGTGAGTTCACCGGCCTGGGCCACCTGCTCGACACCCCGGTCGCGCTGCTGCCGTACGGCGACCGCAAGCGGGTCGAGCTGGCCCGCGCACTGTGCATGGAGCCCAGACTGCTGCTGCTGGACGAGCCGGTGGCCGGCATGAACACCGCCGAGCGCGTCGGCATGGCGCGGACCATCTCCGCGATCAGGGACGCCCTCGGCATCTCGATTCTGATCGTGGAGCACGACATGGGGATGATCATGCGGCTCGCCGACGAGGTGACCGTCCTGGACTTCGGCCGTCGCATCGGCGGCGGCACTCCGGAACAGGTCCAGCGGGACCCCGCCGTGATCCGGGCCTACCTGGGTACCGGCAGCACCGGCGAAGCGGACGCCGCCGGTGACACCCGTGTCACCGACGGAGCCGGTGCCGCCGGTGCCACCGCGTCGGACGGCCAGGGCGCGGAGGAGAACCGGTGAGCACCCTGATGCAGACCCTCTTCAACGGGCTGGCCCTCGGCTCCGTCTACGCGCTGATCGCCCTCGGATTCAGCCTCGTCCACAAAGCCTCGCATGTGGTCAACTTCGCCCACGGCTCGCTTCTGCTGCTCGGCGGCTACCTGGTCACGGTCCTCCACGAGGACCTGGGGTTCGTCGGCGCGGTGGCCGTCGCCGCCGCCGGTACCGCGGCGGCGGCGATGCTGGAGGCGCGGGTGCTGCGCCGACTGCGTCAGTCGGGTTCGGCCGCGCCGACGATCCTCACCATCGGCGTCGACATCCTGCTGCTCACCGAACTGGCCCGCCGGATCGGCGGCGACGTCCTGCGCTCCGGCGACCCGTGGGGCGCGGAGGTGGTCTCCTTCGCCGGGATCACCGTGCCGCAGACCCGGATCGCCTGCCTGCTGGTGACCCTGGTGCTGGTCGGCGCCTTCTTCGCCGCCTTCCGCTGGTCGCGGTGGGGACTGGCGATGCGCGCGATGTCCCTCGACGAGGAGGCGGCGGCCCTGATGGGAGTACGCGGCGGCCGGCTGCGGATGAGCGCCTGGGCGCTCGCCGGACTGATGGCCACCGTCGCCGCCGTGTTCCTGGCCGCCTTCCCCACCCCCGGCCTCGACCGGACCACCGGCCAGATCGCGCTCGCGGCCTTCCCCGCGGCCGTCCTGGGCGGACTCGGCTCGGTCGGCGGAGCGCTCCTCGGCAGCCTGGTGGTGGGGATGGCCGAAGCCGCCGCGGTCGGCTACCAGCAGCACCTCGACGTGCTGGGCGGCGGACTCGCCGAAGTCGTCCCCTACCTGGTGATGGTCCTGGTCCTGATGGCCAGACCGCAGGGCCTGCTCGGATCCAAGGAGCCCACCCGTGTCTGACACATCGTCGAACCCCACGGTCAGCAAAGACCGCGAGACCGCCCTCCACGCGGACGGTCCCGCGCCACAGGCGCGCGCCCGCCCGACCCTCCCGCGGATCTCCCGCGGAGGGGTGACCGCCGCCGCAGGTCTCCTGCTGCTGATCCCGCCGTTCTACCT
The DNA here is from genome assembly GCF_053600955.1 of Streptomyces sp. NPDC004838. Lineage (NCBI taxonomy): Bacteria > Bacillati > Actinomycetota > Actinomycetes > Kitasatosporales > Streptomycetaceae > Streptomyces > Streptomyces sp. NPDC004838. The sequence continues at coordinate 18,124 of NZ_JBSGAW010000005.1, read as the reverse complement.
CAACGCGTTCTGGCTGCAGACCGGGCTGTTCGCGATGGCGGCGGTGATCGCGGCCATCGGGCTCAGCCTGCTGACCGGGACGGCGGGTCAGCTCTCCCTCGGGCACGCCTTCTTCCTGGCGGTCGGCGCGTACGGCTACACCTGGTTCGCCGACGCCCCTCAGGACAAGGGCGCGGACGCGCTCACCGGCCTCTCCCTGCCCCCGCTGCTCGCCTTCCTGGCGGCCGTGCTGCTCGCGGGCGCCGCGGGAGCGCTCTTCAGCCCCATCTCGGGACGGCTGCGCAGCATGTACCTGGGCGTGGCGACGCTGGCTCTGGTCTTCATCGGGCAGCACGTGCTGGTCAACGCGACCCCGGTCACCGGTGGTTTCAACGGCCGGTCGGTACCGCCGATGGAGATCCTCGGATTCTCCTTCTCCGGGGCCGACGACGGCCTGACCGTACTCGGCGTCCCCTTCGGCGGACTGGAACGGCTGTGGTACTTCGGTCTGGTCCTGGTCGTGGCCGCCTATCTGGGCGCGCGCAACCTGCTGCGAGGCCGCCCGGGCATGGCCATGGGCGCACTGCGCGACAGCGAGGTCGCCGCCGCGGTGATGGGGGTACCCGCCACCCGCTTCCGGGCCGCCGCCTTCACCGTCTCCTCCATGTACGCGGGTGCCGGAGGCGCCCTGCTGGCCCTGGCGTACCAGCGCATCGTGCCGGACACCTTCGGACTGGTCCTGTCCATGGACTTCCTGGCCATGCTCGTGATCGGCGGCCTCGGCTCGGTCGCCGGCGCCGCCGCCGGAGCGGTCTTCGTCACCGTACTCCCGCAACTGCTCACCCATTACGCGGATCAGCTGCCTCTGGTGGTGGCCCCCGGATCCGCCGAGGAGGGCCTGGGGTCGGTGGACGCGGCCCGTTACCTGTACGGCGCGGCCCTCGTCCTGACCCTGCTCTTCCTCCCCGGCGGCCTCGCCTCCCTCACCCGCCGCCGCCCCACCTGGCCCTGGGCCCGGCGGGCGACCACTGTTCCCCAGCCTTCCGCCGCAGCGACAGCCGGCGAGGACACCCTCAAGGAGCACACCTGATGAACCGCAAGCACCTCCGAGTCACGGCAGCCGTCGGCGTCTCGCTGGCACTGGCTCTGACCGGCTGCAGCAGCAAAGGCGACTCGTCCTCGGGCTCCGGCGACAGCGGCGGCGTCAAGACCGGCCCGGGCGTCACCGACACCGCCATCAAGGTCGGTGTCATCACCGACCTCACCGGCGCGGCGGCTCCCCTCGGCAAGCCCTCCATGCAGGCCGCACAGATGTACATCGACGAGGTCAACGCCGCGGGCGGCGTGTGCGACCGCAAGGTGGAACTCCTCGTCCGCGATCACGGCTACGACGTCCAGAAGGCGGTCGCCGCGTACGCCGAGGTCCAGCCCCAGGTCGCCGCGCTCGGCCAGTTGCTCGGCTCCGGCCAGACCGCGGCGCTCCTCGACTCCATCGAACGAGACAAGCTGCTCACCCTGGTCGGCGGCAACTCCGGCTCCAACCTCGGCTATGAGTACGTCCAGGTGATGAACACCACCTACGACCTCGACATGATCAACGGCGTCGACTGGCTGGCGAAGACCAACGGGCTCAAGTCAGGTGACAAGGTCGGCCTGATCCACCAGCCCGGCGAGTTCGGCGAGAACGCCGCCGAGGGCGCGCGCTTCGCGGCCGAGAAGGCCGGACTGGAACTCGTCGTGCAGACCGTCAAGCCCACCGCCACCGACATGACCCCGCAGGTGACCGCCCTCGCGGCGGAGAAGGTCAAGGCCGTCGTCTTCGCCGGCACCCCCGGACAGACCGCCTCGCTGGTCGGCGTCGCCGCCGCCAGCGGCCTGAAGGTGCCGGTGCTCGCCCAGGCGGCCGCCTATGTCCCGCAGTTGCTCTCCACCCCCGCGAAGCCGGCACTGCAGCAGATGCTCTACATCACGGGCGGGCTGCCCGCCCTGAGCAGCGATCTGCCCGGTGTGAAGAAGCTGGTCGCCGACTATCAGAAGAAGTACCCGAAGGAGCAGCTCAACGCCGGCATCCAGGTCGGCACCACCAACGGCGCGGTGCTCGTCGAGGCGCTCAAGGCGGCCTGCGCGGCCAAGGACCTCAGCCGCGAGGGCATCGCCAAGGGCCTGCACACCATCAAGAACTTCGACAAGGGCCTGGGCAGCGTTCTGGACTTCTCCGACCCGGCCAAGTCCCCCCAACGCAAGAGCTACGTCCTGCGGCCGGCCGAGAACGTGCCGGGCGGCCTGAAGACCGTCCAGGACGCCACCGAGGTCCCGGCGGTAGCCGAGTACGAGGCGGCGGCCAAGGGCTGACCGCCCCGAAGAGCACCGCGGGCAGGCCCCGCGTGGACCGATGTCCACGCGGGGCCTGCCCGCGAGACGACGGGCCGGTCGCCCCCAGCACTCCGGCCCCGGTTCCGAGGCCGTCCACTGGGCGTGCTTCCAACGAAGCCGGGCCTCGGCTGTGCGCGGCGACACGATTCGAGGGCCGACGCCGCACATGGTGTCCAGGGCCTCGACCGGGCTCGGCACGGGCCGCACACTCCAGAACGCAGGTCGCGCGCCGGCGGTGTGGCGCTCGAACCCTCGCCCGGTCATGCCGGTGGCGTCGCTGAAGGCGGCCCACCGCGGCAACCGGACCTGCGCCCACTCCAACCAAGGAGCACTCATGCGATTCGCAAGAACGCTCGGCAGAGTCGGTACGGCCTTCGCGGCAGCCCTCGCGATGCTGCTGCCGGCCTCGCCCGCCGCACACGCCGACACGCGTGACCCCGTGCTGTTCGTCCACGGTCTCGGCGGGGCGTCCTGGAACTGGGACGAGATGATCGATGACTTCGTCGCCGCCGGGTGGTCCCGCGACCGGCTCCACGCGATCTCGTACAACACCGCTCAGTCCAGTGTCCTGACCGCCGAGGAGATCAAGGACGAGGCCGACGCCCTGCGCGCGCGGACCGGTGCCGCCAAGATCGACATCGTCGGCCACTCGCTGGGCGCACTCAACACCCGGTGGTACGTCAAGTTCCTCGGCGGCGCCTCCTACGTCGACGACTGGGTCTCCATCGGCGGTGTCAACTACGGCACCTACGGCGCCCTCACCTGCGTCCTCGACTCCTGCCGCGACGCCTGGCCGGGCAGTGACTTCCTGGACCGGCTCAACGGGGGCGACCCGAGCCCCGGCCCGGTGAACTACACCACCATCTGGTCGTGGTGCGACGAGGCGGTCCAGCCGGACAGCTTCGCCACACTGGAGGGCGCCGTCAACTGGAACGCCGGCTGCGTCGGACACGTCGCCCTGATCTTCCACCAGCCCGTGTCCGTCCGCACGATGCAGGCCGTCCAGTGACAGCCCCCTGAGCCGTCCGGCCACCGCGGCCGGACCCCGGAACCCGGGGTCCGGCCGCGGGGTCTGTCCGGCGGCCGGCACGGGCGGTGCGTCGACGAACTCGACCGGGCGGACCGCCGGACCGGATCAGGGGGTGACGATGGGGAACCAGAACGGGAAGTCGTCCAGCAGCTCGAACAGGTCGGCCACGAGCGTCTTGTCGCCGTCGACGCGCACCCGGCCCGCCGCGACCTCGGACTCCAGGTCCGAGTCGCCGAAGAGGAGCCGCTGGAACGCCTCGCGGTCCCAGGTGACCGTGGCGTCGGCGGCCGGGACGGTCTTGTCGGCGGTGTAGAGCAGGGTGCCGTTGCTCAGCCGGACCGCGTAACGTGCCTGGGTGCCGTCGGCCTGTTCGAAGACCCAGTTGAAGCTGCTGCTCCGGCTCCAGGCCCGTGGGCCGTCGAGGCGGATGCCCGCGTAGTCGAGCAGCATGTCCAGGGTCATCGCGCCCAGCATGTCGGGGGTGGCCAGTTTGACGGCGCCCAGGTCGCGTACGCCCTGGCGGAGTTCCAGCGCACCCATGAGGTACTCGTTGCGCCAGACCGCGCTCTCGGCCTGGTAGCCGAGCTGCTCGAACGCGTCCGCCTGGAGGTGGCGGGCCTCGTCGTTGCCGGGATCGGCGAAGACCAGGTGGGTGAGGAGTTCGGCGACCCAGCGGTACTCGCCCGCCGTGAACGCCGTGCGGGCCCTTCCCAGCAGGGCGTCGGCGCCGCCCATCGCCTCGACGTAACGGGGGGCCGACTGCTGGGCGGGCAGCGGGTGCAGGTGCGCGGGGTGGCTGTCGTACCAGCCGAGGTAGCGCTGGTAGACCGCCTTGGCGTTGTGGTTGACCGTGCCGTAGAAGCCGCGGCAGTGCCACTCGTTCTCCAGGGCCGGCGGCAGCTGTATCCGCTCGGCGATCTCGACCATGGTCTGGCCGTGGTTGGCCAGCCGCAGCGACTGGTCGTGGAGGTACTTGTACATGTCGCGCTGCCGCTCCAGGAAGGCGACCACATCGGCGTTGCCCCAGCGCGGCCAGTGGTGCTGCGCGATGATCACGTCGGTGTCGGCGCCGAACAGCTCGATGGACTCGTCGAGCTTCTTCCACCAGCTCGCGGCGTCGCGGATCTCCGCCCCGCGCAGGGTGTACAGATTGTGCATGGTGTGCACCGCGTCCTCGGCGGAGCAGAACATCCGCAGCGCCGGGAAGTGGATCATGAATTCGGACGGGGCCTCGGTGCCGTTGGCCATCTGGAAGACCATCTCGACACCGTCGACCGTGCGCCGCTCGCCGGTGGTGTGGACGGTGTCGGTCGGCGGGATGAGCGTAAAGGTCCCGCCGCGCGCGGGCGTGGCTGTCAGCCCGACGCTGACCTGGTGGCGAGGGCCGCGGCCCAGCACGGTGCCGTACATGTAGACGGCGCGCCGGGTCATGGCGTTGCCGGCGTAGATGTTCTCGGAGACCGCCTCCTTGAGGAAGCCCTCCGGCGCGATCACCGTCACCCGTCCGGCCTTGACCTCCGCCTCGTCGACGATGCCCTTGACACCGCCGAAGTGGTCTCCGTGGCTGTGGGTGTAGATGACGGCGACCACGGGCCGGTGCGGGCGGTGCTCGAAGTACAGGTCGAGGGCGGCCCTGGCGGTCTCGGCGTAGATCAGCGGGTCGATGACGATCAGGCCGCTCTCGCCCTCGACGATCGTCATGTTGGCCTGGTCGAAGCCGCGGACCTGGTAGACGCGGTCGATCACCCGGTACAGGCCGTGGTACGCGGACAGCTTCGCATGGCGCCACAGGCTGGGGTTGACCGTCACCGGCGCCTCGTCGGACCGGAGGAACTCGTAGGCGCTCAGGTCGATCACCGGGCGGCCGTCCGCGCGCCGGATGACCGGCGGGTCGAGCGTGCCGATGAATCCGCGCGCCGCGTCCTCGAAGTCGCGGCGGTCGGAGAAGGGAAGTCGGGCCGCGATCTCGCGTTGGGCCGCCGCCGTGGCCTCCGTGGCCGGCTTGGGTGCGACGGCGGTGCTGGATGTGGGAGCAGGCTTGGGCATGGCACACCTTCGGGACGTACAGGCACGGATGAGTGCTGCGGGGCGGGGGCGACGGAGGCGTGCGTGGTCGCAATCCGGCGAGCCGGCCGTCCCAGGGCCCGTCCGGGAGTTCGTGGGATCGGATCTGTCTCTCCGGGGCGCGACAACGCCTCGCGTCCGAGGATGAGTGCCCAATGATGCATCGCATGACTGTGAATGAACAAGGCTTCCACAGCAGGGAATTCTTTAAGTAAACAGAAAACTCGTTCACATAATTTATGGGCCATGCCGGGCATGGTCGCACATCGCTCCGATGAGTCAGGGTCGGCGCAGTGCCCGGCGGTAGGCCGAGGGGGCGGCGGCGAACCACCGGTGGCAGGCCCGCGTGAGAACACTCTGCTCGCTGTAGCCGAGGAGGCCCGAGAGCTGGCTGAGCGGCATGTCGGTGTCGCGCAGATACCGCACGGCCTCGTCCCGCCTGAGCGCGTCGACCATGGCCTCGAACGAGGTCCCCTCCGCGGCCAAGTGCCGTTGCAGGGTCCTCGGATGGACCGAGAGCTGCCCGGCGAGCAGTTCCAGGGTGAGGCCGCCGGTGGGCAGCAGCCGCCGGGCCAGGGCGAGGGCCGCTTCCGCGAGCGTGGCACCGGTCGGCGGGGCGATCGACCGCAGGTACTCCCGTACGACGTCGTGGACGGCGCCGTGCGAGGGCAGCGGCCGCCGGAGTTCGGAGCGCCGGAGCCGGAAGCCGCTGAACGGTTCCGCGAAGCGGACCGTGCAGCCGAAGTAGGCCACGTAGTCCGCGGCGGGCGCGACGGCGTCGTGGGGCAGGTGGACCGAGACCGGGGTGAAGCCCGCGCCGAGGATCAGCCGGAACATCCGCAGCGACGCACCCAGCGACAGCTCGATCACCTGCTGGTGGGGCGGCAGCCGATCGAGCTCCACCCGGAACTCGTACCGCGCGTACCGCGACCTCGGGCAGGGATCGATCGTGCCCTTGATCGCCGGACTGTAGACCGCCAGGTACTGGCCGACCGCCCGGAAAGCCTGGGCGGCGCTCGGGGCGGTCAGTGCCGCCACGCCGACCGGACCCAGGATCTCGAGCCCCTGACGCAGAGCGAGCCGCCGCCCGAAGTCGCGGGCCCCGGTCGCCCGCGCCGCCGATTCCACGGCGTCGACCAGGCTCCGGTAGCGGATGAAGGCGCCGGGGTCGCCCACCGCCTCGCGCGGCACACCGGCGGCGTCCAGCAGTGGTCCCGGGTCGGTGCCCAGCGTGCGTACGAGCTCCGGATAGCCCTGCAGGGAGGTGCCGCGGATCAGAGACATGTCGCCCAGGATCAAAAGACTGTCGTCTGATGTCAAGTCCGGGGCGAGGCGCCGGGCGCACCATGAAGCACGCCGTGGAGCGCTGCTCCGAAGCCGACAAGGGAGAATCACCGTGCCCGCTGCACCGAAACCGGCCTTCGCGACGACTACCAGCGGGAACCGGCTGCCGATCCTCAGCCTCCCGCAGGGAGAACTGCTCACCCTCAACGTCAACGAGGTGCCGAGCGTCAAGAGCACCCTCGGACCGGGCACCAGCGTGCAGTTGCTCCGCCTCGACCCGGAGGCAGGCCGCTGGGTGGTCATGGTCACCATGGCCCCGGGCGCCGAGGTGCCCATCCACTACCACACCGGCACCGCCGAGGTGTACACGCTGGCGGGCAAGTGGATCTACAAGGAGTACCCGGACCAGCCGCAGACCGCGGGCTCGTATCTCTTCGAGCCCGGCGGCTCGGTCCACACGCTCACCGTCCCCGCGGACAACACCGAGGACACCGTGATGCTGGTGATGGTCACCGGCGCCAACGTCAACTTCTCCGAGGACGGCCGGTTCCACTCGGTCATCGACGCGGTCAGCCTCCAGTACCTGCTGGGCGGGTTCGCCCAGGACCAGGGCGTCAAGCTGCGCTACATCGGCGCCACCGCCGCCGGCTTCGTGGAGACGGAGTAGCCGTGCGGGCTGTCGTGATGCGGGACCGGAAGCTGCGGGTCACCGAGCTGCCGGACCCGGACCCCGGCGACGGCGAGGTGCTGGTGGAGGTCCTGGCCTGCGGAATCTGCGGCTCGGACCTGCACTGCGCCCAGCACGGCGCCGAATTCAACGAGGCGGTCAGGACCGCCCGCGGTGTCGGCATGTTCGACCTGGAGCGGCCGATCGTGCTGGGCCATGAGTTCGTCGGGCGCGTCGTCGCGTACGGCCCCGGCACTACCGGCCGCGTTCCGCTCGGCAGCCGGGTCGTCTCCGTGCCGGCACTCGCACGCCCCGCACGGACCTTCCTCGGCTTCACCGGCCCCGAGACCCCGGGCGGGTACGCCGAGCGCATGGTGCTCTCCGAGGCGCTCCTGCTGGAGGTCCCCGACCACCTCCCCACCGAGCAGGCCGCCCTCACCGAGCCGCTCGCCGTCGCCTACCACGCGGTGACCCGCGCCGGCCTCGGCCCGGACGACGTCCCCCTGGTCGTCGGCTGCGGACCCATCGGACTCGCGGTCATCGCCGTGCTGCGGATGCGCGGCGCGGGTCCGATCGTGGCGGCCGACTTCTCCGCGGAGCGCCGCCGCCTGGCCGAGGTGCTGGGCGCCGATGTGGTCGTCGACCCCGCGCGGGAATCCCCCTACCGGTCCTGGGCGCAGGCCGCCGCGGCGGAAACACCGCGCCACAGGCCCGCCCCGGACATCCCGCCGGGCCGGAAACCGCGCCCCACGGTGGCCTTCGAATGCGTCGGCGTCCCGGGCGTGGTCCAGCAGATCATCACCGGATCGCCCACCAGGACCCGGATCGTCGTCGCGGGACTGTGCATGACCACCGACAGCTTCGAGCCGGCCCAGGCCGTGCTCAAGGAACTGGAGCTGCGCTTCGCGATGATGTACTCGCCCGAGGAGTTCGCCCGGACCTTCGCCCATCTGGCGGGCGGCGACTTCGACGTCGCGCCGCTGGTCACCCGCACCGTCGGTCTCGACGAGGTGCCGGATGTGTTCGCGAGCCTGTCGGCCTCCCCGCAGGACGCCAAGGTCCTGATCGTCCCGCAAGCCGGGCCGGCCCACTCCGGAAACAAGGACACCGGGAAATGAAGGTCTATCAGGAGGTCGCCGCCGCACTGCTCGAACACGGTGTCGACACGGTGTTCGGGCTCATGGGCGACGCCAACATGCTGTACCTCTGCGACTACATCGAGCGCGCGGGCCGCTTCGTGCCCGTGGTCCACGAGGGCAGCGCGGTGGGCATGGCGGACAGCTGGTCGCGGATGACCGGGCGGGTGGGCGTGGCGTCGGTCACCCACGGACCGGCGGTCTCCAACACCGTCACCTCGCTGATCGAGGCCGTCCGGAGCCGCAGCCGGGTGCTTCTCCTCACCGGGGACACCCCGGCGGAGCCGACCCACTTCCAGCGGCTGGACCTGGCCGCGGTGGCGGCCATGGCCGGTGCGGGGTACGAGAAGGTCTACAAGCCGGCCACCCTGGTGCGCGACCTCAACCGGGCCCTGCGGCGCATCGTGGCCGAGGACCGACCCGTCCTGCTCGACCTGCCGATCGGCCTGGTCCGCAAGGACGCGGGTGCGCAGCCGCCCGTTGCCCGTCCGCTCTCGCGGGCCGTGGGCCTGCCCACCGAGGCGCGGCTGGACGGCGCGCTCGGGCTGATCGCCGGCGCCAGGCGGCCGGTGGTCCTCGCCGGGCGGGGCGCGGTGGCCGCGGACGCCCGCGAGGAGCTTGTGGCGCTCGCCGGGCTGATCGCCGCCCCGCTGGCCACCACCGCGCTCGCGAAGGACTGGTTCCGCGGCCACCCGGGCGACCTCGGCATCTTCGGCAACCTCTCGCACAGCGCGGCGACGGCCGCCATCGCCGAGGCCGACTGCGTCATCGCCTTCGGCGCGAGCCTGAACTCCGCCACCAGCTTCCACGGCGAACTCCTGGGGGGCAAGAAGATCGTCCAGGTGGACGCCGACCCCGGCGCGTTCGGCTGGTTCACCCAGGTCGACGAAGCCGTACCCGGCGACGCGAAGGCCGTTGCCGCGGCCATGGGCGAAACCCTGCGCGCGGCCGGCCACACCCCGGCCCGAGGCTGGCTGGAGAAGGTCGAGCAGCGCCTCCGTGAGCACCGGCTCGCCGACGACTTCCAGGACAGGACGGGCGCCGGCACCGTGGATGTGCGGACCGCGGCGATCCGTCTCGACGAGGTCCTGCCCGACCGGCGCGTCCTGGTCAGTGACATCGGCCGGTTCGCGGTCGGGGTGTGGCCCGCCGTCCGGGTGGCCCACCCCCGGGACTTCACCTGCATGGGCGGCTTCGGATCGATCGGCCTCGGGCTGGCCGGTGCCATCGGCGCGGCCGTCGGACGCCCCGGCGACCTCACCGTTCTCGTCGTCGGCGACGGCGGCTTCATGATGAACATGGCCGAGTTCACCACCGCCGTCCGGGAGAAGCTGCCGCTGCTGGTGGTCGTCCTCAACGACGGTGCCTACGGCGCCGAGCACTACAAACTCGTCCACTACGGCATCGACCCGGCCCACTCGCTCAACGCCTGGCCCGAGCTGGTCCCGATGGCGGAGGCGATGGGCGCGCGCGGCATGACCGTGCGCCGGCTGGAGGACCTCGACGCCCTCCGGGATGTCGCCCGTGACCTCGACGGGCCGTTCCTCGTGGACGTCAAGCTGGACCCGCACGTCAACGTCGTGCTGTGAGAGGAATGGGTGAATCGATGTCCGATCTCGTCGTCGACCTGGATGTCCGGGTCTCCGATCTCGGGCCGAGCGGCCATGTCAGCAATGTCGCCTACATGCGGCTGCTGGACGAGGCCCGCAGCCGGCTGCTCGGGGTCAATCCGCAGAGGCCGGGCGGGCTCCAGGGCGGCCTCCTCGATGTGCTCGGCGACCGCGCCCGCCTGGTGATCGGCCAGCATCTCGTCGAGTTCCGGCGCGAGGTCTGGCACCCTGTCCGGTCCGTCCAGGTCCGGATGTGGATACCGGTGCTGGGCCGCAGCAGCCTGGCCCTGGCCGCCGCCGTCCACGAGGAAGGCCATGCCGAGCCCGCCGTCGTCGCCGAGTCCGGCGCGGTCCTGGTGGCGCGCGACACCGGGCGTCCCTGGCCGATGGACGAGGCGACCCGCGAAGCCTTCGGCCGGTATCCCGGACCGCGACCCGCCTTCCGCGAACGGGTCGGCGCGGCCGGCGCGCCGACCGGCGGGAACGCCGGACAGGCCCTCCGACCGCAGGGAGAGACGGACCGGTGAACCCCTCCGCCGACTACGCCACCGAGTTCGCCGGCCGGATCGCCCTGGTCACGGGCTCCGCCTCCGGTATCGGTCGCGCCGTGGCCCGTCGCCTCGCCGCGGGCGGCGCCGCCCTGGCCATCGCGGACATCAAGGAGAAGGGAGCACAGGCGGTCGCCGACGAATTGCGGGCGGGCGGTTCCGAGGCCATCGCGGTCGGCGTCGACGTGACCGACCCGGCATCGGTCGAGCGGGCCGTACAGACCACCGTGGACCGGCTCGGCGCCCTGCACCTGGCGGTCAACAACGCCGGCGTCGGCGGCCCCGTCGCACCGACGCACCGTTACCCGCAGGACGAGTGGCGGCGCGTCATCGCCACCAACCTCGACGGCGTCTTCTACTCGCTCCGGTACGAGCTGCCCATGATCCTCGCCTCCGGCGGCGGCGCGATCGTCAACATGGGCTCCAGTTGCGCCATCAACGGCTTCGCCGGCGTCGCCGGTTACGCGGCGGCCAAGCACGGCGTCATCGGTCTGACCAAGACCGCGGCGCTTGAGTACGCGGCGCGAGGGGTCCGGATCAACGCGATCGTGCCCGGCTTCATCGAGACCCCGCTGCTGGCCGACGCCACCGACGCGGAGCGCGCGCACCTCGTCGGCCTGCACCCGGCCGGCCGGCTCGGCACCGCCGAGGAGGTCGCCGAGATGGCCGCCTTCCTGCTGTCCGACCGGGCCTCCTTCGTGAACGGCAGCCACCACCTCGTCGACGGCGGGTACGCCGCGCAGTGATCCGCGCCCCGCGCCACGGGACCACCCGCGGTGGTGAAGAACCCGGCTGGTGACGCGAACACCCCGAACGCCTCCCCGGCCTCCGGGGCGAGGCCCCCGGTGTACCGGCGTGCGCTCTCCGGGCGGCCCTGGAAGGCAAATCGGCCGGACCCCGCGTGCTGCGGGGCCCGGCAGCGGAACCGGTCGGATCAGACGATGTCGACGATGGTGCGCAGTGCCTCACCGGTACGCATCTGCCGGATGGCTTCGTTGACGTCCGTCAGCGGCACGTGATGGGTGATCATCGACTCCAGGTCGAGGCGGCCCGCCCGCCACAGGTCGATGATCGTGGCGAAGGTACGGCGAACATCGTCCCCGCCGTAGAACGAGGGGAGGATCTTCTTCTCGTTCAGGAACAGTTCGCCCATGCTGATGTCGGACACGTCGGAGCGGGAGCCTGCGCCGACCAGGACGACGGAGCCGCCGAGGCGGGCCGCGTCGTAGGCGGCGCGCAGAGTGCCGGGCTTGCCCACCGCCTCGAAGGCGTAGTCGAAGCCGAAGCCGCCGGTAAGGCGCTTCTTGGTGTCTTCCAGTTCCTCCGGGGCGACGGCGAGGGTGGCACCGAACTTCAGTGCCCAGTCGCGGCGGTTGGCGGTGGGGTCGACCGCGATGATCTGGGCCGCGCCGGCCACCTTGGCGCCTTGGACGATGCTCATGCCGACTCCGCCGAGGCCGATGACGACCACCGAGGAGCCGGGCTTCACCTTCGCCGTGTTCAGTGCGGCACCGACACCGGTGGCGATGCCGCAGCCGATCAGGGCGGCGATGTCGTAGGGCAGGTCGTCCGGGATCGGGATCGCGGCGGTCGCCTCGATCACGGCCTCCTCGGCGAAGGTTCCGGTGCCCATCATGCCGGGCAGCGGGCTCTCGCCGTCCGTGAAGCCCGGCTTGCCGAAGGCCGCGAACCCGCTGCGGCACAGGTGGCCGTCGCCTGCCTTGCAGGACGGGCATGCGTCGCACGGCGGCATCCAGCACACGATGACGCGGTCGCCCGCCTTGACGTGGGTGACGCCTTCGCCCACCTCGACGATCTCGCCGGCACCCTCGTGACCCGGGACGAACGGGGCCGGGTGGACGAGCACGCCGCCCATGGCGGACAGGTCCGAGTGGCACAGGCCGGCCTTGTGCAGCTTGACGCGGACGCGTCTGGCGCCCAGGGGTGCCAGGGTCAGCTCCTTCACTTCGAGGGTGGTGTCGCCGACGGTGTTGAGTACTGCTGCTCGCACAGTCTTCTCCTTGGTCTGAAGAGACGGGTCAGGCTCCGGCGGGGACGGGGAGGTTGATGGTCTGGTACTCGAAGTAGCCGACCAGGCCCTCGGGGCCGAACTCGCGGCCGATGCCGGAGTTCTTGAAGCCGCCGAAGGGTGCGGCGGGGTCGAGGCGGAAGCCGTTGATCGTGAAGGTGCCGGTGCGGATCCGGCGGGCGAGGCGCTTGCCGTGCTCGCTGTCGGCGGTGAAGACGGCTCCGGAGAGGCCGTAGTCGGAGTCGTTGGCGATGCGGACCGCGTCCTCCTCGCTCTCGTACCGGATGAGGCAGACGACGGGGCCGAAGATCTCCTCGCGGGCGATGCGCATGTCGTTGGTGACGTCGCCGAAGAGGGTCGGTTCGACGTACCAGCCGGTCGGCCGGTCGGCCGGTGTTCCGCCGCCGGTCAGGAGTTTGGCGCCCTCCGCCTGGCCGACGCGGATGTAGTCCAGGATCCGCTCCTGCTGCTTCCTGGTGACCATCGGTCCGACGACGGTGGCGGGGTCGGACGGGTCGCCCACGGTCAGCGCACTGAAGGAGGCGGAGAGCTTCGCGGCCACCTCGTCGTACCGGGAAGCGGGTGCGAGGACGCGGGTGAGGGCGATGCATGCCTGGCCGCTGTTGGCGGCGCAGGTGCCGCCGACGATGCCGGGCAGTGCCGCGTCGAGGTCGGCGTCCTCGAGGATGATGGCGGCGGATTTGCCGCCGAGTTCCAGGGAGACGCGGGTGAGGTTCTGGGCGGCGGCGGCCATGACGGCCTTGCCCGCGCCGACCGAGCCGGTGAAGGCGATCTTGTCGATGCCGGGGTGGGCGGCGAGGTGGGCGCTGGTCTCCCGGTCGGCGGGCAGTACGGAGAGCACGCCTTCGGGCAGTCCGGCCTGCTCGCAGATCTCCGCCAGGAGGTAGGAGTCGAGCGGGGTCTCCGGGGAGGGCTTCAGTACGACGGTGCAGCCGGCGAGCAGGGCGGGGGCGAGCTTGCCGGCGATGGTGAACTGGGGGACGTTCCACGGGGTGATGGCGGCGACCACGCCGACGGGCTGACGCCGTACCAGCACCGGGCCCGTGAGTCCCTGGCGTTCCTCCTCCAGGGTCAGCTGCGCGGCGGCGGCCAGGGCCGCGCCGAAGATGGCGACGGCGGAGAGGGCCTGCCCGCGCACGGAGAAGCTGATCGGCGAGCCGTTCTGCAGGGTGATCAGCTCGGCCATCTCCTGATGGCGTGCGAGCAGGGCGTCCTTGATCCGGGTGACCACCTCGGCGCGCTCGGCGACGGTCAGCCGCGGCCAGGGGCCGTGGTCGAACGCCTCGCGGGCGGCGGCCACCGCCTTGTCCACGTCCGCCGGGGCGGCGTGCGGGACCCGGCCGACGATCTGCTCGGTCACCGGTGAGACCACCTCGATGGTCTCACCGCCGGCGGGCTCGACCCACCGGCCACCGATGAAAAGCCTGTCGTGCTCGATGATCTGCGCCATGTGCGGTCTGCACTCCTCGGGTAGCGGGGGCGGGGGCGGGGTTCGGGCAAGGGAGATCGGGAAGGCGGAGCTCGGCTGCTCCGGCAGGGCCCGGAAGATGGACGGCGCGCCGGCGTCACCGTCCAGGTCGACCGTCGTAGCGGTGACCGTGTCGGCGAAAGGCGGGTGTCCGACCGGGATCCGGTCGAGCACGGAGCGTTCCAGACCGAGGGTGAGCTGGGGCTTCTCGCCGCCGGGCGCGTCCCCGCGCGGCTGGTGGGCCCGTGCGCGCCGCCGAAGCGGTCATGGTCGCTCGTGCCGGGAAGGGTCCGGGCGGGCGTCGGCCGGGGCGGGGTCAGGCTTCGGGTAACCGTTCGGCGCGCATGACGTCCTCCTGGGCGGCGCCGACGTTGTGCTCGCCCGCTCCAGCGGGACCTCGGCATGGCGGACGTCCAGGCCCCGTGGATCGCCGAGCAGCGGTGTGCACATATCGGCCCACGGTCCTGCCGTCCTCTCGTATGCGCGGCGCCAGATCGCCGAGGCCCAATCTTGCATCTCGTAGTTGTAAGCAAGCAATACCTTGACAGCAGGAAGAAACGTCCACAAACTAAAAATCCATTCACATGAATCTCCCCTTGGAGGACAGCGATGGGCCGTCGAGTCCTTGTCGCCGGCGTCGGGATGATCCCGTTCGCCAAGCCGGGCAAGAGCGACACGTACAACGTCATGGGTGAGCGCGCGATCCGTGCCGCGCTCGAGGACGCCGGGGTCTCCTACGACCTCGTCCAGCAGGCATACGCCGGCTATGTATACGGCGACTCGACCAGTGGCCAGGCCGCGCTCTACAGCGTCGGCATCACCGGCATTCCGGTCGTCAACGTCAACAACAACTGCGCCACCGGCTCCACCGCCCTCTGGCTGGCCAAGCAGGCCGTCGAGGCGGGCATCGTCGAGTGCGCCATCGCCGTCGGCTTCGAGCAGATGCGGCCGGGCGCCCTGGTCAAGCACTGGGTCGGCGACCGTCCGAGCCCCACCGCCCGCTTCGACGCCGTCCTGGACGAACTGCACGGCATCGACGAGTCGCTGCCGCGCGCCGCCCAGCTCTTCGGCGGCGCGGGCATCGAGTACGTCGAGAAGTACGACGCCGATCCCAAGTTCTTCGCCAAGATCGCCGTCAAGTCCCGTACCCACGCGGCGAACAACCCGTACTCGGTGTTCCGCACCCCCATCACCGAGCAGGAGGTGCTGGATTCACCGCACATCTTCGGCCCGGTCACCCGCCTCCAGGCATGCCCGCCCACCTGCGGCGCCGGCGCGGCGATCCTGTGCTCCGAGGAGTTCGCCCGGCGGCACGGCCTGAACGCCGAAGTGGCCATCAAGGCACAGGCGTTCGTCTCGGACACCGAGGAGTCGTTCGAGCCCAAGAGCATGATCGAGGTGGTCGGCGCAGGCATGACCCGCCGCGCCTCCCGACAGGTCTACGAGGCCGCGGGCGTCGACCCGAAGGACATCGGGGTCGTCGAACTGCACGACTGCTTCACCGTCAACGAGGCTCTCACCTACGAGGCCCTCGGCCTGTGCGAAGAGGGCGGTGCGCAGAAGTTCGTCGAGGACGGGCAGAACACCTACGGCGGCCAGGTGGTCGTCGGCCCCTCCGGCGGCCTGATGTCCAAAGGCCACCCGCTGGGCGCCACCGGTCTCGCCCAGTGCACCGAGCTGGTGTGGCAGTTGCGCGGCAAGTCCGACGCCCGGCAGGTCGACGGCGTGAACCTCGCCTTGCAGCACAACCTCGGACTCGGCGGCGTCGGCGTCGTCACCCTCTACGAAAAGCTCTCCTGACCCGGCGTCGGAAAGCACCACCCCTCTTCATTCTGAAAGTGAGTAGCTGATGGGACAGCTGGATGGCCGCGTCGCGGTGATCACGGGCGCGGGCGGAGGTCTGGGCCGCGAACACGCGCTGCTCTTCGCCGCCGAGGGCGCCAAGGTCGTCGTCAACGACGTGGCGGGAGCCAAGGACGTCGTCGAGGAGATCGTCGCGGCCGGCGGCGAGGCCGTCGCCGTCGAGGGCAGCGTCGCGGACCTGGCCGTCGGCGAGCAACTGACCACCGCCGCGGTGGAGTCCTTCGGCGACCTGCACGTGGTCGTGAACAACGCCGGCGTGATCCGCGACGCGATGCTGGTCAACATGACCGAGGAACAGTTCGACCTCGTCGTCGCCGTCCACCTCAAGGGCGCCTTCTCGGTGACCCGGGCGGCGGCCCGCTACTGGCGAGAACAGTCCAAGAACGGCGCCACCACCGACCGCGCCCTCATCCAGACCTCCTCCGGCTCGGGCCTGCACGGCAACATCGGCCAGTGGAACTACTCGGCCGTCAAGGCGGGACTCGCCATCCAGGCCGTCAACGCCTCGCGCGAACTCGGCCGTTACGGAGTACGCGCCAACTCCATCGCCCCCGTCGGCCGCACCGAGCCGGTCAAGGCCACCCCGGGCATCGGCGCCGCGGTCGCCGCCCCGCAGGACGAGAGCGCCTTCGACCGCTACCACCCCAAGCACATTTCCCCGCTCGTGGCCTACCTGTCCACCGCGGACTGCCCCTTCACCGGCCAGGCGTTCTCGGTCCACGGCGGCCACGTCGGCCTCTACGGCGGCTACTCGCTCGGCCACGCGATCAACTCCGCGGACCACCAGTGGAGCGTCGCCGAACTCGCCGGGATCATGGGCGCCGACGACTTCCCGAAGTCGGTCGAGATCACCCGCCAGCGCATCGTCCCGCAGGGCGGCGACCAGTGAGCGACGCGTACGAGTTCCCGCTCGACTACAGCAAGATCCGCGAGTTCGCCCGCGCGGTGAAGTCCGAGAACGAAGCGCACTTCGGCCCCGAGCCGGTCATCCCGCCGACCATGCTCACCAGCGCGCGGCTCATCTGGGAGGACCCGGAGCGGACGATCACCAAACTGACCGGCTTCGACCGCAGCCGCATCCTGCACGGTGAGGAGGAGTACGTCTTCTACGGCCCGCTGCCGAGCGCCGGGCAGACGCTCACCTGCGTGACCCGGATCACTGACCGGTTCGAGAAGCCGGGCAAGCGCGGCGGCGTGATGAAGTTCGCCAAGCTGGTCACCGAGTTCCGGGACGGGAACGACGGCACGCTGGTCGCCGAGCAGAACAGCACCATCGTCGAGACCGCTCGACCGCCGAAGGCCGAGGAGGAGCAGGCATGAGCACCGTCACCCCGCTGACCCTGGCCGTCGGCCAGGAGGCCGAGCCGCGGACTTATCCGCCGATGTCCCGCACCGACTACGTCAAGTACCAGGGCGCCTCGGGTGACTTCCACCCGCTGCACCACGACGAGGTGTACGCGCGGTCGGTCGGCTTCCCGAGCGTCTTCTCGGTCGGCATGCTGCAGGCCGGCATGCTCGCCACCTACGTCACCGACTGGATCGGCGTCGAGCGGATCCGCCGGTTCAAGGTCCGCTTCGTCGACCAGATGTGGCCCGGCGACGAGCTCACCTGCTCCGCCACGGTCGCCGGGATCACCGACGAGCCCGGCGGCGGCAGGCGCGTGAAGCTGGAGCTGAAGGCGCTGCGCCAGACCGGCGGCCCGGCCCTGCTCGGCACCGCCGAGTTCGTGCTGGACGAAGGTGTCCTCGCGGGCTGACGGCGCCCCGCCCCCCGTTCCCCGGCCGGCCGGGTCCACCCCCTGCCGGCCGGGAAGCCCAACCCGCTGTACGAGGCGGGCTCGCCCGTTGGCCCGCCGATGCCGCCGGGCAGCACTCGGAGGATGTTGTGTATTTGACTCAGGCCCTGCATCGGGCGCTTCAGCAGTTTCCCGACCGGCCGTTGACGGTGTGCGGTGATCGGGTTCGTACGACGCGGGAGGTGGCTGACCGGGTCGCGCGTCTGGCGGGTGGCTTCGGGGGTCTGGGTCTTGGGGTGGGGGACCGGGTGGGGAT